>JAEIOG010000205.1 GCA_016342495.1 Phycisphaerae bacterium
TCTTCAAGATAGGCCAGATAATATTTCTCGGCTATTTTGTGATCTGCCTTTGCTACATAAGAATCATATAATTCTTTGTTAAACCGACCTTTTTCATCACGAAAAATACTGTTATCTATAGTCAAATCATATTCCATAGCTTTTTGCAGATTGGGATTGTCATCATAATTAATAATCGTCGGTTCAGCATAAACCAAAGTTACCGAAAAACTCAAAACAAATACGGCAAGAATAATTAGAAACAATTCATACTTCATATCTATCACACTTACACCTTTCATCTAGTGAACATAATAAACAAAGCTTACATCTATAGCACTTTGGTGCCATAGATGTAAGTAAAAAGCAAAGAAAAAGCACTATTCCCAGTTATAATTCCATGCAGAATTCACGCCGGGTGCCCGTGATCTTTTATGAGCTCAATATATGACCGGGGTGGCATCGGTCTGCGCAGCAGCCCGATGGGGAATCCGTCTCAAACGATAAAATCACATTTGACAATCTCATCTCGGCCACGATTCGTTTTCTATTTTCAACGGCACCTCAGCCATATCCAGCCACTGACACAGCTTTTCTTTGGCAACAAAATTCCTGCGGCAATAACAGCTGAAAGTTAGTTCATGTGCGTGATATGGCAAATTATAATGCTAAAGCTTTTTTGTAAATCTATTATTAATTTCCATAGTTTAATTGTAGCATATGGAAAATATTTATGGAATAATTATCTTAAGTCAGGTATAATTATAATGCAATTTTAAGGTTGTGAATACTCCCCCATCGGGCTGCTGCGCAGACCAATGCCACCCCGTTTGTTTATTGAGATTTTAGGTTGCGGGCACCCGGCGAGCATCAAAGCTGCGGTGACCGCCAGCATTATGGTGGTTTTTACAGGTTTTAACATAATAATAGTCTCCACTAGGTTAATATTCTCTCTACAAGTATTATAATTATCAATTGTCAATTGTCAATTCTCAATTAAACCGGCTTGTTGGAGACATTTTCATGCATGATTAAGAGGTTTTCATCGATGCCGAAGACGTTTTCATGCATGCGGAAGACATTTTCATGCATCGTTAAGACATTTTCATGCATGATTAAGACGTTTTCATGCATCGTTAAGACATTTTCATGCATGAGGAAGACGTTTTCATCGATGCGGAAGACATATTCATGCATGGATAAGAGGTTTTCATGCATGAAAAAGACATTTTCAACTTCGGTTATGGGACCGCTATTGCACTTAGGGTAAATTTCTGCAGAATTTTTTGGCCCGCAACATATCAATTTCAGCCCAGCTTAATTGGCCTTATCAGTATTGGCAAACAGGATCACCGGAGTATATCTGGCCGGGTCTTGATAAATCCGGGATAAAACTTTTCCATAAATCATCAAGTAACTTTCCCAGTTAGCCAATAAAATATAACAGATACAACACCATGATTTACAACTCAGAAAATTGTGCCAGGTGAAATCAGCACAAAAGTATGAAAGTCAATTGTCCAAAATGACAATTACACTTTTGTGTCCTCTTGGGGCTTGCACAAAACAACCAAAAAAGTAGCTGTACGTTCAGCTAATCATAAAACGAAGTGGATAAATGCAGTTTCCAACGGAAACGGAAATTGTAGTCCGAAACAACAACAATTACGCCATGCGCGTAGCATAGGAGTTTTGCTTATGAAGTTTCCAGGTGATGAGAGTAATATCGTAGTTTTATCTAACAAAATGATCAGCGGCCTTGCCAGTCATGGCACGGACTTTCCCAGTATCGATCCTTTGCCGCTATCTACGGCACAAAGCGAGTATCTGGCCGCCAGCACGGCGATGGAAAGTGCCAAGGCAGCTTATCGGGCAGCGGTCACGGCCAAAAACGCCAAGCTCGGCACCCTCAAAAGCATCATGAAAGATGATATCAAGCTGGCCGATGTCGATTGTGCTGGCGACCCCGATAAACTCTATGAAATCGGCTGGGCGCCGAAGTCTCCGGCTGTGCCGCTGGCAGCTCCCGGCCAGGTCGAAGACTTTATCGCAGTGACTCAGGGCCCCGGCGATATAACGTTCAAATGGACCAAAGCTGTCACCGGCGGCAAAGCCAGCAATTTTATCGTGCAAAGACGCAACGAAGATAGCACCGGTGTCTTTAGCAGCTGGGTCCAGATATGCACCTGCTTTGAAACCAGTTGTCAGCTAAATGAACAACCGCGCGGCAGCCAGCTGGAATATCGCATAATAGCGACTAACCCCGCCGGCGATGCTCTGCCCAGTAATACCGTGTCAGCTGTGCTCTAAGCAGGCCGGAAATCAGAATATATTGTCCGCAGATGAACGCAGATGAGACATCGGCGACCGCCGATGAAATAAAAAAATATATTATATATATCTTTGCTGCCGGTAAGCAGCTCTTATCTGTGTGGATCTGCGGACAAAAACAGTATTCAGCATGAGCGATCATCGAACATCACAATTTTTAACTTATCCCCGTTGACTTTTAACTTATTTATAATTGACAGCCCGCCACTTTAATGGCAAAATAGCATACTGGTAACTGAATAGATTCTATTTGAGGGTTAATATTATGATTAAATGGTTCAAACAGGTCGATAGCATACTGCGGGGCGATGCCACCCGCATGGAAGCGATTAAAGATGGTCAGGTAGATATCCCCGTCGGCGGTATTGCCGTTGTAACTGTCTTATTATGCCTGATTTATGGCATTTGCATGGGCACTTTCGCCGCCAGCAGCGGTGGTGATAAAACCCAGCTATTGGCCTCTGCGGTTAAATTCCCTTTATTGTTCTTTCTGACCCTGCTGATTACCTTTCCTTCCCTGTATGTCTTTAATGCATTGATTGGCTCTAAGCTGAAGATGACTTCGGTGCTGCGTCTGCTGGTGGCATCAGTGGCGGTGATAACTGCAATCGCCGCATCGCTGGGAACTATTGTCGTATTCTTCTCGCTCAGCACCAATAGCTATAATTTTATGGTGCTGCTCAATGTCGCGGCCTGTGGTATTGGCGGGATTCTGGGCCTGACCTTCCTGCTGAAAACCCTGCATCGACTCGTGCTGGTTTCAGACCCGTATCTATTGGACTTATACACCAATAAACAAAAACAAATCACCGAGCCGATAAATAATGATACAGATGCAGAAATCATAATTGATGAAAACACCGGTCTGGCAAAACCAGCGGCAAGTGATTCTGATGAACAAATTCGTTCAGCTCTGGATACCTATGGCTCCCGCACCGACCAGAAAGCCAAAAGCGTCTTTAAAATATGGGTTTTTGTATTCTCAGTGGTTGGCGCCCAAATGTCATGGGTGCTAAGACCGTTCATAGGAAACCCCGAGATGGACTTTGCCTGGTTCAGAACTAAAGAAAGCAATTTCTTTCAGGCTGTTTTCAGTGCTCTTGGCAATCTTTTAGGGCTATAATGATTAAAAGACTGTTATATCTTACCAGCAGGATTCTCAGGGCAGATCCATCACTGGTCACAGTCCAGGCCAGGGCCGATTTAGTTCGACTGATATTACCGGTGATGGTATTTGGCAGTATCTATGGGGCGGTTATGGGCAGCTATAATGGCATAAACGCTGAACGCCTGGTTCATATGCTGTATGCTGCTGTCAAGGTGCCGATTTTGCTTACCGTAGCTTTTGCTATCAGCCTGCCCAGTTTCTTTGTATTAAACACCTTAGTTGGCCTGCGCGATGATTTGGGCTATTGCCTAAGGTCGTTGATTGCCACCCAGGCCGGCCTTACGATTATCCTGGCTTCACTGGCACCATTTACAGCATTGTGGTATCTTTCATTCGAAAACTATAATGTCGCGATCCTTTTTAATATGGCCATGTTCGCGACAGCAAGTATCAGCTCAAGAATTATATTAAGACGATACTACACACCTTTAATCCAGCGTGACCCGCGACATAAAAAAATGCTCAATGCCTGGATATTCACCTATGGTTTTGTCGCAGTCCAGATGGCCTGGGTATTGCGGCCATTCATCGGCAACCCCGAAAGCCCCATATCATTTTTCCGACAACAGGCATGGTCTAATGCCTATGTCAAGCTCTATGAAATCATGTGCAATATCCTGCAATAATGTTATTCCAGCTTATCGCCATGAAGATCAACCAAATATCACAAGTCATATGACCCTTCCGGCTGGGGCCATTCTATTGATATAGCCTGTATTACCACCAGCGTTTATACTTAAACCAGCCGGCCATCACAACACCTGTCAAAGCCATGACAATCAGAGCGACAGGATAACCCCAGCGCCAGGAGAGTTCGGGCATATTGGCGAAATTCATCCCGTAAATCCCGGCGACAAAGGTCAGGGGAATGAAAATCGTAGCGATAATTGTCAAAACTTTCATGACTTCATTCATGCGATTGGAGACACTGGAAAGATAAAGCTCCGTTAAGCTACTGAGCATCTCCCGGTAATTTTCGATGGCATCGATAATCTGCATGGTATGGTCATGGGCATCACGCAGATAAGGAAGAATTTTAGAACTGAAAACGAGGATGTAAAATAAACTGTGTAAATGGTCATAGATATGTTAACCTATAGATGAAAGGTAATTACTATGGCCAGA
>JAEIOG010000026.1 GCA_016342495.1 Phycisphaerae bacterium
AACCCCAAAAAAAAGCTATTTTTGCTACCGCAAATCAGCTTAACACACCTATTCCCTAGACTATGGGATGGTTGTGGTTATTTGTCATAACTTCAACGCTTATAGCTTCATAATTTTTACCGTCAACAACTAAACTGGCTTGCAGAAAATCACTGCCAAGCGGTTCAAGAGGTTCATCGGCAAATTGTTTAGTTGCCAATATCTCATTTCTTTTTTCTTGAGTTATTGGCCAGACAGTTTTGAAAAGCCATTCTTTCTGGTTCGATGCGAAAACTACTCCATCCGGTGAAACAAGGGCTACAGGACAGGAACGATTATTAAGACAGCGATCTATTTCAGTCAGCGGCAACTTAGCAACAAGTACACCCAATACTTCTTGCTCATTGATAACTGGCACACTAACATAAATACCTCGCAAATTGGTAGTCACCCCTAAAGCGGCATAGAAAGCAGGTTCACCGCTATTAATTACATTAGAGAAATAGGGACGAAATGCGTAATTGTTCCCGGTAAATGTCTTACCATCATCAAAAGGTGTACAAGCAACAGTGGTTCCTGATGCGTTAAGAAGATAGATTATGTTTGCCTCTGACGTAAAAGAAGCAGCAGTAATTGCAGCGAGAACTTCTGGATTATCGGCAAGATTATCCCCTCGGGCAGTGCTGATGATACCTGGCATTTTTGATATACCAAAGAGGTCCTGCCGGGCACGGTTGAAACCAACAGCATTAAGCTGGTCTGCCAAAGATGTAATATTGCTGGAAACGGCCTGATTATGCTTGTATTTGCTATGGGAATGCTCAAAAACAGCTGCAATACTTATGGCAAAAATAGCAATAAATATCAGCCATAATCTCCATTGATATGGTTTATAATTATTATTTATGTTTCTCATAACAGATAACCCGTCTTAAATAGATTCGAATAAATGTTATCGCGAATCTATTTTTCATAACACAGTATCACAAAAGCAGTAATGATTTCATGCCATTGCCGCTTGAGCTTTAAGTTTATTCGAAGCTGTATTTCCATGTTTTATTGCGATATCAACCATGAGGCGACCAAAACTGGTTTCGCATGGGATAGAAATAATCGGTATGTCATTAGGGTAAAGCGTTTTATGTTTTCCCACGACGACACTTGGGATGGAAATCGAGGTATCTGAACAAGGGAAATCTTTTTTTGCATTACCGGTAATCATATTAGATATTTCGCCAATGGCGTCCATACAATCATCATCGATACTGTTAACCTTTTCACCGGTAAGGGCTCCGACTAAAGCCATAGCGAGCGCACCGGACATATTAATGACAACACATCCGGTTACATTTCCTGAAAGCCCTATCATGCTGCTGACATCATATAAAGGCCTTTTATCAGGTTTGAGCATTGGTTTGCCTAGATTGAAAGGCATGTTAAGCATCGTATCAAATACATTTTTAACAGCCAACAAAAAAGGATTAATATATCGTACATCCATTGCTAACTCCATCTATTCTAAATAAAACCCAAATCTACTTGAAATATTATTTTGTAAATCATCACGCTAAATTCAGCATGGTTTTTGCTATGTCGCTTAAAGAGACAATTTTTTCTGCCGCTCCAAGAGTGATAGCTTCTTTTGGCATACCAAAAACAACAGAACTTTTTTCATCCTGAGCGATAGTCCTGGCACCATTTTGTCGCATTTCAAGAAGCCCTTCTGCACCATCAGCGCCCATTCCAGTTAAAATAACTCCCACTGCATTTGTTCCGGCATATTGTGCGACGGAATGAAATAATACCTCTACGCTTGGTTTTTGATGATGTACAGGTGGTCCATCTTTAATATGGACCATGTATCTGGCACCAGAACGTCTAAATATCATATGTTTACCACCGGGTGCAATTAAAACTCTGCCGGGTATTACACTATCATTATGCTGGGCCTCTTTAACTTCCATGGCACATATACCATTAAGCCTTTGGGCAAAAGAAGCAGTAAATTTCATCGGCATATGCTGAACAACCACGGTTCCGGGAGTATTAGCCGGCATTCTTGTCAAAACCTGGGTCAAAGCTTCAACACCACCAGTAGAAGCTCCAATAGCAAAGATTTTATCGGTTGTACGAGTCATTGAAAGTCTCACTGATTTATTTTCATCTGGTCTTGCCACAATTCTGGAGATTTTGGCACATGCTGCAGCTCTAATCTTTTGAACCAGATCTATGCCAAGGTCACCAACAGTATATGCCTGACCGGGCTTGCACATAACATCAATAGCGCCGGCATCAAGAGCTTCGATCGCCATATCCCCACCATGCGGTGTCAGAGAACTAATGACAATGACCGGTAATGGGTGGTGCTTCATTAATTTTTTAAGAAAGGTAATACCATCCATTCTGGGCATTTCGACATCCAGAGTAATAACATCTGGCGATAAAGAAATGATTTTATCCCTGGCGATATACGGATCGGGGGCAGTACCGACAACTTTAATATCCCGAACATTATTTAACTGTTTACTTAAAACACTGCGAACCACCGCTGAATCATCTACGATCAAAACTTTTATTATTTTTTTAGCTGTTAATGCACCGATTTTTATCATGGTTGCCTCTATCTGGACTCTTGACTTAAACAGTTGACATGCCAAGTATACTGCTTAGAATATCTCTGACATTTTCAGCGGTAAAAGGTTTGTGAACATAACCTCTCATGCCTTGAGATTTCAGTTCGTTAATACGACTAGCGCTGGCTTCGGTAGATATCACAACCAGAGGAATATCCGCTGTATGGGGGTCTTCCTTCATATGTTCAAACATTTCAATTCCATTCATCTCCGGCATATTAAGATCAGTAAGCACTATATCGATTGACTGTGACTTCATCAACTCCAAAGCCTCAAATCCATTGGTTGCCTGAGCAATAGTATTAACCGGGAATTCGGTCATTAGAATCGTTTTTTTCAGCACAGCTCGGGTGACGCTGGAATCATCCACAATAAGTATATTAAAAGACATCGGTATCCCCCTATCGTTGTCAATATTTTAAAAATAACTATTTATTTCATATAAGTCGCAGGCATAACATATTTATATTTGTGATTGGTATTGGTAAGTGACTCAGAATGTCCAATACAAAGTAAACCACCTTTTGCCTGACAATCATAATACCGATTAACCAACTTTGTTTGCGTTGGTTTATCAAAATAAATCATCACATTCCGGCACATGATTATGTCAAAGGGGCCTTTAAAAGGCCAACTTTCCATTAAATTCAAATACCTAAAACTAATCTTACTTTTAAGCTCCGGCCTCACCTGATGTGTAATTTGTCCATCAACTTTGATATTTGTCATATACTTTAGACGTTGTTGCGTGCTCAAAGGTTTTATTTTTGAGCTATCATATATACCCGCCTGGGCAGTTTTAAGTATCCTGGTAGAGACATCGCTGGCCAATATTTTCAAATCCCAGCTTCCCTTTCCGGCGAGTTCTTCAGCCATAGTGATAGCGATAGTATAAGGTTCTTCGCCAGAAGAGCAGCCAGCCGACCAGATGCGTATCTGGTTGTTGCCCTGAGTTTTTTTTTGTTGGAGCAATTGCGGCAAAAAAGTCTGCCTGATATAATCAAAATGTACTTTTTCCCGAAAGAAGCTGGTCAGATTTGTGCTAATAGAATCTACCAGATTGTAAAATTCATGTATATTGTCCTGATGCAAGGCGAAATCAATATAGCTGGTAACATCATTGAAGTTCAACTCGCGTATTCTTTTAGCCAGTCGGGCACGCACAAGGGTTTTCTTGCCTTCATGCAAATTAATGCCACAATGTTTATATATAACATCACTGATACGCCGAAAATCCGATTCTTTAATTGTAATATTATCACCAACTAACACAGGTCACCCCCAAAGCACGTTAACATCCAACTGTTTCTACAACATCTGAAGCAAGATTTATCAAACCAGGCACATCAACAATTAAACTGACATTGCCATCGCCCATAATTGCACCACCAGAAATACCTTTGGTATTACCCAGATAATCACCGAGGCTTTTGATAACGACCTGTTGCTGTCCGAGCAAGGAATCAACCTGTAAGCAACAGCGATTATTGCCATCGGCGACTATTACAACCAGAGATTCACAAGGATTATCATTTTCTGGTTGAATCCCAAAGATATCATACAGTCTGACAAGGGGAAGCAGGTTTCCTCGAATCAACATCATTTCACCTCTACCGCCTTGAACGGTAGTAATCATATCAGGAGAAGGACGAAGATTCTGTTCGATAGAGATAATAGGAATAATAAATCTTTCTTTGCCAACAGTAACGATCTGACCATCAATAACAGCCAAAGTCAAAGGCAGATAAATGCTGAATACGGTGCCCAGACCGGGTTTGGAATCAATATCAACCCTTCCGCGCAAAGCTTCGATATTTTTGCGAACGACATCCATACCCACACCTCTGCCAGAGATACTGGTGATTTGTTCAGCAGTAGAAAGTCCCGCATGGAAAATTAAACGATAAATTTCCTGATCGCTTATCTCCTGGCCTTCTTTAACGATGCCGTTGGCAATGGCTTTTTTCAGGATTTTTTCACGATTCAGGCCTCGGCCATCATCACGGATTTCGATGACAATGCTGCCACCTTTATGGAAAGCTCGCAGTTCGACTTTGCCGGTTTTATTTTTTCCAGCAGCCAAGCGATCTTCTGGACCTTCAACCCCATGATCAACTGAATTTCTTACCATGTGAACCAAAGGGTCAGCGATAGCTTCGACCATATTGCGGTCAAGCTCAGTTTCTGCCCCATTCATTATAAAATCAATTTGCTTACCTGACTTGCGGGATAAATCCCTGATAAGCCTTGCCATTTTCTGGAAAACACCCTGGACAGGGACCATACGCATAGACATCGACAATTCCTGCAGATCACGAGTAATTTTATCCAGATGTCTGGCATTGCGTTCGAGCCGCTGATTGCTTTGCACATGAGCTTCGATATCCTGATTAACCATAGCTTGAGCGATTACAAGTTCGCCAACCATATTAATCATATTATCGAGACGACCGGTAGTTACTTTTACGGTAGTTTCGGTTGCGACTTTTCGTGCCTGAACATTACCGCTTCCCTCTTTAGGTATTTCCGTCTGAGTTTTTAATACTTTTTGAATCTGTTCTTCTGAAACAATTTCTTTTTCAACGAGTATTTTGCCTATAGGTTTTGGCGTTTCAGTATCGCGCTGTTCTTTTAGTGCCTGCCGCACTTGTTCGGGTTTGGCATCACCAGATTGAACAAGTAATTCACCCATACGTGGTTCAAGCTGTTCACCAGAAATACAAGCTTTAATACGATCTATGAGCTGGTCAAGATTTTTAGCGGGCTTGACCGGTTTTGATTGTTCTACCGCCTGGCGCAAAGCACTAAGCATATGCTTCATAACATCGATAGATTCAAAAATAACATCAATACATGGTCCAATTAATTTAAGCTGGCCCTTACGGCTAAGATCCAGTAGATTTTCGGCAGCATGAGCTAATGCTCCAATCTGTTTCAAATTCAAGAATCCAGCAACACCTTTGATTGTATGAAATGCACGAAAAATTGAATTAATAGTTTCAGGATCTTCAGGAGCATCCTCAATAGAAAGCAGGTCGGCTTCGGCAGATTCAAGATGTTCACTGGATTCGCCAATAAACTCGGCAACCAAAGCAACATCACTTTCAGCTATAACTAAAATATCATCTTGCTGTTCCTGTTTTTCAATAATGGGAGGTTCAGATGCAACATCACCTAAGCTGACAGCTTCCTTCGATTGATCCAGAGTAAAAGACCCAACCGATTGTTTAGAAATATTGCCACAGAGGTAATCAATTACTTTTTGGAACCAATCTTTTGCCGCTAAAAGTTTTTCGGCAGGAAAGCCACCCTCTTCATCAGCTAATAATGTTTCTAATTCATGACAAACAAATGAATATTCCGTTTGGCCCATAAGTGCGGTTTCGCCCTTCATATTATGAAGCAACGCTTTAACAGCATTTACATTATCGGCATTGTTGTCATTTTCGGCGGCCAGAACCGCGTTTTCAAATTTATTTAGTGTATCAGGTTGCCCGGCCAGAAATTCCCGAAATATTTCTTCATCAACATTTTCCGGCAGCAAAGCCTGAATATCAACATCATGATCGTTTTGGGCAGGCTGGGATTGGGCATCCTGGTCTGAAATTACAGGTGAGATATGCTTATCCAAGGCCAACAACTCTGGGAATTTTATAGCATCGGGGTTATTACCTTCTGCTACCGCATCGAGGAGTTCCTGCAATGCTTTTGCAGTATCGACCACGGCAACCATAGAAGCGGATAAATCTTCTACGTCTTGTAGAATTATTGATTCTATTAGTTCTGTTGCCCCGGATGAGACCCCCTGGACCAGTTGCCATTTATCTATAGGTCCAGAAGTGATTTGACTGGCTTGCACACCAATTTTCTCAAATTGCGTGCGTAAATTTGCTAAACCCGCAACATCATCGGGATCTAACATAACCAATTGAAGATTAGACTGTTCCACAAGTTTTTTAAGTTGTTCCATGACTGCCAATTCCTGGTCATTTCTTAATAATAAGATTTCATGTTATCAGACCTTGACAAAGGAAGGTCTTCTGCCGACGTTAACACTACTAGTATTCGGAATAGTTTAAACTAATCTTTAGAACCAAACAGTTCAGAATCCATATCAAATAAAAAAACCCGCTGGGCCTATCTGGCTAACGGGTTTTTTGATACTAATAATGTGGATTATATATATATGTTATTTATAAATGATTAGTACAATTTTCATATTATAATATTATCTGGACTTGGCGAGAAATTTTCTTAAAACGCCAACAACTATACCTTGCACATCTACATAATCGGCAAAGATAGCCTGGAAATCCGGGTTGGCACCTTCAAGTCTGAAACCTTTTTTCTCGCGATAAATCTTTTTTAAGGTGGCTTGGCCATCATTCAGAACAGCAACAACGACCTGGCCGTCGTTAGCCTGATTAGCTTTTTGAACCAGCACAAAATCGCCATCGCAAATATGATCATTAATCATGCTATTGCCACGGACTTTGAGTACATAAGTGCCGCTGGATGTTTCAAACATGCTCTTGAGATCAACCTGATCGACACCCTGGATTGCTTCGATGGGTTGTCCAGCAGCGATATAACCAGCCATCGGATAGCAACCATCGCCATTGTGCTTATCATCATCAACAGTTTTGGGCTTTGACTTAAATCTATTTTCTGATTCGCCAGCCAATTTTATCGACGGGTCAACAATCAAAGAGCGTACTCTGTTGGGTTCGCGATGGACCATGCCTTTGTCTTCGAGAGCCTTGATATGTTCGAAAACTGTTACTTTGCTTATTTCTAGGCAATCGGCGATCTCCTGCAGCGTCGGGGAATAGCCATTGCTGTCGCGATAATTGCGGATTAACTTTAAAATCTCCAGTTGTCTGGGGGTCAGAACCGCACCAGTGATTTTTTTCTTTCTTTTTGTCATAATTGTCCCCTTGTAATAAACGTTCTGAATAAGCCAAACACAACAGGCCCAGGCCACCCAGCACAGAATTTGCACTGTAGCGGCAATCGCCTGTTTTTTTAGTCAGCATTATGTTGACTAAAGCAAATATTGACCCTGCCCAGTTTCCCAGCATGGCCCACAGTGATACCTTCGCAAATTGCTCTATATTTTCGAAATCATCACTAGAATAAATATAATCGCCACCCGGTCCAAATTGACAAAGCGGGATATTGTCATTAAATGATTCTGTAATTGCCATCGTAACTCCTTGACAAATCACTACTGAACAGAACCCGTCCAGCAGTTAGGTTAATGTTAGGCTATAGACCCATCGACTGTCAAGGTTATATTTCTTTAATTTTTATTTTTATTTTTTTAATTTGTTAAAATATTTATATTTCAAAATTAACATAAGTGGAAAAATCTGGATAAAGGGCGTAAAACGACGTTTTTACTTGAAGTGAGTATTTATTTTACAGCTATAACCGTAGAAGAAAAAATAGATATACAAATAAAAAGCTTATCGGAATTACTAAACCGATAAGCTTGTTTTACAAAATATAATTACAACAATCAGGATTTACCTGAATTTTTTTTACTAACTCCATCATTATCAGCGGTGCCCAGCTTGCCGAAGATCATCCGCCCTGCCGAGGTTTGCAAAGCTGATGTGACGACAATATCAACATCTTTGCCAATAACGCTGCGGCCATTTTCCACCACTATCATTGTACCATCTTCAAGGTAACCAATGCCCTGGCCATATTGATCGCCTGGTTTTACCATTTTTATATTGAGCGTCTCGCCCGGCAGCACAATAGATTTCATTGCGGTGGCCAGATCATTAATATTAATGACTTCGACGCCACGGAGCTTGGCAACCTTGTTCAAATTATAATCATTGGTCATAACCCGGGCTTCGAGTTTTTTTGCTGCGGCCACAAGTTGAAGGTCGACAGCTTCTCCGCGTTCTTTAAGATTAAGATCAACTTCCTGGATAACTATATCGAGCCTGTCATCATTACGCATTTTATTCAAGATATCCAGTCCGCGGCGGCCACGATTACGCTTTAACCTGTCGCCAGAATCGGCTACCAGCTGCAATTCATTTAAGATAAATCGCGGAACAATCATCGGGCTGTTCATAATCCCGGTAGCGGCAATGTCGGCGATACGACCATCAATAATAACAGAAGTATCCAAAAGCACCGCCATCATGCCCTTGGTTTGTTTACTAAATTCGACATAGGGGATAATAAATCGGAAATCGTCCTTGGTCTGGACAATAAAAGTAATGGTAAGATAAACGCATAATAGATAGAGTAAGCCAAACAAAACGCCACGATAAGCCAGAAAATCTTCTGAATTCAAGCCATAAGACCCGGTAATCATCTCGACGACTTTGCACAAAGCAAGCCCGATCAATAAACCAACAACCACCCCAAAAAACACCCCCGAAAGGGTCGAAACACTCTTACGCGGCATCAGAAAATCAATCAAAAACCCTAAAACCAAAACAGCAAAACAAGTACCAACCGAAAAATACATATAATAATCACTGATACCCTCGACCGCGACACCTTCGGTATTTACCTTTTCATCAATTGCAGCAAAAACCAGAGCGATTGCCAATAAAAGAAAGATAGCTCTAAATATCCATTGCGCCATAAAAAAATCCTTTCAAATAAAAAATAATTCATCTCAAATAAAAAAACAATATAATAATTCAAATCAGTCAGCCAGAGATAAAACCTGATATAAATAGGCTCAACTAATTCAATTTTATTCGCTGTAAAACAAGCATACATATGTCAGTGTATTTTATAACCAAAGGGTATGGTTTCCCCTGGCTGGGCCAGTCCTAAGGCCTTGCAATACAATAACTTACATATTGGCAAAACGGAAAATTCCAACTGTAATCAATATACTTTAAGCCTGCTTAAGTTATAATTTTAATATCACAATGGCAGCTAGTCCAAACAAGATATCTTTTGTCGCAATTTGTACGGTTTTCCAAAACAAATAGCCAAAATTCAAGAACCGAAATTTCTCGAATCCCATTCATAAGTTCTTGCAAATTAAAGGCTTTACGTTTATTCCCAGATTTTGCCACCAAAATCAAATCGGGTGGATAAATTTAATAATAATGCATTGTACCACAACTATTTACAACAATCAAACATACATTTAATAATTATGGTTTACATTTACATAAAATAACCTTAATATCGATTGCATAAATTAATCAAAACAGGAGCATATCGATGAAAATTTTGACTATATTAGGAAGTCCCAGCGAAAATGGCAATAGTACAACTTTAGCGAGACAATTCAATAGCACCGCAGAAGCCAAGGGAGCTGAAGTTCAGACTATTGTCCTGAATAAATTAAAATATCTAGGTTGCCAAAGCTGTATGGCCTGCAAGGACAAAGCTGAAAAATGTATTATAAAAGATGATCTGAAAAAGGTTCTAGATGCCTTTTATGATGCCGACATCGTTGTATTGGCCAGCCCGGTTTATTTTGGCGATATAACCGGCCAGCTAAAACTGCTTATCGATCGGACATTTTCGCTGCTGACACCTGAATTCATGACTGGTCCGAAACGGTCCCGACTGGATGATGGCAAGAAATTTGTTTTTATTCAAACTCAGGGAGGTGGGCCTGAACTATTCGATGATGTATACACTCGGTATGAACTGGTAGCCAACTATCTTGGTTTTGCGTCAATGCACCATATCAAAGGTGGTAACCTCATGAAACATGATGATGCGACTAACAACCCGGAACTATTAGCTGAAGTATCCCAATTGGCCGATACACTGGTATAATTGAGAAAATCATCATCAGGGATTTATTTATGAATAAAGACATTAACAGCAAAAAACTGCGGTATATCAAAGCCGGGCTGTTCCTGCTAGCCGGTTTTATCTGCTGTTTTATTATTCAGTTGGAAAATCCCATGCTCCAGCTGGCGGCATTGCTGGCGGTGGCGATTCTGTGCTTTGCCTGGGCCAGCTATTTCATCGCTAAAGATATTCCAATGAATAAATGTATTGATCGAGAAAATCTATGGCTCATCCCTCTGCTCTAGACAGTTTGTTCGCTATTATCATATAAGTTTCCCGGCGATGAGTTTTTCATGTATGCGGTATCATCAATAGCCGGAGCATGGTCTCTTTTGCTGGCGGGCAATTCCAGCAGTATCCCGGTATGGCTCATAACGATTACCGGAATGATTACCATGGCCATCTTTGCTTTTATTATCAAGCTATTGCGCGTTAAGCTTATTCTTTGGTTTATCCTGTATGCATTAGCAGCGGTGGCATTTTTTACATGGGCAATCTTCAGCTATCCATCTATCGAAAGAGCTCTGGGTAAAAATGGTTCATGGTGGGCCTATATATTCAGTTCCCTGAATATGGGATTATATGCTTCCGTTTTGCTCTCAGCGATAATAATTTTGACAATAAAACTCTATCTCAGAATGAGTCAATCATCATCGGGGAAATAAAATTTACCATAAGCTTCTACTACACAATTTCAACATACAGCTACCATTACAATAACCGTCCATAATTCATGCTAGACTATGAATCCTCTCCCTCTGATGATAGCCAATCTCTCCTGAAAATAAAGATATCGCCATCACAGTGAATATTATCACGATTTCGCTTGCTAAAAGGAATAATTCGGGAAATAATATAAAGATTGAATTGAAATATACTCATAAAATTGAGTTTATCCTTTTTTCTGTCTATAAGTTCATATACTAAAAGGCTTAGCGTTGGCTCTGCCAGATAAAACCATACCCTTTGGGGTATGCCTTTTTTGAGGGTGCTGAAATGATTACTATTGAAGAATTAACCAAAAACGCTGAGCATGGCGACGCCGATGCCATGTTTTTACTGGGCTGTACATACCAAAGCGGCGATGGCGTAGATGTTGATGACCAGCAGGCATATACCTGGCTAAAGCTGGCGGCGGAAAATGGCCATGTCGATGCGATGTATATTATGGCCCATATGTGCTTTAGCGGTATAGGTGCCGAACAAAATGAACGGCAGGCGACGGTCTGGTATTTACAAGCCATGACCGAATACAAACAGCTGGCCAAAGAGGATGATGCCGAAGCGATGTGTAAGCTCGGCATAATGTATCTGGACGGCCAGGGCGTCAAAGAAAACCTGCAGGAAGCATTTAACTGGTTCCAGCGGGCCGCAGCAAAAGAAAATGCCGAAGCGATCACCCGTCTGGCCTGCATGTACAGCGATGGTCAGGGTGTCGAGCAGGACATTGACAAAGCTTTTGAATTATTCATCCAGGCCGCCAACCTCGGCGATGCCGAAGCCATGTTCAATATGGCCGCAATGTACCGCGATGGCGAAGGAACCGAACAGGATCTGGAAAAGGCCATTGACTGGTATAAACTATCGGCTAATGCCGGCTATCCCTGGGCCATGTTTGATCTGGGTGTAATGTACTACAATGGCGAAGGTATGGAAAAAGACCCCGTCGAAGGCTATGCCTGGAATGTTGCTGCCTTTGAGATTGATGACTATGAAGAAATTGAACAGCTTTTAGATGCCCTGGAAGAAGAACTAACCGACCAGCAAATCGAACAGGGGCAACTCAGAGCCAAAACAATTTTAGATAGAATTGATGGAAATGAAAAATGAAGCAAATTAAAATTATTGTAATGACTGTACTTTTAACAATGACAATGCTTTCAGAAGCTAAAGCAGCAAATAAAGAAAGTGTGCTGGCCAATAAAAATGATAAATACATACTGACACCTCCCGTTAGCGAAAAGCCTCGCATTAACGGCGCCAGAGTTTTCGGGGCAAGGCCGTCAGCACCCTTTTTATTCAAGGTCGCAGCTACTGGCCAGAAGCCTTTGCAATATGAAGCGGCCAGACTCCCTGATGGCCTAAAGATTGACAACGAAAATGGATTAATCACCGGCAAAGTCGCCAAAGCAGGAACATATAAAGTTGATCTGACCATTAGCAACCAATTGGGGACAGCTAAGCGACAGCTTCGAATTGAAATTGGTGATAAAATATGTTTGACTCCACCGATGGGTTGGAACAGCTGGTATTGCTGGAGCGAAGCGGTCAGCGATAAAAAGATGCGACAGATGGCCAAAGCTATGCATGATAAAGGACTTATTGACCATGGCTGGACTTATGTCAATATTGATGACTGCTGGCAAGGGGCCCGCGGCGGTGAATTAAATGCTATCATGCCGAACGAGCGTTTCCCGGATATGAAAGCCCTCTGCGATTATATTCATGGGCTGGGGCTCAAGGCCGGCATTTATTCTACGCCCTGGATGGGCAGCTATGCCGGTTTTATCGGCGGCAGCGCGCTAAATGCCCAAGGTGATTATTCCGAGAAATATCTTCCTGCAGATAAACGTCTGCAAAAGACCCAGTTCTTTGGCAGATACCCCGGTCTTCACAAAGCAAAAGTAGATAGAGTTGGCCCTTACTGGTTTGCCGACAAAGATGCTCAGCAATGGTCCCGATGGGGCTTTGATTATGTCAAGTATGACTGGAAACCCAATGATATACCAACAGCGACTCGATTAATGAAATCGCTGGAAAACTGTGGCCGTGATATTATCTACAGTATCTCCAATGCCGCACCATTTGAAAATGCCCTGGGCCTTAGCCAAGTGAGCAACCTTTGGCGAACCACCGGTGATATTCAGGATAACTGGGCCAGTATTTCACGGATTGGCTTCTCCCAGGACAAGTGGGCACCCTATGCCGGGCCGGGCCACTGGAATGATCCCGATATGCTGCAGGTTGGCAATGTAGCTATCCCCAATAATTTTGTATTAAAGACCCGCCCTTCCAATCTAACCGCCGATGAGCAGTATACCCAGATGAGTCTGTGGTGTCTGCTGGCATCTCCTTTGCTGCTGAGCTGTGATATTGAATCACTGGACGCCTTTACCTTAAACCTCTTAACCAATGATGAAGTGCTTCAAGTCAATCAGGACCCACTTGGCATACAGGCCCGCCGGGTTAAGACTATTGGCCAGTTGGAAATCTGGGCCAAAGCCATGGAAGATGGCTCTCAAGCCGTGGGCCTGTTTAATCGCAGTGATGCCAAAGCAGCCATCGAAGTTGACTTTGCGAATTTAGAGCTTCACGGTAAACAGAAAGTTCGCGACCTCTGGCGTCAAAAAGATTTGGGCACTTTCCAGAACAGCTTCACCGGTCAAGTCAACAGCCACGGCGTTTTACTGCTAAACATTAGCACTGAATAAATTTCAGATGTGCAATATACAAAACTTTTGGCTTAATCAGAATATATGTTTAATAGAAAGGTGCTAGGCGCACGGCCCACTTTTTAAATGAGTCATAACGCCGGTATTTTCTTTATCATTTGTCCCCCACGCTCGACATCCAGCCAGATGCAGGCGACAACGAGTGCTAAGCCCGCGGCCTACTTTTCAAATGAGTAATCACGCCTGAATGAATTTATTATCATTTGTCCCCCGCGCTCGACATCCAGCCAGATGCAGGCGGCAACGAGTGCTAAGCCCGCGGCCCACTCTTACAAATGAGTCATAACGCCGGTATTTTCTTTATCATTTGTCCCTCGCCAGCGACGTTCTGGCGGTTCAAGGCGGCAACGACGCCGGCAAACTCACCGACCATGATCCTTATGTAAGTAGTGTCCAGCTTCAAGCTGGCCTAATATAAAAGCTGATGGGGTTACGTTCGGACCCCATCAGCTTGTTTCCCTGTGTTGCAGCTTACTTCCACACTGCATACACTTAAAGTGGTTTTATCGTTATCAATATAATATTTTTTTGTCCATCGACCGGCATAGCCGGGTTTACAAAGGACATAGCCGGGCTTGCAATGACACATATAAGCACAAATAAAATGCTTTGGTGCGAAGGTTCAAAGGTGTCAAGGTGTGAAAGATGATCTTTCACACTTTTATACTTTTATACCTTAACACTATCTGTCTCTAACGTTCGACATTCAGCTGCTCAGCCTGCTAAAGCACTGCTGAGACGGTATTACTTACCAATGCATCTCCGGCCGGGTTGGTTGCTGTTACGGTATATTCTAACTGGCATCCGCGGGGCTGTTCGATCAGTTCGGTTTCGATATTGAAGCAGCTTTCCACTACCAGCCAGTCACTAAATTCTCCGGCGGTTTCCTGGATACGGCGTCTGATGATATAATTGCTGACTCTGCCGCCGGTTGCCGGTTTATTCCACTTTAATAAAATGCTGCCGGGGCCCTGAACTACGGCGATAAAGCCATCGACCTGCCCGGGAGCGGCCAGCGGGGTTGGTGCTGACTTTGGTGCCCAGCCAATTTCATAGAGTTTTTGCGGATCTTCGATACAATCAACTTCGGCCAGCTTCAAATCGGATTTCATTCTTTTGGTCATGGCATTTAGCCGGGCGTTTTTCTCGGCGATAGCCTGACGATAGGCGGCCTTGGCCTCGGTAGCGGCGGTCCATGCGGCCATATACTCTGTGTGCAGGCCAGCTAAGCCGGTCGGGTCGATACTGGGGAAATCCGTCGGGTGTGCGGCCAGGCCTGCGTTGATGGTATAGGCTAAGGTGTTGATACTGCTTTCATTGTGTGGAAATTTCATATTCCAATTCTCCGAAATTAAAAAAAATAGATTATCATTTCCGGCGACTATACTTTGGTCGGCCGGCACTTTTCCATGTCATAAATTTCTGAGTTGCTATATCGTGTTGTTGTGCCATTATTTTTATTGGCAAAAATCCAGTAGCGATTTAATTTTGTCAGAAAAAAATTTTACCTTGCCACCCTGACACCAAAGCCGCTGCGGTATGAAAAAGATGGCTATCAATACTGATAATATGGTTTGCAGGGATTATCACAGTTGCCCGCAGCCAGAAATTTTTTGATAAAGATTTTGCTAACCCGGACTACAAAGTCCCATAAACCCAGTTCAATATGTAATATTGAAGCTTCATTATGCGATATTGACACTTCATTATGTAATATTGAAGCTTCATTATGTGATATTGACACTTCATTATGTAATATTGAAGCTTCATTATGTGATATTGACACTTCATTATGCAATATTGAAGCTTCATTATGTGATATTGACACTTCATTATGTAATATTGAAGCTTCATTATGCGATATTGACACTTCATTATGCGATATTGGCACTTCATTATGTGATATTGAAGCTTCATTATGCGATATTGACACTTCATTATGCGATATTGGCACTTCATTATGTGATATTGAAGCTAAATAAAGGCTTTATTAATTGCCAATTGACAATTAACAGCTGACAATTATAATGTTTTAAGTGAGATAATTACCCCAGTGGAGACTATTATTATGTTAAAACCTGCCAAAAACCGGACGATACTGGCGATGCTGGCGGCTTTGATGCTGGGATTGAGTTCATGTGACAGCCGAACTGATAGAGAGAAAGCTCTCGATTGTCTTTTAGAAGAAGATAATGCCCGAGCCATTGTCCTGTTCACTAAGATAATTAAAGCAGACCCCGGCAATTATGATGACTATAGCAATCGCGGCAATGCCTATGTTGGTCTTAAACAATATGATAAGGCTCTGGATGATTTTGACAAGGCGATCGAACTGTTTCCCGATGATCCTGAGGTCTATAGCTCTCGGGGTTTAACTTATTTATATACGAAAGAGTATGACAAGGCTCTGGCAGATTGCAATAAGGCCCTGGCCCTTGACCCCAAAGATATGCTTACTTATCATTTCCGGGCCAAGGTCTATGACGCCCTCGGCAAGGATCTTCTGGCCAAGGCCGACCGTGATAAGGCAGCAGAACTGTTGGGAAATTGAGCACTCAGCGTGGGCTACGGAATCTGAAATGTTAATTATGTTTTGTACCCCCGCCTGCGACATTCAGCCGGATGCTGAGACAAGGGGCGCCTTGTCTCTACAAAATATGTCACAGGCGTATTAACATCTAGCCCACGCTTATGACGTTCTGGCGGAAGCAGGCGGCAACGACGCCGGGAGTCCCACCGACCAGTGATCCTTATGTAAGTTATGTCCAGCTTTAAGCTGGGAAAAAGGGGTGGATTTTATTGGATTTGGTCGTTATAATACCAGCACTTTGCCGGAGATGTTCTGGCTATGACATAAACTTACTATACTGGAATGACCATGAAACATATCAGTTGGCAGGAACGCTATGACCTTCCTGAAACCTATACCTTCGTGTGCAAGCTGGCCGACAAAGCTAGTATGCTTGCCAATGTAATTACCGCAATTAGCCAAACCGGGGCCCAGATCGGCGAAATCGGCACTTTTGGCGCTGATGATGCCTGCAAATACCGGGATATCACTGTCCATTGCACCGAAGAGCAGGTCAAGGCTATTTCTGACAATCTCGGTAAGATCGACGGCGCAGAAGTGCTGGAATTGATCGATGAGACCATGGAGACCCATCGGGGCGGACCAATCGACATCGTCAGCCGCTGCAAGATCGAATCGCTCACCGATTTGCGGATGATCTACACTCCCGGGGTCGCTAAGGCCTGTCTGGAGATCCAGAAGAACCCCGAAACCGCCTGGGACTGGACCGGTATCGGCAATCGGGTCGCTATCGTAACTGATGGCACCGCGGTTTTAGGGCTTGGCGATATCGGAGTAGTGCCTTCGATGCCGGTTATGGAAGGTAAAAGCGCTATCTTTGCCGAGTTCACTGGTATTAGCGCTGTGCCGATCCTTATCGATTCCAATGACCCTGATACCATTGTCGAAACGGTCTGCAATATCGCCCCGAGCTTTGGTGCTATTCAGCTGGAAGATATCTCGGCCCCGGCCTGTTTCGAAATCGAAGATAAGCTGCGAGCCAGATTAAACATTCCGGTCTTTCATGATGACCAGCATGGCACCGCAACTGTTTCACTGGCAGCTTTAATCAATGGCCTCAAGCAGGTTGGCAAAAAGCCCCAAGACTGCAAATGCCTGATGCTCGGCACCGGCGCTGCCGGCTATGCCATCACTAAGATTCTGCTGGACTTTGGCATTAAAGATGTCGTGCTGTTTGATACCGGTGGCGCCTTATACGATGGCCGCACCGCCAAGATGAACCCTTATAAACAAAAACTCGCCGAGATTTCCAATAAAGATAAGCTTCAGTGCGAATTCAAAGATGCTTTCACTGACATGGATATCTTCATCGGCGTGGCCAGACCTAATATGGTCACCAAAGAAATGATCGCAAAGATGAATAAAGGGGCCATCGCCCTGCCTTTAAGTAATCCAATTGGTGAAATAACTATCCAGGATGCATTGGCAGCCGGAGCGGCAATTGCCGCTGATGGCCGGGCGATCAATAATGCCTTAGCCTACCCGGCCCTGTTCCGTGGAGCCTTAGATGCCAAAGCCACCGCCATCACCACAGCCATGCAAATCGCCGCAGCTGAAAAGCTGGCCGAACTTGCCCCCGGAGGTGAGCTGCTGCCGGATATTCTAGATATGAATGTCCACATGGAAGTGGCCAAAGCAGTTGAGCTGTGCTGGCTGAATTCACAAAAGTAACTGACCAAACCAGACAAGGCTAAAGGCATAGTTCAACAGGGGCTATGCCTTTTTTTCGACCCTGCCAAAAAAGATTCGACTTGACTGATTTCCTTGCGAGGCCATTGCAACCCGATACCATGGATGACAAGAAAGGTAAAAAACATGAAACAAAAAATATTTACTATTGCATTAATGCTTTTATTGGCTGGCGGCTGCAATCGACCTGAGCCAAAAAATATTGCCTCCACCGAGGCAATCTATAAGACTCAAAATGATATCTTTTATTATGACCAGACCAGCGATGATGCCTATATCAATCAGCGTTGCAAGCTGGACATTTATTATCCGGCTGACAGTAAAGATTTTGCCACGGTGGTATGGTTTCATGGCGGCGGGATCCAGGGCGGTCAAAAGCATATCCCTGAAGAATTAAAACAGCAGGGATTTGCCATTGTCGCAGTCAACTACCGATTGTATCCTAAGGTTAAATGCCCGGCCTATATTGAAGATGCCGCAGCCGCGGTAGCCTGGGTTTTTAAGAATATCCAAAAGTATAACGGTAATGCAGATAAGATTTATGTTTCGGGCCATTCCGCTGGTGGCTACCTGACTTCCATGGTGGGCATGGATAAAAGATATCTGGCCAAACATAGCATCGATGCCAATAAAATCGCCGGCCTTATCCCTTTCAGCGGCCATACGATAACCCACTTTACCGTTCGAAAAGAACGTGGCATCCCCGGCGAGCAGCCTATTATCGATGAATTTGGCCCCCTTTATCATGTTCGGGCCGATGCGCCACCTTTGATACTAATTACCGGTGACCGGGAACTGGAGATGCTGGGCAGATATGAAGAAAATGCCTATATGATGAGAATGATGAAGGTCGCCGGTCACAAAAAAACCGAACTGTATGAACTACCCGGCTGTGACCATGGTCAGATGGCCCACCCGGCCCACGCGATATTAATTGATTTTATCCACAGACAATCAGTTCAACAGCCATGAAACCATCTCCAACTCCATATATATATTTCATTGCCAAGTAAAGAAGCTTGCATCACTTATGGCTAAAGTGTTATGATTTTGGCTATCCTTTAAGGATCAATATTGCCGCTGCAGCCATAATCGCGATTATTACCGTGACAATCCCGATGATACCGGCGGTATCTTTGATCGAATCAGGCACCGACTCAAAAGGCTTATTTGCCGCTTCCAGCGTATTTATTAAGATTCGCTGAGGCATGGAGAATCTCTGAAATTCCGGGGTCGGTGAATCCTGAACCGCTTGGCCCTGAGATTCAACTTCCATCTGGGTAGCACCACTGGCAACAGCGTCTAATTCATCCATGACCAATTGCTCATCTTCGCCGACAGCTAAAGAATCTTCAATTTCAGGCTGAATTTCATCTTTTATTTCAGTTTCAACTTCAGCTTGAATAGCTGGCTCATCGGTAACGGCATGGCCCTGCTCGATTTGCTGATCGGCGATAACTTCGCCTTCTTCCGGGCCGGAAAATTCAGGAATAATTACCTGTTCCTGCTGCTGGGCTATGTCCCCGGCATCACTTGCAGCCTGAGATAATAAATCATCAACTTCACCTTTGGGAGTTTGGATTTCATCGGTTATATCTGCACTGGCATCGGCGACAAAACCGGCGGCGGCATCAGCCTGCTCAGCTAATTGTTCAGTTTCACCGGTCAACTGGTCCAGCTGCTGAATTTGTTCATCTGCCGGCTGTTCAGTTTCTTCACTGGCTAACACTTCATTTTCCAGACTTGCTAATATATTATCAAGGTCATCTACAGATTCTTCCGCTTGCGGTTCAGTTGAATCGACTACCTGCTCTGGAACCGGTTCTGAGACCGGTTCTGCAGCTTCCGGAGTTAATTCTGATTCTAAATCCGCCAGCATACTGTCAAGGTCGTCGCCTGATACTTCACTTTCTAAATCGGTTGAAGCTGCCGGCTGCTCTGATATTGTTTCTGTTTCCTGTTCTTCTAATTCTGATTCCAGGCCTGCCAACATGTCATCAAGGTCATCGGCTGGCTCTTCAGTTACTGTTTCGGTTGATTCGGCTGGCTGATCTGCTAATTGTTCTGGAACTTCTTCTGCTAATTCTGATTCCAAGTCCGCCAGCATGCCATCGAGATCATCGTTATTAACAACAGTCGGTTCTGCTTCACTGGAATCGGGTTGAACTTCAGCTGTGGCCTGAGCTCCAGCTTCCTGCATCAAGGCTTCTATGTCATCATTACCGACAGCATCACTTACCGCAGCTTCAATCGGAGTATCATCTTCGATAGCACCCAATTCATCGGCTAAATCAGCTAACATATCATCAAGGCTACCACCCTGCTGAGGTGCTTCAGCGATTGGTTCTTGGGCCTGATTATCTGCCGGGTCTGGCCCTTGCTCAGTTTCAGCGGAATCCATAACACCATCAGCCTCATCAATCATATCGCTTAAGCCATCCAGACCTGCTGTCTCATCGGATGCATCAGTCATTTCATCAGATTGAGCGATACTGCGTTCGTGCTCAGCAATGATATCATCAATATCTATATTGTCAGCCATCTCTTAAGCTCCCAGAAAGCAATAAAAATTTATTTCATTATTTGCTATTATACAATAAAATGTATTATCATCATCGGCTATGCTGTTAGGCAATTATAGTGGCAAGTCGTTTTTTAGGCTTTTTTTACCTTTTTTTACGCATCTGGTGGGCAAATGAACATAAAACGCTTTTATCACAGTCCTATAAAGCAACCCATAATTGAGATTAGCGGAACCGAAGCCCATCATATAACAAATGTTATGAGACTATCGCCAGGAACTCAAATCGAAATTTTCGATGGTCTGGGCACCTTGGCAAAAGGAGTTATCGGAACCACATCAAAAAAAATGGTCATCATAGAAATCAGCGATTTACAAAAATTACAACAACGACAAACTGGCAAAGTCACGATAGTAGCATCAATTGCCAAGACCGATAGATTTGATTGGCTGATTAGTAAATGCACCGAATTAGGAGTTGACCGCATTTGCCCGGCAATTTTTGACCGCACTGTCAAACAACCCAAAAATCCAAAAATAATCGACCGATTTAACAACCTGGCTATCTCAGCCGCCAAACAATGTAAAAGTCTTTTTATCCCTGAAATTGACCGGCCTGCCCCACTTGAATCTATCATAGCCAAACTTAAACAAGAACAACCCAATGCCTGGTTAATCACCGGGTCATTAGAAAAAGATACTAAAAATATCAAACAGATTATCTCCGAAACCACCCCACCAGATTATATCGCAATCATCGGCCCCGAAGGCGGCATAACCGAAGCGGAAAATCAAATGCTATCTGATAATAACTCAACTGGTATAAAACTGACCAATACCATCCTGCGAACCGAAACCGCCGCAATAGCGATAGCAACGATACTTTGTACTGCACGGGATCAATATTAGAGATCGCCTTGAGATATGTAAAAAAACGGACACAACCTTAGGGCTATATCCGTTTCATATTCAAATAATTCAATATCACAAAGCGATACTAAAATTGTCAATTTTCAATTTTTCACAAAATTACACCATAATCAGCACCGTATTTATCCACGACAAAGTCAATATCCTTATCGCCACGTCCTGACAGATTGATCAGGATAGTCTCATCCGGGCCAAGCTCTTTGGCTTTCTTTATTGCATAAGCAACAGCATGGGCACTTTCAACCGCTGGAATGATACCTTCAACTCTGGATAGTTCAAAGAATGCATCAATAGCTTCTTTGTCATTGATAGTTTCATAATTAACCCGACCAATGTCTTTCAGATAGCTGTGCTGAGGGCCAACGCCTGGATAATCCAACCCTGAAGCGACAGAATGCACTGGAGCTGGCTCGCCTGCTTCATCACTGAGTAGATAACACTTAAAGCCATGGATTACGCCGGGTTTGCCAAGCGTAAGAGTTGCAGCATGCTCGCCAGGCTTAAAGCTAAGACCCGCAGGTTCAACACCATGAATCTTAACTTCTTGATCATCAAGAAAAGCTGTAAATAAACCAATCGCATTTGAGCCACCACCGACGCAAGCAATAAGATTATCTGGTAATTTACCTGTCATTTCCTGGAATTGCTCTCTAGCTTCCATGCCAACGACCTGCTGAAAATCGCGAACCATACCCGGGAATGGATGCGGGCCAACAACAGATCCAATGGCATAAAGCTGAGTTACCGGGTCGCCCATATAAGCCATAAATGCTTCATCAACCGCTTCTTTAAGAGTTTTTAATCCACTTTTAACCGGAACAACAGTAGCACCTAAGATTTTCATGCGAACAACATTAGGATGCTCTTTTACGATATCGACTTCACCCATATAGATATCACATTCCAGCCCTAAAAGTGCAGCGGCCGTTGCCAGGGCAACGCCATGCTGGCCGGCACCAGTTTCTGCAATAAGTTTTTTCTTACCCATGGCTTTTGCCACAAGAGCTTCACCCAGGCAATGGTTGATTTTATGAGCGCCAGTATGATTCAGATCTTCACGTTTGAAATAGATTTGTGCTCCGCCAATCTTATTTGACAGATTACGTGCATGAAATATCGGCGAGGGCCTACCCACATAATGCTTATAATAATACTTGAGCTCTTCTTGAAAACCTTCTTCCTCACGAAGTTTTTCATAAGCATCAGTTATTTCCTGAAGAATGCTTTCCAGCTGTGGTGGTACAAATGATCCGCCATATTCGCCAAAATAGCCTTTATTGTTCGGTAATGGGTTTCTTTTGAGGTTGTTGTTCTGGGTCATGTTCTTTTGTTCCTTCTTGGGTATTCAGAAAACGCAAGCTAACTGAATCGGGGTTTTTAAGTATTTTAGCTCCCCGGGTGATTTTGCATAAGCTGATGCCCAGATCTTTGGCAATAGTACGCTGAGGAACTTCCTGACGAATCAATTTCATTAATTGCCAACGAAGTCCCACATCACGTCTTTCGGCAGTAGTGAGAATTTCATTGAACAATTTTGTCATAGTTTCAGCGTCGCCGATCTGACAGCAGACCTTAATTACTTCATCTATTGGAGCCATAAATTAGAAACCTTTCGTTTCTTTCTAAAGAAACATAATACCATATTTAAACAATAGCAATCAAGAGATTTTCGGAGATTTAAGAAAAAATTCAAGTCTAAATGAGAAGATTTTGTGAAGTATTTCGCTAATTACTTATTCGGACGTAAAAACAGGTAATTTATGCGGAATATAATGGTGGTTCGTTAATTACTCCAACTGAAAAATCGTCGAAGATTATATCAAAAAAGAATATTTTAAAAGAAATCAGAAATTCATCAAAGCAAAAAATGCGATATTCGTAGTGATATCAGGCAGAAAAATCTATACCTTGAGGCTTATCGTCGCCATCATTTCCAATAACATCCTCCTGGTCTGGAGCTACCTGTTCAACAGAGCCATCAGCATGATAAAGTTTCTCCTGCTGGTCATTGAGCTGCTCGTGCTTTTCATAGGTATCATGGGCATCCTGGCCATCGCGATAGCGTTCATCCTGGCGCTGAACAATAACACCGTCGGCCTGTTCAGTATCTTCTACTTCTTCATTATGCTGATTATCAAGCTTAGCAATATTTTTTGAGTCACGCACCCTTTTATTTCGCTGGGCATCTTCTTTTTCTGCCGCTTTACGTGCCGCTATCTGCGATTGATACATAGAACCAACAATATTCATATTTGGAGGGATATTACTCATAGTAAACCTCAATTACAATGTCTATAATATTTTATGCTGAATATAAGCTAAACTCAATAAAAGAGCTATAAATTGATATTAAAAAACAATAAGCCTATAATCTTATTGATAACAATCGGTATATTTTGAATAATTTGGCCAAAAAGACATAATAACAGTTGTTATCGGATTGAAATATTAATAATATAGGCCCCCCAAGCTTAGGCAGCCAACCGCATGGCAAAGTCCATAACAAGCATATGAGCACCCCAAGAAAAGTATGAGAGTGGAAAATAATTGATACAAAGATAAAAATGCTGACTTATCTGGCAAACATTAGAGCTAATACTGCCGATAAGAGAGAAGCATAGTGAATGCATCATAAATGCTATCTTTATGCGGAAAACAACGATATAAGCCCGTTTTATAGGGTTTAAGTAGTAAAAAAATAATAAAAGTAACTTTAAAGTAGCTAAGATTGAAAAGCTGTTGTTCCGATAAATAAATAACTGATAACAGCAGTAATGACAATAACTTAATGAAAGAGACAGCGGAGCTTAATAATGTTTGAAAGATTTACTGACCGTGCTCGAAAAATAATGGCTTTGGCTAACCAGGAAGCTCAAAGGTTCAACCACGAATATATCGGAACCGAACATATTTTACTGGGGCTGGTTAAAGAAGGCAGTGGTGTCGGCGCTAATGTTTTGAAAAATCTGGATGTTGATTTGCGAAAAATACGTCTGGAAGTTGAAAAACTGGTCAAAAGCGGCCCTGATATGGTTACAATGGGCAAACTCCCTCAGACACCACGAGCCAAAAAAGTGATTGAATACGCAATCGAAGAAGCTCGGGCGTTGAACCATAATTATGTTGGCACTGAACATCTACTATTAGGCTTGTTAAGAGAAACTGAAGGTGTTGCTGCTCAGGTTTTGATGAATCTTGGCCTTAAACTGGAAGATGTACGCGAAGAAGTATTAAATCTTTTAGGTGCCGGTATGGATGCAGCCGAACAGACGGCTTTACCGGGGATGCCACGACCTGAGTCCTCTGGCCCGGGTGGAAAAGCCGGGGTAAAAAGCAAAACCCCAGCTTTAGACAGCTTCGGTCGCGACCTTACCGAATTAGCAAAACAAGGACAGCTTGATCCAGTTATTGGACGTGCCAAAGAAATCGAACGCGTTTTGCAGATTCTTTGCCGTCGTACCAAAAACAATCCTGTACTGCTAGGTGAAGCAGGTGTAGGTAAAACCGCTATCGTTGAAGGCCTCGCCCAACAAATCGTCAGCCGCGATGTACCAGAAATCCTTACCGATCAGCGAATCGTCGTGCTGGATTTAGCGATGATGGTGGCCGGTACTAAATATCGTGGTCAATTTGAAGAACGCATCAAAGCTGTTATGAACGAAGTAAGGCGTGCCAAAAACGTCATTTTGTTTATTGACGAGCTACATACCTTAGTCGGTGCTGGCGGAGCTGAAGGTGCCATTGATGCATCCAATGTATTAAAGCCTGCTCTAAGCCGTGGCGAAATTCAATGTATCGGTGCTACTACTCTTGATGAATATCGTAAATATATAGAAAAAGATGCTGCCCTTGAACGCAGGTTCCAGATTATTCTGGTCGAGCCACCAAACAAGGAAGAAACCTTTGAAATTCTCAAAGGCTTACGCGACAAATATGAAGCTCATCATCGGGTAAGAATGACTGATGAAGCTTTAAAATCGGCGGTTGAACTTTCGACTCGCTATATTACTGGTCGATGTCTGCCGGATAAAGCTATCGATGTAATCGATGAGGCCGGAGCCAGCATAAGGCTAAAAAGCATGACCAGACCACCAGATCTTACCGAGCTGGAAATTCAGCTTGATAAGTTGCAAATCGAAAAAGATGAAGCTGTCAAAAATGCCGATTATGAACGTGCCGCAATTTTGCGTGATAAATCACAAAAGCTTCATGCCAAAAAAGATGAAATGCAAAAATCCTGGCGTGATGAAAACAATGAAACTAATGGTCTGGTCGATGAAGAAGTTATCTCCGAGGTGGTAAGTAAAATCACCGGTGTACCTCTAACTCGACTGGAAAAAGCTGAAGCAAAACGATTGCTGGAACTGGAAGATGAACTTCATAAACGCGTGGTATCCCAACATGAAGCGATTAAGTCCGTAGCCCGTAGCGTACGCCGTAGCCGATCCGGTTTGAAAGATCCGAATCGTCCGATGGGTTGTTTCATATTTGTTGGCCCTTCCGGTGTTGGTAAAACGTTGCTGGCAAAGGCATTAGCTGAATTTATGTTTGGCAATGAAGAAGCTCTTATCCACCTGGATATGAGTGAATATATGGAAAAACACAGCGTTTCGCGGCTGGTTGGTGCCCCTCCGGGCTACGTTGGCTTTGATGAAGGTGGTCAGCTAACTGAACGTGTTCGCCGTCGCCCTTATTCCGTTATCCTTATGGATGAAATCGAAAAATCTCATCCAGATGTTTCTAATATGCTGTTGCAGATCATGGAAGAAGGACGCCTGACTGACAGTTTTGGCCGCCAGGTTGATTTCCGTAATACGGTTTTGATTCTGACCAGTAATATTGGCGCTGATATGATCCGTACCCAGACTGGTTTTGGTTTCAGTAAACGCACTCCGGATGTCAACTATGAAAAAATGAAAGAAATGCTGCAGAAAGAGATCGAACGTTTCTTCCGACCAGAATTCCTCAATCGTCTTGACGACTTGATTGTCTTCCAGGCTCTGACCCGCGAAGATCTTAATACTATCGTTGACTATGAATTGAAGAAAGTATTCAAACGCCTTGCAGAACAAAATCTTGAATTGCAACTTACCGATGAAGCCAAAGAATATATCATTGAAAAAGGCTATGATCTGGAATTTGGTGCAAGGCCATTACGTCGTGCTCTGGAAAGACAAATCGAAGATCCCCTCAGTGAAGAAATTCTACGAGGCAGCTTTGTTGATAAAAATCTTATCAAAGTTACCGTTTTCGAAGGTCACTTGCGTTTTGATGCCGAAAAAGCGGAAAAACCAGAAGATGCCGAAGAAAACACCGAAACTCCTGAAGAAGCTAATGCCACGACATAGCTTTGCTATCAGCAAAATACTATCAGGCAGGGATCATAAAGTCCCTGCCTTTTTTTATACTTGTGCCACATAAAAAAAACCATTGGCTTGGGATTTGCAATTAGGCCAGTTTATGGTAAAATGGGCCTATGGATGAGCAAAAAGATAAATTACACCGACGTCAATTCCTGCGTTCGAGCCTGCGAAATACGGCCCTGATCGCTGCTGGCATTGCTATTGGTAAATATGCTGGCCAGTCAAATGCCACTGTTTGGCAAATTGACCCGGCCAAATGCACCGCCTGTGGCAAATGCGCCACCGCCTGTGTCAAAAAAATATCAGCGGTGAAATGCCTGCACGCCTATGCGATGTGTGGCTATTGCGACCTTTGCACGGGCTTTTTGAATTCTCAGCCCAATGAAAGGTCTACCGCAGCGGAAAATCAGCTTTGTCCGACTGCTGCTATTGTCCGAACCTTCATCGAAGATCCTTATTATGAATATAAAATCATCGAAGAACTATGTATAGGCTGTGGCAAATGCGTCAAAGGCTGTGGTGAATTCGGCAATGGCTCGCTCTACCTCCAAATAAAACGAGAACTATGCGAAGATTGCAATGAATGCGCCCTCGCCGTGCAATGTCCGGCCCAGGCGATCAGCCGTGTGCCTGCTGATAAACCTTATTTACATAATGGATAAGATAAACCCCGGATTATCATCAATGAAAAGCCTGTTACATATATTCACATTATTAATCATAGCATTATCGATAACCCCGGCTATCTCTGCTGAGCGTTTTCCACCTCCTGATTTTGAATCGGGTTATCAACTGCCAGATGGTATCGCAGTCGATCAGCCAAGTGCTACCAGCCAGACTGAAGAATACTTAACTGTTGTGATATTGTTTATCGCCCTGTCGCTGGCTTCTTATTTAGCCATCCGCAAACGCAGCCGCAAGGGTATGATCCTGCTGACTATCTTTTCTCTGGCATTTTTTGGTTTCTATCGCCAGGGCTGTATTTGCCCTATAGGAGCTATTCAGAATTTCACCTTGGCAGTCTTTGACTCTGGCTATACCATACCACTTTCGGCTATCTTAATCTTAATCCTGCCGCTGATATTCACCCTGTTCTTTGGCCGTACATTTTGTGCGGCGATCTGCCCATTAGGTGCTATCCAGGAATTAACAATAATTAAACCATTGAAGCTGCCCCGGCCATTGATCAATGCCCTGTCGCTGGGGGCATATCTTTATCTGGCTATCGCTATCCTGTTGGCGGCGATGGGTTCCATGTTTGCGATATGTAAATATGATCCATTTGTAGCAATATTCCGGCTGGAAGGTTCAAAAGAAATGTTCATCGTAGGGGTGGCATTACTTATTACCGGGATGTTCATAGCCCGACCCTATTGCCGTTTTCTCTGTCCGCTGGGGGTAATATTTAACTGGCTGAGCCGCCTGAGCCGCTGGCACCTGACAATCACCCCGGACAAATGCATCAGTTGCAAGCTATGTGCTGACAGTTGCCCTTATGAAGCTATCGATGCCCCGATTAAGCCTCCGGCGGCCAATGAATTGACCGCTATCCGTAAACGCTTTATAATCCTACTGGCCCTGACACCTGTCATTATTGGCATTGGCATCATCATCGGCGGGCTACTATCTGACAGCATCGCAAAAATAGACCCTGATATCAAAACGGCAATCCTGTTGCAGGCTGAAATCGAAACTAATAATCAAGGCAGTAGCGATGAGACCATCGCTTTCTATAAAACCAATCAGCCTGTTGAAGAATTCTTCACCCAGGTCAACGCCACCCGTGGCAGTTACAATACCGCAACCAAAATCGCCGGTGGCTTTATGGGACTGGTCATCGCTTTGAAACTGCTGAGTTTGTCAATCTATCGCCGGCGAACCGAATATCAGCCCAACCCGGCCACCTGCTACAGCTGCGGACAATGTTTTCAATCCTGCCCTATTGGAAAGAACGCAGAATAAGAATCCTGGGCTAAAACTCCCCGGCCAGCTCCATCTGGGCTTTTCAATCCTGCCCGGTAGGAAAGAACGATCAAAGTGTGTCTAAACATTAATCTCAGCGATATCCCCGCCCCGACTGCTCCAATCCTGTCCTATTGGAAAGAACGCAGAATAAAAGGCCTGAACCGTAACTTATTGGACTTTTATCCAAATGCCTATAGGCATCAGAGCCAAATGCCTTAAGGGGTCAGAACCAAATGCCTATAGGGTTTTATCCAAATGCCTTAAGGGATTTGTTCAAAGGCCTTAAGGCCCTAAGTCTTAATCCCTTAAGGGATTTGAGCAAAACCCCTATAGGGATTTTGCTTTAACTCAAATGGCTTTGGGCTTTTAGCTGAATTTATAGTCCGGGCCACCGGTTCCTTCCGGGGTGAACCAGCGAAGATTATCATATGGGCACTTATTCTGGCAGGTCTTGCAATGCAGACAATTTAAGGCATTCACCGGTTTCATCTGGCCTGCCACCAGGTCATAAACCCCCGCCGGACAAAATGTAATACAAGGTCGGCCATAACCACTGCAAAGATTTTCATATTTGGGTTTGCAGATATTCTCGCAAATGCTTTCATCCAGCACATGACAATGGCAAGGCTGCTCTTCACGATGATCGACATTGCCGGCGGCAACAAAAGCATCCTTGTCGAAATGTTTCTCGGTGCGATACTTATATTTGGTCGGCTTCATAGCTTCATAGTCAGGTTCGATATCCAGACGTGGCAGGAGATTGCCAACTACGCTGATCGGGAAACCTAATAGGTTGCCAAACTTAGCAACGACCTGGCGATAGTTCGCTGCTTCACGCATTTCCTCATCAATACTGGAAGCATCAAGCAGTTTGGTATAAGCAGCGGCAACGGCATCATGGTCATCGCCACAGGCAGCTAAGGCCGCCCCGGCATAAATGCCCGAATAAATCGCATTGTGCAGGCCTTTGATCTTGAGCATATTGACCAGGCCCGCCGAATCACCCAGGATAACAACATTGTTTCGGCCAATTGATTTAGTCTCAACATCCCGCGGGATGGCATGGTAGCCACCTTCAGGAATCATTTTGGCACCAGCTTCGATGATTTTGCCATCTTTGATGAAAGGCTCGACAAAGGCATGACTCTTAAAGTGAACCAGTGCTTCCTGTGGATTGAAATCACATTCTTTCCAGTCAGCCCCGACAATCATACCCACGGCAATTTTATTATCGCCCATTGCATACATGATCCCGCCACCAAACATTTTAGGACCACTGATAATATCCCAGATCGGATAGCCCATGGCATGGACGCATCGGTTATCGCCAAAATCTTTATATTGCTGGTCTGATACTTCAAATATTTCTTTTACGCCCACGGAAAACAATGGCGTTGCTTTTCGCTTTAATCCGGCTTCGTTGACAAACTGTTCGGTAAGCAGCCCCAGAGCACCTTCAGCTAAAACAATATTATCCGCATAAATATCTTCAGCGGGGACATAATTGAACTGTTTATTACCGGCATGGTCAAGGCCCTGCTCCTGAGTGCGAACGCCGAGGGCTTTGGTTTTATCTTCGCTCATTATGATTTCACGAATGGCAAAGCCATGCAGTAATTCAACGCCCAATTGCTGAGCATAACCAGTGAGCCAGCGAGTCAACTGACTGATAGAAATCAGCGTATCACCTTTGTGGACAAGCTTGCCAAAACCAAGCTGGCATAATTTAGCCAGTTTGATCGGAGTTCCCATATTGATCTTGGAAGTTTTAGATGGGAACATATAGGTATCATCCTGAATGACTTTTCGGGCAAATATTTCGCTGCCTTTGTTATTGCGCCAATTTGGATCGATATTCTTTAATAGTTCATCGATGCATTCTTCTTCCAGAACCGCACCGGATAGATTATGGCCACCGGGATGTTTGGCTTTATCCAGCACAACGACCCCCCGGTCAGGCTGCAATTGTTTTAACTTAATCGCAGCAGCTAAGCCCGCCGGGCCGCCACCTACGATCAAAACCGATACTCTATTATAATCTGATGTTTTCGACATATTATTTACCTCCCAGCAATTGAGTTAATTCCGGGACAATTTTTTCTACATTGCCAACCATATAATAATCACACTGATGAAAAACCGAAGCTTGCGGGTCATTGTTGACAGCGAAAATAGTTTGGCTGTTTTCCACGCCAATCATATGCTGAATTGCACCGGAAATCGCCAGAGCAATATAAACCTGCGGGCCAACAGCTGTTCCGGTTTGACCAACCTGATACAATCTTTCAATATAACCCTGTTCAACAGCGGCACGAGAAGCGCCACGTTCAGTCTTAACGCCAAGTTTGGCTATCGAAGCAGTCATATCATCAAGAACGTTATCGAAACTTGACTTATCTGTTAAGCCTCGACCTGCTGAAATAATAACATCAGCATCAAAGTTAACCGCCCCGCCACCAATTTGGGTATCGACGATTTCAATACTCCGATCCTCTTGTGAAACATTAACTTCGCATTCGATTATCTTGCCGGTCCTACTGGTGTCCGGGTCCATTTTCTGCATAACGCCAGGTCTGGCTGTTGCCATCTGGCAGGTCGATTCCTTAGTGCAAATCGTAGCCATCACATTACCGCCTAAGGCTGGACGTGTCTGCATTAATACCGCGACTTCACCTTTGCGTGAACTGTCTCGGATATCCAGACTGGTACAGTCAGCTGTTAGTCCACAACTTAGCCGATATGAAACCATCGGGGCTAATACCCGACCCTGATGAGTAGCGGCATAAAGAATAATCTGAGGTTTGTATTTATCAACAACTTCAGCTACCGCTTTGCGATATGGCCAGGGATCAAATTCACTAAGAATTTCATCTTCGATAACATAAATTTCATCTGCCCCGCCATGGATTAAGCCATCAGAGAAATGCTTGACATTGGCCCCAGCTAACATGACACCGACCTGGGTATTAAGCGAATCAGCTAAATGTCTTGCTTTTCCGATTAATTCAAAAGTAGCGGCAGTACAGCTTTTGCCATCATGGTTGATTTCAGCCATCACCCAAACCTGACCCTGATAAGCAGGATCCTTGGCATCAAAAGCACTTATTAAAGCATCGACAGTCCGAGGATTAAGCTTGATTTCTTTGCTTTTGAGCAGTTTAGCTTTAATCTCATCGGTGACATCTGAGGTACTCTTGACTCCGTTTTCTTTTAGGAGCCTGGCGAGAATTTCATATTCTTCGATTTCCTTGATAGTACCTTCATAGCCCCGGTCAAATTTATTCGTTCGCAGCTTTGGCAAGATATAATCAGCTTTTTTAGCGTCAGTTGCTGACTCAACGCCATCATCTTTTTTACAGCTTTCTTTGATCAAATCAGCAAATTCCTGTACTGAATTAACCTGTTGACATTTACGCTGAGTTTTCGGTGGCGGAAATACTCGAATAACACGAGTTTTAGAACCCTTAACACCAATCTGTGTCGCTTTGATATCATCAGCTGTATAAGTAAGCGTCTCAAAATCATTAGCCCAACGGGTTTTAGCAATAGTCGGAAATAATAATTCTTCATATTTAGAGACAGTGATAACCGCTGGCAAAGTTTTTGCTTTAACGATTTGTTTGCCACCTGAGATAGCAGTTTCAAATTCAAACTCGCCATCTTTGTATTGGACATTAGTTGCATAAGCAATACATGGAACATTAAGCTCTTCGGCTAATTGAGCGGGCACCTGAGCAGTATCGCCATCAACAGACTGCATACCTGATATGATAATATAATCATCTTTCATATCCATGTCAGCTGCAATCTTGCGAACCGCAAATGCCAGAGGATTAGCTGTGGCAACCGTGTCAGCGCCGCCTAATGCCCTGTCGGTCAATAATACTGCTTTATCAGCACAGCGGGCCAATGAATATTTCAAAACTTCATCAGCCATCGGAGGGCCCATAGTCAAAGCTATCACTTTGCTCTTGGGATTATTTTCCAAGGTAACCATTCGATTGGCCAAAGCTAATGCCTGAGCGTCAAGTTCATTAATAACGGTAGCTAACTTGCCACGCATTAAATTACCCGTTTCCGGATCGAATGCATTGTCGGTGATCTGACTTACGTCAGGTACTTGTTTTACCAAAACAATATAATTCATAATGATTCCTGGTTGATTGTAATTAGTCTATCTTCACAACATTTTACAGCGTAAAACAATAAACGATATAAGAGGCAATATCTACCAAAAAATTCCACTGGTAAATATCACACAAAGCCATAACAAATCGCCACTATTATAATAAAATTCCATTAAAACCTTTTTCTACCATAATATTTTCATATTATTTGTATAAAAGCAACCTGCAGTCAACATAAGTATCTTATTATCAAGCACTTAAATAATTTTGAGTCATGCGCAATTTCTACCAAGTAAAAAAGCCAAACGAATTTAATTTCGTTTGGCCTTTATTTAATATTTACAAATCACAATTTCTTTTACTGGCTATTAGACAACGCCCTGGTCAATCATAGCATCAGCGACCTTAATGAAACCAGCGATATTGGCACCGGCAACATAGTTACCAGGCGTATCATATTCTTCAGCTGCCTTGCTGACCTGAGCATGAATTTCTTTCATGATGTCCTGCAGGCGAGTGTCGACTTCCTCACGAGTCCAGTTGGTATGCTGGGCATTCTGAGCCATTTCCAAGCCAGAAACCGCAACGCCACCGGCATTAGCTGCTTTGCCGGGGCCATAAAGGATTTTATTTTCGATAAAAGTTTCAACGCCTTCAGGAACTGTTGGCATATTAGCACCTTCACTGACAACAAAACAGCCATTGGCAATCAAAGTTTTGGCATCTTCAGCTGAAATTTCATTTTGAGTAGCCGACGGGAATGCACAATCGCATTTAACACCCCATGGATTGCTACCCTTGAGATATTTGGCTGATTTGAATTTTTCAGCATATTGGCTTATGCGGCCACGTTTGACATTTTTCAAATCCATAATGAATGCAAGCTTTTCGGCACAAATACCATCTGGATCATAAATAGTTCCGCCAGAATCAGAAATGGTAACGCATTTTCCACCAAGATGATTAACTTTTTCGATGGTGTATTGAGCTACATTACCTGAACCGGAAACAGTACACACCTTGCCTTTAAGGGAATCACCACGGGTTTCCAACATATTCTGGGCAAAATAAACTGCACCATAGCCAGTAGCTTCGGGACGAATAAGTGAACCACCCCAATTGAGACCTTTACCGGTTAGAACACCAGTGAACTCATTTTTGATGCGTTTGTATTGCCCAAAGAGATATCCAATTTCACGACCACCGACACCAATATCGCCAGCTGGAACATCGGTATTAGGGCCAATATGCTTGCACAACTCTGTCATAAACGATTGACAGAACCGCATAACTTCATTATCGCTTTTACCTTTAGGGTCAAAATCGGCACCACCTTTGCCACCACCCATAGGCAAAGTAGTAAGAGAATTTTTGAAAACCTGTTCAAAAGCCAGGAATTTCAAAATGCTAAGATTAACTGTTGGATGGAAACGCAAACCGCCTTTGTATGGGCCAATAGCGCTGTTCATTTCGATACGATAGCCACGATTAACACATATTTTACCAGTATCGTCGAACCATGGAACACGGAAAATAATAACACGTTCAGGTTCTAGAATTCTACTTAATACATAATTATCCCGATATTTTGGGTTGCGGTCAATAACCGGTTCCAGCGAATCTAAAACTTCCTGAACAGCCTGGAGAAATTCGATTTCACCCCAGCTACGTTTTTTCACATTGGTATATAACTGTTCAAAATAATCCTTGAGGTTTAATGTCATTGTGTACCCTTTCAATGCATTATTGTGGTTAATAAAACTATTCGAGGTCAAATTATCGTGTAAATCAATTCAATAAAAGTGCTACTATGAATATCAAAACATGCATCTGGCCCTACTTAAAAATCAAGAAAATCTATATTATTGTTTCTATCTATAAAATCAATAGAAAAATATATACCTTTAAGAGTCAAATAACTCGATTTTGATGTATTTCATGATACATAACTACTAATAAATCTTTTTCTAATTGTCGGGTTTATGGCAAATCACAGGTTATACCAAACTTTGAATGTGGAATTCGTAATAAATGATTAATTATTCAATAAAAATCGAAGTTGTCACAAAAAGCGATGTGATTTTTTTAACAGTAAAAAAAATGGGGAAAATTGTCGAAAAAATTAGTTTTTTATTATTTTAGAGTCAATTTTAAAAACCTTTTCACTTTCAAATCTAAATTGCTACAATTTTCTGCTATGCTAAGTTGCTGACTTTTACAAAATAGTAACCGGAATTATAAAAATGAATACAATATGTAATATCTACAAAACCGGCTTTGGGCCTTCCAGCTCCCACTCGATGGGCCCTCGAAAGGCTGCCGAGCTGTTCTTAGCTAAGATTGGCCAAAAACCCTCCTTCATTCGCGTCGAACTGTTTGGTTCACTGGCAGCGACAGGTAAAGGTCATCTTACCGACAAAGCTATTATTGAAGCACTCAGCCCCATAATAACTGAGATTAACTGGCAGCCTGATACTATTTTGCCTGAACACCCCAACGCCATGACCTTTCTTGCTTTTGACAGCAATAACAATGAACTGGCCAACTGGCAGGTTTATAGTGTCGGTGGTGGTGACCTGGAAGATGAAAATGGATTTGTAGGTCAAAAACTTGATGTTACATATCCCTCGGATTTAATGGGAGAAATTCTAACTTATTGCAAAGAGAAAAATCTTAATTATTGGCAACTAGTTAAACAATTTGAAGGACCGGAAATATGGGACTTTCTGCGTAATGTCTGGCATACAATGGCTAAATCTGTCGAAAATGGCTGCAATACTAAAGAGAAACATCTGCCCGGAAATATAAAACTCCAAAGACGGGCTGGGGTGATGCTCAGCAAAGCCAACAATAGCGTTGGCATATCACGAGATTTAAATTTGTTATCAGCTTTTGCTCTGGCGGTCTCAGAAGAAAATGCCGCCGGCGGACAAATTGTAACGGCGCCAACCTGCGGGTCATGTGGGATATTGCCTTCGGTTTTATGGTATTATTATAAATATAAAAATGTGCGAGAAAAAGACATCTTAAGAGCTCTGGCAACTGCCGGATTATTTGGCGCATCAGTTGCCAAACGTGCTTCTATTTCAGGTGCTGAAGTTGGATGTCAGGGCGAAGTCGGTACAGCTTGTGCGATGGCAGCAGCGGCAGCAGCTCAGCTCATGAAAGGGACACTGACTCAAATCGAATATGCAGCAGAGATGGCTATGGAGCATTCTCTGGGCCTTACCTGCGACCCGGTTCTGGGCATGGTGCAGATTCCCTGTATTGAGCGAAATGCTTTTGGGGCAACTCGTGCCTACGAATCAGCAACCTATGCTCTGGCAACCGATGGCGACCATGTCGTAAGCTTTGATGATGTTATAGATGTGATGAAAGACACCGGCCATGACCTGCAAAGTAAATACCGCGAAACAGCCCATGGTGGGCTGGCACAAATAGCAAGACTTCGATATTTTGGCAATAAATAAAGGGCGAACATTGGAGCTCGCCCTTTATTATTTGTTTCCATTCTGTCATGCATTACCATTTGGGAATAGTTACTACACGGCCAGGCTTTGGCACCTTGCCGGAGGTATGATGGCCCTGGCCATTTTCGTCTTTATATTGCTTTTGCAAGCGTTTAAGCTCTTGTTTCAGTTCATTGATAATGCTGGCATATTCAGGATTCAAATACTGATTTTCCATTTCTTTAGGATCTTTATCCATATCATAAAGTTCCCACTCATTAAGTTCATAAAAGAAAATAAGTTTATAACGTTTGGTTCGCACGCCGAAATGCCGATTAACACTATGGACAGCGGGGAATTCATAATAATGATAATAAATGCTCTTTCGCCAGTTTTTGGGGGTCTTACCCTGCATTACTGGCAACAAAGATGCTCCCTGCATATCATCTGGGATTTTCTGGCCGGCAACATCAACAAAAGTTTCGGCACAATCCAAAAGTGAGACAATGTCAGCATTGACGCTACCGGGTTTGATAACTCCGGGCCATCGAGCAACGAATGGAGTTCGGAAAGATTCTTTATACATAAACCGTTTATCAAACCAGCCATGCTCACCCAGATAAAAGCCCTGGTCAGAACTATAAATCACCAGAGTATTGTCGGCTAAACCAGCTTCATCGAGATAATCCAGAACCCGCCCAACATTTTCATCAACGGCTTTTATGCAGCGCAAATAATCTTTGATATAACGTTGATATTTCCAACGCACCAAATCTTTACCTTGCAGATTAGCTTCTTCAAATTTTTTATTTTTAGGTTCATAAACGGCATCCCAGACTTTTTTCTGTTCTGCGTTTAAGCCTTGGGCACCATTTTTCAATTTCAAATCTTTAGCATTCATGGTTTTTTCGATAGACATGTCCTGTTTTTTGGCTGCTGTGCCCCGACCTTCATAATCATCAAAAAGAGTATCGGGTTCTGGCATTTCAACATCATCATAAAGGGTCAGATGCCGCAGGGCCGGTTGCCACTCTCTATGGGGAGCTTTATTTTGCATCATCAGCATAAAAGGTTTGGATTGATCCCGCTGATTTTTCAGCCAATCCAGAGAAATATCGGCTATAATATCGGTAACATATCCTTCATGTATGATTTTTTCACCCTGTCGGATAAAAGCGGGGTTATAATATGCCCCCTGGCCGGGCAGCACTTCATCATAATCAAAACCTTCGGGCCGTGAGCTAAGATGCCATTTACCAATGATTGCGGTATTATAGCCATTAGCTCCGAGAATCTTGGGAAATATCTGCTGGGAACCATCAAATCTTCTATTAGCACCATTATCAATAACGCCATTTAGATGATTATATTTACCCGTCAGCACAACGGCACGCTGTGGGGCACAAATTGAATTGGTCACAAAGCATTGGTCAAAACGCATCCCTTCATTGGCGATACGGTCAATATTTGGGGTTTTGTTGAGTTTTGAGCCATAGGCACTTATTGCCTGATATGCATGGTCATCCGAAAAGATAAACAGAATATTTGGCTTTTGCTTAGGCTTTTCCAGAATTCCATTGCAGCCTGATGCCGCCAGTGCAATCGTCGCCAGGGACGTTGTTTTCAGAAAGTTTCTTCTATTAATATTTTCACCCATTTTTCAACCTTTCATTTTTCTCAGTCAGGCTCAAATTCCTTTTCGGTGGCCATAAAAGCCAAACTAATAAGCCAAATACCGTGATATAACCACATTTACCAAAAAATAAACCGAAAGAACGCCGAGAAGTATATCCCAGTGCTTCGATATATTTTATCAACCAATAATATCCTATTGTTAAAACACTTACAAGACATAAACATAAAGCAATCGCCAGACAGCCAAACATGACATAATTTAATTTATTCCGTCGATTAATCGCAAATCTTAATAAAGCCAAATAGGGAAAGACTATCAGAGAAAACAAAAAGAAAAGTATATAAAATTTACCCAGCGTTGGCTGATCCAGGCCAATTCCAAATTGAGGGCGAATAAATTGATATTCAAACAAATCACCACTGAACACATAAATAAAAGGTTCATAACAAATATAAATAATCCAGATTGCTGGAATTGCCAGTATAGCTGCAACAATCAGTAAAATCATCTTGCTCACTTTTGTCAAGTCTGTTCTGGAAGATTCAAAAAAAATCATTTGTTACTCTATTATTCTGAACATCGGTTAATTTTATACTTTATGCTCTCCGGGCACCTGAAATGATAGAATCTCCTGGCCCTGTTCATTCTTCTGAACAATAACTTCTATAGGCCCCAGCATCTCATGGGCTATTGGCGCGATATTACGATGATTGCGATATACTTTGGTACCGGGATAAATAGTTTTATTGACAATCAGCGTGCCTTTGCCTTGAGCTAATTTTTCTTGAAGTTGCAAAAGATTGCTTTGGAGCGTTTCGATCTGCTGTTTATTAGCCATGACTTCAACAGCCATTTTTTTTACTTCATTATTGGGATGACCCTGGAGAGATGCCATCATTTCCTTAGCCCTGCTTAGCATTTCATTGGTTTTATTGGAAAGCTCATCAATTTTATTTTTTTCACGGTTTATCTGTTTTTCCAGAAAAGGGTCAATGCCCGGACGAACAATTATTTCTGTTCCTGCCGGGCTGCCAATCACCGGCGTTTTGATTGTACCTGCTGCGGTGATGATGCTGCCATAAACAGCCCCCTTTTCCAAGGTAACATTTCCACCACAGTTTATGTTGCTCTCGACGATTTCCGAATGAATCATAATATCGCCTTTAACCCAAACAGTAACATGAGAAAGATATTTAGCGTCAAGATTGCCATCGATGATGATTGTCGCTTTTTCTTTGCCAGCAATACCATGTTTTACTTGCAATGAACCACCACATTGGACTTTTGCCGCTTCAATAGTGCCATCGACAACAATATCGCCGGCGGCCTGAACCTCAAATAAATCCTTTATATCTCCTTTGATATGAACATCGCCGGGGAAATTGACATTGCCGGTAGAAAAATCGACATCAGATTTAATATCGATAAATGGATCAACCTGCAAAGTATCACGCAATAATGTTGGTACACCATTTTCACTGGCGACATAAGTAATGCCATCAGCTAATATTTCGACATTATCACCAGCTTTAACAATATATTCCGATTGAGCTTTAGCAGGGACAGTCTTGCCAAAAAGATCCTTGCCAGCCTGTCCTTTTGTGGTTCGCTGTAAAAGGCCTAAAACCTCCCCTTTGCCAACAGTAATCACGCTGGACTGTTCATAATAATTTATTTTCCCGCCATCTTTTAATGCCGATGTCTGATTTTGCTTTTGGGGGTCAAGTTTTTCATCCCATTGGAAATATCCCTTTTCAGCTGACACCGGAGCGAGACCTTGAGCTATTGGTGGTAATTGTTCATGGTCAATACCAGCATTAAATTGTTCGAGGAAATAATGGATATCTTTTTCAACCATTTCATAAACATCTATACTATTTAGACGCAAAATTTCAACTAAAGATTCAAAATCGATTTTATCTTCATGCGTCAATTGACTGAAGTCTAAAACAGCAAACATTTTATCTGGACTGATTTTCAAACTCAAAGTCATCACAAATTCCTTTTATATTGATTAAACCAGACATTAGTAGAATACGGCATCATTCTCCATTATACATAGCCAGCCATACGCTGGACATTGCCGTTGTGCTGGTTATTCTGGTAGCATAATCTTCGGTCATCTTCCATAGTTTGGCTTTAGGATTTTCCAGCAAACAGATTGCCAGTCCATTATCTCCCTGTTTCATAATCCAGGGTTTAAGCGCCGGGACATCGGTGGCAATTTCATTTCTTAATACAATATCACCAGAGATACGCACATTGCCCCTTACCCTGACCTGAGTATTTTCCTCCGGAGAACAAAAACACAGTTCTACCGATGGATTGGCAATTAAATGCTGATAAACCATTTTATGCTTGCCTATAATAAAAACAATACCGTTGGCATCAGCTCGATATAGAGTAATAGTTCGCACATGAGCCTGACCATTATGACTTGTTGCCAGAGCAAATTTGGGATTATCGTTCATAAACTTAAATATAGCTTCTCTTTCCATCAAACTATCCTTATCTATTTGATCATTTCGATTTTGTTGCGAAAATCACATTTAAAATCATCTTGTGTATAAAATATTACCTTTAAGCATCTATTAATGGTTGACGTATGATAACCGCATAATTATTATAAGGCAATCAGGAAATATTATCCCCATTGTTTCATTGTCGCCAGATAAGGCAAAAAAGGATAAAAATATTATAAAAATGGTCGTTTTTATCCATTTTTAAGACTATCCAAAGGAGTTTTCGATGCAAAACAGCAAAATCAGATTTATCATCTCTGGCATTATCACCTTAACTATTATGCTAAATTTATCCTGCCAGGCTCAGGAAGAAAGCGTAGTTACAGAAAAAAACAATATAGTAGTTCTGGATATTTCCGGATCATATTCAGAAAGACCCGATACCAATTCCATCTCACTGGATGGTATTTCCACCCATACATTCCCTGCTTTATTAGCGACCCTGCAAAAAATAGCTGGCGATGACGAAATTGATGGCATTATGTTCAATTTTGAAGATGCCGCCTTGAGCCGGGTTCAGGTTGATGTGCTGGGACGCGAATTAGTTAAATTACGTGAAGCTCAAAAGAAAACCTATGCTTATATCGAAACTGTCAGCCAGACAACTTATATGCTAGCCTGCCAGTGCGATGAAGTTGCCATTACTCCCACCGGCGATGTTCAGCTATCAGGTTTAGCTGGCCAGATGTTGTATTTTAAAAACCTGCTGGATAAGGTGGGTGTCAAAGCCGACTTTCTGCACATGGGCGATTATAAAGGTGCCGCTGAACCACTGACTTTGACTGGGCCATCCGATGCTGAAATTGAACAATACAATCGCCTTTTCGACCATATGTATGCTCAAATGCTCAGCACAATAGCCTATGGCCGCGATCTGCCCGAAGACCAGGTCAGCACAACTATTGACCAGGGCCCTTTTACTGCCACCGAAGCCAAAGATGCCAGACTTGTCGATGAAGTAATGTATCGCAAAGATTTTCTGCTGAAGATTAAAGAACAAACCGGACAACAAATTATTCTGCATAAAGATTATGACAAACCGGAAGCTCCAGAAATAAACCTGGATAATCCCTTTGCCCTGATCACTAATCTTCAAACCCTCTTTGATGGCCCCAAAGACCCCGAAGGTGATGCTATCGCTATTGTTTATGTCGAAGGTACAATAAATACCGGCAGCAGTCAGGATGGCTTCTCCGGTCAATCGGTAGGGTCGCGAACTATAAGAAAGACTTTGGCCGATGCCCGAAGGAACCCTGATATCAAAGCTGTCGTTATTCGGGTTGATTCACCCGGCGGCAGCGCCACTGCCAGTGACATAATCTACAATGCTATTCAGGAAACCGCCATGGTCAAGCCGGTAATTGTCTCGATGGGTACAGTGGCCGCTTCCGGTGGTTACTATATTTCTTGTGGCTGTGACACTATTTTTGCTGAAAAAGCTACTGTTACCGGCTCGATTGGTGTCGTAGGCGGCAAGATGGTTATCGATGAACTGTTAAATAAAATCGGCATCACCACCTATACTTTCAAACGCGGTAAAAATTCTGGCATGTACAGCTCAACGGAGCCATTTTCCCGAAGCGAACGAAGAAAATTCCGCACCAGTATGGCCTCTATTTATGATATATTCAAATGCCGGGTTGAATCTACCCGCAAGGCCAAGCTCAAAAGAAATATTGAGTCACTGGCCCAGGGCAAAGTCTATACAGGCGATGAAGCTCTGGAATTAGGGCTAATAGACAAAATCGGCGGCTTGCAGGAAGCCATCGATTTTGCCGCCGGAAAAGCCAATCTTAATAGCGATGATTATCATCTCCGGCATCTGCCCAAGCCCAAAACTATCTTTGAAATGCTCGATGAAATGTTTGCCGCTACCGGTAGCAACAATGGCAACTATGCCACTATCAGCGGGCAAACCATGGGCATTGTGAACCTGCTGGCCCAAGCCGACCCAAGCCTGAAAAAAAGCCTCACCCACGCCATGAATATGATCGAAATGGTCCAGCAACAGCAAATCATGCTGATTATGCCTTATGATATTATTGTCAGGTAATGCTTCTGAAAAAAGCACAATGGATTTTTCTGACCCGCAAGGGCAGGTCTCGTGCCTGCCCTTTAGTTTTGGCCTTTAAACATATGAAGCATGGGTATAGCTAGGCCACTTGTTAAAATCCGTATCACGCTTATTTAATGGGTAGCTAACGCCGTGTTGGGCGGTCAACAACCTTAGTGGCCCAGGCGGCAGATGGATTCGGGAGTGATCAGTTCATTATAGCGTTGTTCGCTGATAAGTTTCTCATCCAAAATATATTGCTTGAGGGTTTGATTGTTTTCTTTGGCGGCAGTTACGCATTGACAGGCTTTTTCATAGCCCAGCTCCGATACCAAAGCGGTAACGGTAGCAGTAGCGGAATCGACATGGCTTTGGCAACGCTGACGGTCAGCTTCGATGCCATCGATACAATAGCGAGCAAAGATATCGCAGGCCGACGATAATAGATGACAGTTTTCCAGCAGGCAGTCAGCAATCAGCGGCAAAAACGGATTTAGTTCCAGATTGCCACTAGCTGCGGCAATAGTGATAGTCTGGTCATTGCCCATGACTTTCATGGCGACCTGGGCAACAGCTTCGGGAATAACCGGATTGACCTTGCCGGGCATAATCGATGAGCCAGCCTGACGTTGAGGAAGTTTGATTTCACCGAAGCCGGCTTCCGGACCCGAAGAAAGCAGACGCAAATCAGTTGAGATTTTCAATAGCGAAGCCGCCGAAGCCTTGAGTATGCCAGAGACTTCGACAAAAACATCGGCGTTCTGGGTGGCATCGATAAGGTTATCAGCCCGGGCAAAACCTATGCCGGTAAGTTCACGCAAGGTTTCGCTGACTTGAAAGATATACTGACGCGGAGCCGCTAAGCCGGTGCCGATAGCAGTGCCGCCCAGGTTGATAACGCGGAGTCTTTCATGACATTTATAGACCCGCCAACGGTCACGATTAATCGCTTCGGCATAAGCACTGAACTGACGACCAAGGGTAGTTAAAACGGCATCCTGCAATTGCGTGCGGCCAACCCGAACAATATCGGCAAATTCTTTTTCCTTACGCTGGAATGATTCCTGCAAGCTAACCAGATTGGCTTCCAGTTTCGTTATCAATTCAATAGCGGCAAGTTTCAGAGCTGTAGGAAAAGTGTCATTGGTCGATTGATGTAAATTAATATCATCAGTCGGTGAAATAATCGAATAATCACCGGGACTATGACCCATGATTTGCAGTGCCCGGTTGGCAATGACTTCATTGACATTCATATTAAGGGAAGTACCCGCCCCACCTTGAAGACGATCTACGATTATATACTCGTTGAGAAAGCCTTGAGATAATTCGGTGCAGGCCTGAATGATAGCGGCGGCTTTGACCTTATCGGGAAAAAAACCCAGACGTTCATTAGTGGTCGCACAAGCCAACTTCACCTGGCCAAAGGCGGTAATCAGCTGATGATCGACTGGACGATTAGCTAAAGGGAAATTCTCCATGGCCCGAGCGGTATGAATGCCGTGAAGAGCATCTGATTGAATTTCCATCGAGCCTAGTAAGTCATGTTCGTTGCGAATATTGTTGGCCATATGAATATTAATTTACAATTGATAATTGCGGTGCCATTACACGACCTTTTAAAAAAGGCAATGTAACGCACACCGCAACTATTGATTTTTTTATTGTGGGTGCTTAAAGATCATCTGCTGGACTTCGACGCCTTCGATACCGCTAAGGGTAGCTTTAAATTCATCGACTTTTTTTGTATCATCGATCATATCCAGAATCAAAAGGCCATTGGTAGAATCGGCACCCTTTTCGATTTCGTGCAGACCCAGGCGGGTTTTGATGCTGCAACCAAAATCAGTGAGGATTTGCTGAACTTTAGCAACCTGCTGTAAGCGTTCGGTGACATGTACGCCAAGAATAATGTGTTGATCCATTTTGTTAAACTCCTGTGATTATAAATTTGTCCTGCCTTTTGAACTGCACTGAAGCATAAGGCAATATCCAATTAGACTCGATCATATAACATAATCTTATGCCATAACCTCCTTAAAAACAAGGTTATAACTCATAAGATATTATTTTATCGGCAAAATCGGGTTTTAGCAATAGGCATCACTTCCGCCATTTTTGACCTGATCGAGTAAAATTTCACTGCGGCGTTTTGGTTCTGGTTCCATAGTTTCCAAAGTTTTATCGATTAACTGCTGACCAATGACTTTGGTAGGTTCGGATGCATAATCACGGAGATATTCCATAAATGTCGAAAGAGCGTTAGGCCCGCAATGTTTTTTGATTTCGCCTGGTTTAGCCAGATCCATGAAATCCTGCCCGGTTCGGCCCAATCGATAGCATCCAGTACAGAATGATGGGACATAGCCCAAAGAAGCAACATCCCGGATAACTTCATCTAATGGGCGATGATCGCCAAGGGAGAACTGGGCGGCATCAAATTTATCTTCACCTTCGGCATATCCGCCTGGGTTGGTTTTGCTGCCTGCTGAAATTTGGGAAACGCCAAGAGCAAAGGTTTCCCGGCGAATATCAGCGGTTTCACGAGTTGACATAATAATACCGGTATAAGGCACGGCTAAACGCAAAATAGCGACAATCTTACGGAAATCGACATCACTAACCGGGAATGGGGGCTGGGAAGCGATATCTGAGCCACAGGCCGGTTCCAGTCGCGGGACGCTAACAGTATGAGGGCCAACACCAAAGGTATCTTCCAGATGTTTGATATGTTGCATCAGGGCCAAAATCTCAAAACGCCAATCCGCCAAACCAAACAGCACCCCAATACCCAGATCATCAATACCAGCTTGCATCGCCCGGTCAAGGGAGCTTACCCGCCAGTCATAATCACGTTTTTTGCCACGTAGATGCACTTTGGCATAAGTTTCACGATGATAAGTTTCCTGGAAAATCTGATAGGTACCGATATTGGTCTTTTTCAAGGCCTTAAATTCATCCAGAGTCAGCGGGGCAAGATTGACATTTACCCGGCGGATTTCGCCATGTTCGCTTTTGACACTATAGACGGTTTCTATAGATTTGAAAATATAATCCAGTCCTTCTTTAGGATAAGATTCACCGGCGACCAGCAGTAGACGCTTATGTCCCTGGTCAATCAGGGATTTGGTCTCGGCGGCAATTTCTTCCTGATTAAGGGCCCGACGTTTGATTTCGGTATTGCTGGCTCGGAACGCACAATAAAGACATTCATTAGCACATAAATTAGAAATATAAAGCGGAGCAAAGACAACCAGGCGATTGCCATAAATTTCATCTTTGGCCTTGCGAGCGGTTTCAAAAAGTTGGGATAACTGGTCAGGATCACTGATATTCATCAAAACCGCAATTTCCGAAGATTCAAGCCCTTTTAATTCTGCGGCTTTAGATAAAACATCATTTATCAGGGCTGAATCTGGCTTGGCAGCGGTAGCTAAAGTTTGTGCGATCAGGTCTTCATTTATGTATGACGAATCTGTATTGGACATTATAACCTCATATTATATAGATATTTATAAAAAATCAGCCTTAAAATAAACAGGGATCATCCCTTGGAAAGGCTCTACAAAGTTATTATAGTCTGACGATAGGAGGTATGGCAAATATCAATTGGAAAGAATTGAAAATTAATATTTAGGTTATTTTAGTACCTAAACTGAAATATGTAAAAAATCACATTTGTGTTTTGCATGTATTTTCCAGCTGTGAAATCGATTCACATCTAAACTGCAGCTTCTGTTTCAATAGCTACTGGCCATTGCCCGGCATATTGACCAACAACTGCGCAGAAAGCATCTACAAGTTCTGGGTCAAACTCTTTGCCACTGCCGGAACGAATCATTTCCAATGCAGCTTCACTGCTTTTTGCCGGGCTGCGCCAACTATCCGAAGTAATAACTTCGTAGAAATTTGTTATTCGCAAAATTCTTGCCCCAAATGGGATTTTCTTGCCCATTAAGCCATCAGGATAACCCGACCCATCATAATTTTCATGATGATATTTAATGATAGGCAGTTCTTTTTCAAATATCTTTACCGGAGATAAAATATCAACTGCAAGTACCGGATGCTTGCGAACCATTTCTGTTTCTTTATCATCAAGCTCACCATTTTTTTGTAATATATTTTCTGGTATGCTTATTTTCCCCAGATCATGCAATAACGCCGCGGTCTCCAGCGAAGCGGTTAATTCCTCGTCAAGGCTTAGTTGCTTTGCCAGGGCCTTAGTATATAGACAAACATTTTCGGCATGATGTTCGGTCAATGGGTCTTTTGCATACAAAGCTTGTGAAAATGCTGCTACCATACTCATCGCCTGCTCATGCATGCGTTCAGCCAGACCAGATACCTGTTTTTGCATTTCCTCAATATCTCCAACTACTTCGACTTCCAAATGTTCAACCGAATCAATTTCATCAAAACGGACAACACAATTTCTGCCGCGGGCTTTTGCTGCATACAAACCGCCATCGGCCTGTTTCAGCAATTCATGGACATTATAAGTGCCATCCTGCGATGTTGAAGCAACACCAAGACTAGCTGTAATATCAGCTACATTACCTGCAATATCCCATTGGCTGTCGCAGATAATTGTGCGTATCTTTTCGGCAGCCTGATAAGCTTTATCAAGATTGGTGTCAGGCATCATAATGACGAATTCTTCGCCTCCATAACGTGCGGCCAGATCCAATGGATAGATATTATCTTTAATAATGGATGCTAACTGTTTCAGGGCTATATCACCACCTTGGTGGCCATAAGTATCATTGACATTCTTAAAATGATCCAAATCCAGCATTATGACAGAGACATTTTTTTGCGTAAGTTTATATTCTAACAGCTGGCGTTCAAAAACTTCAAAGAAATGCCTGCGATTTGATAAACCTGTCAACCCATCGGTATTAGCCTGATCTACCAATTTTTCCTGCATTGCGATCATCTGCAAAACAATACTAACTCTGGCACGTAACTCGGCGGGGTCGAAGGGCTTGGAGATATAATCCATCGCACCACGTTTCAAACCATCTACCTTATCAGCAGCCTGACCTTTCGCAGAAACGAAAATTATTGGGATATGGGCTGTTCTAGTGTCACTTTTAAGCCTTTGACAGCATTCGAAGCCATCAACTTCAGGCATCATAATATCCAGAAAAATCAAATCAGGATTTTCTTCTATTGCTATATCTATACCTTCAACGGCACTGGTAGCCGAGAGAGACTTAACACCCATTTGTTTCATATAGACCCGCAACAATGCTAAATTTGTTTGATTATCATCAATTGCAAGGACTTTGCGTTCTTTCTCGTCTGTCATCATGATTTTTCACCTATGCGAATACCCTTGAATAAATACGTACTAACATATCCAATAGACATAGCCACATGATACATCATATAGCTTCCATCAACTATATCGACATGCACAAGCCTCTTCTTAACCTGGGATCTGCTTTTTAATTTAGTCCGATAAATTGCCTCAATAATATTTTAATAAGATAATAAAACATTTTACTAAAATAATATGGCAATCTCCGTTTGTTTGGCTATATTTAAGTTGAAGACTGAATATCTTGAAACCCCCTAAATTAAAGGATCCGTAAAAATGCGAAAACTAACTTTTTTGATCTACTGCCTCATTTCAATTGCTCTTGTCGGCTGCCCTCAAGAGTCTCCAAAAGAAGATTCTGCGGTTAATGACCCACCAGCCAATAACAATGCTCCTGTCAAACCCTCCGCAGAAGCTATTGACGCTGATTTAGAAACTGAAACCCAACCTGAAGCTGAAAAAACGGAAACAAAACCTGTTGAGCCAGAAGCTGTTGCGATCTTTAATGGTCAGGATCTTTCCGGTTGGCTCGGTTTTGCTGGAGACCCTTATCAAGTGGCGGCAATGACACCGGAAGAATTAGCAACTGCCCAGACTAAAGCAGACGAAGAAATGAATAAGCACTGGTCGGTCCAGGATGGACTATTGTTCTTCGATGGCAAAGGCCATAGTATTTACACCAATAAAGAATATAAAGATTTCATTCTCTATGTAGACTGGAAAATTCAGGCTAATGGCGATAGCGGTATTTACCTCAAAGGCTTTCCCCAGGTTCAAATATGGGACCCTGCTCAATGGCCTGAAGGTTCTGGTGGCCTCTACAATAACAAAAAAGGGCCTGCCAAACCATTGGTTTGTGCCGACAACCCGATTGGACAGTGGAACACCTTCAAAATCGAAATGGTCGATAATGTTGTTACCGTACACCTAAACGATAAACTTGTAGTAGATAAGCAACCTCTGGAAAATTATTTCAAACGCGGCGAACCAATCCCCGAAACTGGGCGAATAGAATTGCAATGCCATGGTCATCCGCTATATTTCAAAAATATTAAGGTTATCGAACTGAATTAGGTCTGAAAAAAAATCATAAACTATACCAACTGTAAATTTTATAGTTGACAAAAAACGAAATAAGTGGCATAGTAACTAATGTCCTGCTTATTTCGTTTTTATTTGAAATAGAATCGAATTATTCGTAGTTTTTAATGCCATACCAGCCAAATAGGACCTACTCAATATTATGCAAACAACATCAACAGAAACAACCGAACCAACCAGCCTATTCGATGCTGTCGTGAACCGCTGTGGCACTGGCAGCTTAAAATGGGATAAATATAAAGGGTCAGACATTATTCCCATGTGGATAGCTGACATGGACTTTAAAAGCCCTAAAGCAGTCCGCGATGCTCTGCATGACCATATTGACCAGGGAGTTTATGGCTACACTTTGGTTCGCGACGAAGTTAACGAAGTCGTAATTACACGCCTCAAAGAAAAATACAATTGGGACGTAAAACCTGAATGGCTGGTTTGGCTGCCAAGCCTGGTACCAGGCTTGCACCTTGCATGTCTGGCCGCCGGCGAACATAATGATGAAGTTTTAACTTTCACCCCAGTCTACCCGCCATTTTTGCGGGCTCCAGAAAAATGCCATCGCGAGCTGGTTACTGTACCGCTTACCGAAAAGGATGGATTGACCACTTTCGATTTAGAAGCCTTCAAAAAAGCTATTACTCCTAAAACAAAACTGCTAATGCTATGCAATCCACATAACCCAGTAGGAAGAGTTTTTCAACCTGACGAACTCAAAGCTATTGCTGAAATCTGCCTTGAAAATGATATTATTATTTCAAGCGATGAAATTCATTGCGACTTAATTCTCGACGACCTTAAACACACGCCATTGGCAACCCTGGACGAACGCTATGCTCAAATAACTATGACACTTTTAAGCCCCGGCAAAACGTTCAATATGCCCGGTCTAAACTGTGGCTTTGCCGTTATCCCAAATGATAAACTCCGTCACAGATTCGAATCCATTCGTGAAGGCATTGTGCCATGGGTCAATGTAATGGGCTACACCGCATGTATGGCTGCATATCGTGACTGTCAGGATTGGCATGATGAACTTATCAGTTATCTACAGCAAAACCGCCAACTGCTAATTGATTTTATCGCTGAAGTTCCTTGCCTGAAATACAATCCGGGACAGGCTACCTATCTTGCCTGGATTGACGCCAGAGAGCTTCCTGTCGACGATGCTGTTAAATTCTTTGAAGCCGCCGGAGTTGGCCTGGAAGATGGAGCACTTTTCGGCATGCCCGGTTTTGTGCGACTAAACTTCGGCTGTCCTCGTTCAACCATGACCGAAGCCTTAAATAGAATGAAAAAAGCCCTTAAAAGCCTGTAATTTCCCTCAGAACTATCCATGACCAAAAAAGCAATCATAACCGGAGCGACATCAGGCATTGGTAAAGCCCTGGCCCAGTTGCTAAGCAATAAAGGCTATAGCCTTGGCTTAACTGGCAGAAGAACTGAACTGCTGGAAGAATTAAAATCTTCATTACCCGGTTCGGTATATATCTGCACTATGGACGTAGCCCAAAAAGATGAAGCCATGGAACAATTCCAGCAGTTAATCGATAAACTTGACGGGCTGGATCTGGCGATTATCAATGCCGGCTGTGGTCAGGCGAACCCTGACCTCAACTGGGAAATGGAAAAACAAGTCATCGATGTCAATGTAATGGGATTTGCTGCAACAGCTAATGTGGCGATGCGGCATTTCATTAAACAGGGCCATGGCCATCTCGTGGGAATATCATCAGTAGCGGCAATTCGAGGCTATCATGATGTCCCGGCATATAATGCTTCAAAAGCTTTCGTATCCAATTATCTACAAGGCCTCAGACACAAAGCTGTTCATGCCAGACTGCCGATAACAGTAACCGACATCAAACCTGGTTTTGTTGATACGAAAATGGCCCAGGGCGAAAAAATCTTCTGGCGTGCCAGTACCGAAGTAGCCGCCAACCAGATATATCGTGCAATTGTAAAAAAGAAATCCCACGCTTATGTAACCAAACGCTGGCGACTAATCGCATGGCTAGTAAAACTCCTGCCCCAATGGCTGGCTCATAAATTGTAGCGATCTTTTTCGACATTGACAATTACTCCTTAGATGATATAACTACTGTATTATCTCATGATTTACAAGAACATCTTTCGGAGTTAAAAAACATGAATTTCCCTAAAATCATCGCCAAATTCCTTCTAATTTGCATCATTTTCGCTGCCACCCTATCCGGTGCCACACAGCCAAAACCCAAGGAGTTGCCAACTGCAACAGCTAAAGAAGTTGGCATGTCACAGGAAAAACTGGATGAAATCGCACCAGCGGTACGAAAATTTATCGATGATGAACAAATAACCGGAGCCAGCGTTCTCGTTGCCCGCAATGGCAAAATCATCTATAATGAAACCTTTGGTCTGATGGATCGGGAAGCCAAAAAGGAAACTCAAAAAGATACCATCTACCGTTTTTATTCAATGACCAAACCCATCACCAGCGTCGCTGCGATGATACTCTATGACCAGGGTAAGATTAAATTAGATGACCCGGTCTCAAATTATCTGCCAGAATTTAAGGACTTGAAAGTATATGACGAATCCGGAAAAAATGTAGAACTTAATAAACCCATGACAGTCCGTGACCTGCTAAGACATACATCAGGACTGACTTATGGCATTTTCGGCAATACACCCGTCGATAAAATGTATCGTCAGCAAAAGATCCTGAATCGTAATATTCCACTGGAAAAAATGACTGACAGCCTGGGCAAAATCCCCCTGCAATATCAACCCGGCACCAAATGGCATTACAGCGTTTCAGCCGACGTGCTCGGAGCCCTGATCGAAAGAGTTTCAGGTGAGAGCCTTGACGAATTTTTCCAGGAAAATATCTTCAAGCCACTCGATATGAAAGACACCTCTTTCATGGTTCCCAAAGATAAAGTTCAACGATTCGCCGCCTGCTATAGCCCAAAGCCCGGCAAAGGCTTAAAACTGAACGATGCCCCCAAAACCAGTGAATATCTCACCAAACCGGTAAAACTTTCCGGTGGTGGCGGGCTGGTCTCCACTGGCAGAGATTATATGCGATTCTGTCAGATGCTTGCTAACGAAGGACAACTAAATGGAACAAGAATACTGAAAAAAGAAACTGTCAATATGATGACACAAAACCAACTGCCCAAAGGCGTATATCAAGGCATAGGCTCGGGCTTTGGCTTGGGGTTCTCTGTTCGGCTCTTTGGCGGAAAAATCCCCAAAGGCGAATATGGCTGGGGCGGAGCGGCAAGCACCCACTTCTGGATATCACCCAAAGACAAAATAGTCGTTATCGCCTTATCCCAGCATATGCCATTTTCTTTCAGACTGGAAAGTGCCATCAAACCAATTGTATATGATGCGATTATCAAATAGCTATGTAAAATGTGGCAGTTCCCCAGCAAAACTGGAGCACTGCCACACTGCAATATCATAAGTAAACCTTACTTTTATTTCTTTTTGAATTTAGCTGTCACAAAAAGTACAACCGTCAAAGGTACTGAAATACCAAATACCCACGCAGCCGCAGATATCCCGGTAACTTCTGGTATGGTTTTTTTACCCATGGCCCACACACCATCTATCGGTACAACAATCGATGGATAAATGAAGATAAACAACGCCGCCCCGACAAACATACCCAGAACAGTTATCAATGCATCTAACCTGCCAGCAGCGGCACAAGCTAAACCGGTTCCAGGACAATAGCCTGTCAGGCCAAAGCCCACCCCTAAAAACGCTCCGCCTAATAACACCGCTAAGATATTAGCAGGCTTAACGCTGTAATGGGCAACGCCAGCTTTATCTAAAAACCAAAAACCAACCATTCCAACAATAACAAAAACCGCTATGGTTTTCATGGCATGTAAATCTTTTAATCTCAATGTTCCGATAATCTTATCTGGATTAGCCAAACCCGCTAAAAATAAAGCGGCACCAAAAAGCATTCCTATCATAAAACCTAAATAATCCATGGCTATTCCCTTTCTATCTCTGGTGATTGCTTATAAGCCAACTTTGCCGTCAACATACCAAAACCAAACAGCGTAATTGTAAATGGCAGCGCAGATAATGACAGCTGCGCCCAGCCACTGGCAAAAGCCCCGCTGGTACAGCCATGGGCGAATCTCGAACCAAGCAATATCAATATCCCGCCAACAAAACCGGTGGCAAACCGCCTGCCAAGATTACTGCCATAATTCACCTTCCACCATTTAGTGGTTAAACTTAAGCGAAAACTGCCACTTAAAACCGCAGCTAAAAAAGCCCCGCAAACCAGACCTATATCCAACCAAAACCCATAGCCAAATTTGGTATATTTTTCCTGGCTGATCAAAGAATGCTCTTTGGCATAATCCTCTGAAACATTATGGATAATCTTGGAATCCACAACAACAAATTGAGTAGAAACCCCAAGGGGGCTATTTGCCACCACCGCTAAAATCTGAATCAAACCCAACAGCAAGCCACCCACCCACCAGGGCAATAATGCTTTTGAAACCATAAAATTCTCCTTAAGTGATAAATGGTTAACAAGGAAAAGATAGTACCGATTTGATTATATGGCATACTATTAGAATAAGTCAACACTCTATTGAAAAAAAATTGGCAATCTTAAATCATACCAATTTACTTGAGGGAACCTCTAATAATTGGTTTCGCCAACGAGAGCTCAGGCGAAAAAAGATTCGCTCGCAGTAGAAATCCATTTTTTAGAGGTTGCCTTAAGCTAGCCAATAGCAGGTAATAGGCATGTATCGGTATATCTTGCGATATGATAAAGTCTCAGAAAAAATATAGACCGGAAGATAATCAATTAAGGCTACCTCTAATAATTGCTTTTGAGCTAAGAATAGAAGATTTTTTCAGCTGACAAAGAACAAAGAATCGTTCTCAGACAAAATTGATTTTTTAGAAGTTGTCTTAAATCAGAGTTTAAACCATAACTATTGTAAAATGCTAATAGCCCAGCTTCAAGGCAATTTTTGCTAGTTCAACTGCGTTATGGGCACCAAGCTTTTTCATCACTCGATTACGATGATCTTCTATAGTCCGAACAGAGCGGTGTTGAATTGCCGCGATTTCTTTATTGCTGTGGCCTTGCATCACAAAAGCTAAGACTTTTCTCTCTGCAACAGTAAGAGTCTTGCTATAATAGCTATCAGCATTTCTAACAATATCTAATGCTTCAGTGAGAATCGGAATAAACCTGTCAGCATTAAATGGACGCTCAATAAAATTATTTGCGCCTGCTTTTAATGCATTAACTGCAAGCGAAATATCACCTTTGCCAGATACAATAAATACCTGCAAGGTTGGGAAATTCATTTTCACCTCACGCAGATATTCTATAGCATCAAAATCCTTAACATCAGCATCAATCATCAAGATATGACAAAGATTCTTAGTCAATTCATCAAAAGCAGTTTCTGAACAAGTAAACATGTAGCACTGGAATTTTTCTTTTGAAAGAATACTTTTCAATTCTTCACAAAAACTCTTGCTGTCACCTACATAAAAAAAAGCTCTGTTAGCGTCTTCCATAATTTTTTAAGCCGGGGTAATTAAAACCCAGCCCCCCATTTCTAAAAATTCAACAGTTGCAAAGCATCATACACAGGGCGTAAACTTACTGACATAAGCTTACAGTGCTATTTTTACCAGAAATCACAAGCAAATGCGACCTGTGGGAAATACGTATTTTATATTTAAATGGGACATAAGCAGGGCTTTTTTCAACTTAAAGCCTTATTAATCAAAGAGATATGAATATACAACACAACCATCCCATAGTCTAGGGAATAGGTGTGTTAAGCTGATTTGCGGTAGCAAAAATAGCTTTTTTTTGGGGT
>JAEIOG010000206.1 GCA_016342495.1 Phycisphaerae bacterium
ATAATAAATATATCCTCGCCCTCAAGTCTAATTAATGACAAGGAATTGTCTCACCCATTCTGGCACAGAGGGAGAAAGCTAAAGCCGACAATGCTACAAAGTTAAAACTTAGTTGGCTGGGCCTGTCGAAATTGCCACCTGAAATAGGTCAGTTGACTTCTCTGGAAATACTAGATATTAGAAGAAATAAGTTAGCTGATTTGCCTGATGAGCTTAGCCAGCTTACTTCTCTGAGAGAGCTAGACTATAGTGAAAATAATCTAACAAGCTTACCTGGAGTGGTCAGCAAGCTAACTTCTCTACAAAAGCTGTGGCTTAGCTATAATAACCTAACTAGCTTGCCTGCGGAAATCGGGCAGCTAACTTCACTTGAAAATTTGGGGGTTGGCGCCAATAAATTGTCGAGTTTGCCGAAAGAAATAGGTCAGTTAGATTCCTTATTATCGCTATACCTTTCTGATAACAAACTAGTTGACTTGCCGCCTGAGATTGGTCAGCTTAATTCTTTACATGAACTGATAATTAGTTATAACAAATTGGGCACCTTGCCGCCTGAGATTGGTCAGCTCAATTCTTTGCATAAACTTACAATTAATTACAATAGTTTGACCACCTTGCCACCTGAGATTGGTCAACTCAGTTCCCTGTCTTCATTATTTCTTGAGGGTAATGTAATTGTTAAATTACCTAAGGAGATTGGTCAGCTTAATTCTCTTCAATGGCTAACACTTAGTAACAATAAATTAAACGGTTTTCCGATGGGAACAGTTAAGTTACCGCCTTTAATTGTATTGGAACTAGATCACAATAATCTAATGAGCTTGCCAGCAGAGATTGGTCAGTTCACTTCTTTGCAAAAGCTAAAACTTGATAATAATAGCCTAACTAACCTGCCGATGGAGATGGGCAAGCTAACTAACCTGCAAGAACTTAGTCTTAAAAACAATCGACTTAGTAGATTTCCGGTGGAGATTTCCCAGTTACCTTCTCTGTATTATCTATATCTCGAAAATAACAAAATAAAGGCTTTGCCTGAATGGATTACTATGATGAATATGGAAATATTCTGGGCGGAGGGCAATTTTTTTGGGGGAGGTATGAATCTCTATGGCAATCCGCTGGAGGAACCACCGGTGAGTGTTGTCAAGCGAGGTAAGGACGCGATAAAAGATTATTTTGATAACAGGTGAGTGTGTTGAAATTAAATGTCCAAATATTCAATACCGTATTATGGGGGCCTCTAATATACTAAAGCCAAAGATTTGCCAAAATAAAATGGAGAACTTCCCCCCCTTACTCTATTGGCAAGATGGTATCTTCAACTTCGGCTGCTTCTTCGGGCTGGGGCTGTTCTGGAGGGGTTTGATTTTTCATATTTTCCATCAGCCGCTCCAGAAGAATCTGGCCTTGTCTGGCCCAAAAACTCTTGGGGTCTTTCGCGATTAAATCCTGGAGTAGTTTATCGGCCTGCTCATTGGCATTTTCCGGTTTCAGGTCCAGCAGCATTTTAGCTAATTCCAACCTGCCCTGCTGACAGGCATCGGCATCACCAAATTCAGTCAACAAATCTCTTAATGCCTGCTCTTTAACTTCTACGGATTTAATATCCATAGCCTGAGCATACTTGATATTATCAGCTAAAGGGTCATCTTTGGCGATATTCAAGGCTAATTCCGCTAACATATCGGGATAATCATTATTATGCGGATCCAAACGGATAAAGCTGGCTAAAAGTTTGTCGTGCTCGGTGGTATTAAGACGATTTTCATTATGGAGCAGACGACTTAAATATTCCAGCCTGGCCCTTAACAAATATAATTGTTCATCATTAATGCTGGAAGGTGGTTCAGAAAAAACCGCGTCTAAATAGCCAGCTGCTTTGCGACGTTGAGCCTGATGATCGCGTATGCCAAACTCTTTATCACACATACCGATGGCTTCACTTAAAAGCCTTTGAGCGGTAGCAAAATCATGGGTTAAGCTGTTATTGGAGGCTTCATGGCTTGCTATCAGCCACGCCAAGCGATAACGAGCTTCCAGACTTACAGTTTTTGCACCGAACTGATCTAAAATTTCCGTCCAGATACTGCGGGAATAATCCCCGGGCACTTCACAATAAAGCCTTAAAGTATCTTCTTCCTTCAAAGCGCGAATATCAACACGCATATCCTTCAACAAAGCGAGATAATACTTGGCATCAGCAATTCTGTCACTCTCAGGATGATTTTCGATAAAGCTATTGATGCTTTCAATGCTTTCATCGCGAGCCAGGGTTATATTTTTTTCGTGCTGTTGGGCTTTTGAATCAGGATCGAAAGTGATATGATCAGGAGCCGGCACCCCCGGATTAAAAGCCAGATACCACTGCCAACGAATATCCTGCATAATCGCCTCGTCGCGGGTGGCATTTGAAACATAATCCTTCTGGTAACTCTGACAATAAATCTGGAATTCTTCCTGAAGCATGGGTTTGATAGTCTGGCTGGCGAAAACTTCAACTTTCGTTGGGCTATGCTGGTAAACTTCGGCCAGAAAATCTCGCTCGGCCATACCTATTTTATTATGAAATAATAAAACCGTCGTTGCCAACAATGCCCCAAAGAAAGGCATAAGCACACCTGGATGATAACGGAGGAAATGGCCAACAGCAATAACAATACCAAATATCGCCAGACAAAACAGAAAAGCCATCCCCCATGGCGAATACAAAACAGCCCATCTCAAAACATTCCCGGAAGCTTTTTCCGGGTTAATTCCACTGTAAAAAAACCAGTATAAAGCTTCGGGACTCAAACACAAAACAGCCGCAACAAATTTAGACTTAAACCGCAAAGGTTCAAAACTGATTGCAGTACAACTTATAAGTAAACAAACACTTAACAATGCATTATGTGTTATTGAATAACAAACTAAAACAAAAGGCAATGCACAATATATATTGTAAAATAAAGCAATAATAATTGGCACAACACAAAGCATAGCCATCATCAATGCAACAATAAAAATATAAGATGGATATTGAAATACGTTCAAAGGCTCAAGGAGCATCGGAATAAGATTCTGAAAATCTGGTTTGAGTGTGGGATCATACCAATGTCCAACATTAATGCGCTGTTGAAATAGACACAAAAATATATAAAGCACCAGGTTAACAATAACCGAAGGCAGCGCAAACGCCGACCGCTGAGTCAGGGTCGCCCCATTTGTGAACCATCTACGCCGCAAATGCTCCGATGATTGAATATTATCTTGAAGTTCTATATTTTTATCCATAAATTCAATTTATATTAAATATTCTTCATCCAGATTTTTTGTCGCGGTAATTAGCAATACCGTAGCTAAACAGATCTTCTGGATTTTTATATCCTTAAAGCCCGCATCAGTTAAAGCTTGTTTTAATAAACTCGAAGTTCCAAAATCAGCCACCGAACGCGGGAAGTAATCATAAGCACCACTGGAACTACCAGAGGCAAGCCTGCCAAGTACAGGTAATATATATCTAAGATAGCATTTTACAACCATTTTTAGTAAGAAATTTTCTGGAATGCCAAATTCCAAAATTACTATCTTCCCTTTACGCTTGAGTACCCGGCTAGCTTCTGCGACTGCTTTGGCCGGATCCTGTAAATTTCTTAAACCAAAGGCACAACTGACCAGGTCAAATTGAGCATCGGGGAAACCCAAATCCGAAGCATCACCACTTAACCATTTAATATCAAGAGATTTATAACGACCACTTTTGATCGAATCTTGCTTGGCTCTGGCCATTTTAAGCATATTTTCAGAAAAATCCAACCCGGTAATATCTATAGACCGATATTGATCAGCAAACTCAAAAACCATATCTCCAGTACCACAGCATAAATCAAGTACTCTTGCATTATCGTCAATATTGGCCGATTTTATCGCCCTTTTACGCCATCGCTTGTCCATATAAATGCTGATAACACGATTAGTAAAATCATATCTGGCTGCCACATCATCAAACATTTTCTGTACTTTAGAACCCTTATCAGGGTCGCCATGAACATTATTTAATTTTTCAGATGCCCATACCGGGCTATCGTTTTGCCTTGACATAAACAGTATTATAATCTATCAATACGATTCTGGCCAGCAGATTTATTTGACAAAAATGGGAATTCCAGCCGATAGGGCATACAACTACTCAATTATTAATTATTCTTGTGCCAGTGTTGTTTATTAATTAAAATAATATAATATCTTGGATTTTTATAGTGGGAAATACTGTATTTATGAAAGAATTGCTATGCAAAATATTGTAACAAAAAAAAACGATTCTTTAGATATTCAGGATTCAGCAAGTCTTTCACTCAAAAAAGAACAATATTCCGCATATCGTTTAACCGGGTTATCAATTCTAATTGCAACCGGACTGATTGGCCTGTCATTATATCTAAATATATCCTCACAAAATCATAAAAATCTGGCGATTGCAAAAAATGAAGCTCAGGCTTATCTCAATAAAGATTTAGCGATGAGACTTTGGGCTACTGACCATGGCCCCTCTGTGCCAGAATGGGTGAGACAATTCCTTGTCATTAATTAGACTTGAGGGCGAGGATATATTTATTATGAT
>JAEIOG010000207.1 GCA_016342495.1 Phycisphaerae bacterium
ACTACAGTGTAACTCATATCCCGCTATTTTGAAATATTTAGTTTTAGCCCCACCTCATATGGGATGGCTGTGTAATTTTTTCATAAGATCTCCTTTTACAAATTGTATCCCAAACATCGACTATGCAACAAAGCATAATAATCATTAATTTATTTGGTTCCTAAAACTTTAGATACCTTCCTTCAAGAAAGACATATCCTGTGTTGTTTTATTATGGTAGTTTTGTTTTGTATATTCTTTATGCCATTGAAGTGACCATAAATTATCTGCATCGACCCTTCTTACTGAAGCATCCAGAAAACAAATATTAATACCGGCAGAATGTCTTTTCATCGTAACAGCCAACATTGTATCCCATTGGCTAATATCAGTATAATACAAGGTGACATGCGACTCTAAATGTGGCACTCTTTGATTGGGATTATCGCCAGGCTGGAAATTATGCCAGCGAGCATCCATAAATAATGGAATGTCATTGCCACGTTTTTGATCAATATTACCATAATATTTTTCACTTTTACCATCTCTGGTCCAGAAGTTTTCACCATAGCTTCCCAGACCACAATCACCAGATGGCATCCATTTAATCGTATCGGTGTCCATCCACCATGTTGCACCAGAAGTCCCTGGCGACCTGAAAGCATCCCATGCTTTAGATGATTTTTTCATTGCCGAGGGACAATACCGTAACTCTTCAATATTATCATATTAGTTACGTAAAAGCTGCATATAAGAATTAGTAGGTTCGCCCCAATTAGGGCCTGCAAGCTTAGCATCATGATCTTTAGCATAAAACTGGAAACACATACCCCAGTTGCGTAGATTCGACATACAAACAGTAGACTGAGCATCCTTACGTGCTTTGTTCAATGCCGGCATCAATATGCTAACCAACAATGCGATAATCGAAATCACGACCAATAATTCGATTAATGTAAAACCATGTTTTCTTAAATTCATGCCTACCTTTGCTTACCAAAAATAATCGGCAAAATCCATGCCTTTAGTCAAATTTCCAGCCCTCCCGTTAAGTGAGGGCTGGAATAAATTTCAACTAAGCTTTGCGTCTACGGATAGCTGCCAAACTGCCCAGGCCAAACAAAATCATTGTAGCAGGTTCTGGAACAGCTGCTGCTAAATCAGCAACTTCTCCGGCATCTAATGCACGGTTATAAGTACCAACAGCATAGATATCTCCAGAGCAAATATCGACTTGAGTACCATCGCTTTTACCGAAAGCACCTAGTTTGCCCAGTCCGCCATTAGTAACCCATTTTCCACCACCACGAGTATCAAGACCCATTGAAACACCATTGACATAAATTTCATAATCGCCATCAGCACGATTAATAAAAACAACATGAGTATCAACATCAAATGTAGAAAGTGCACCATTGAAATTTGAATCAACGACACCTGGTGAAGTCAAACCAAAAACACCAGTGTTAGCCCACTGTTCGAGTTTCACTACATTAATTTCAGCATTATTCCAGCCAAAAAAAGATCCTAAAGCTACAGAGTAGTCATTATCAGTTAAATTGAAAATATATTCAACCGAAGTACCTGCACCATTAGAACCCAGATTGCCATCTTCATCGAGATTACCATAATCAAAATCAACACCAGCACTGCCATCAAATGTCCAACCAGTATTGTCAGCAACAACATTGCCAGCAGTAGCCGCTGCTTGTGCCTGCCATGCCGTCAGGTCCAATGCCGCATTAGCAGTAATTCCAGTAATCAATACAAAACCAACCATAATTGCAATAATTTTCTTCATCTTCGATCTCCTTTTGAGATAAATTGTAAAATGCACTATCAGTGCGGTTCTAAAACATATACATTTTCTATTAGATCATTCTTGAAATTGTAGCTTAATATAAAACCTCCTTTTCCTGCTACTTTCCTATAAGGACAAATATTAACTTATTTACCAACATTATTTATGCGCGTACATTCCACGCATAACATGCTTTTCTGCATGTAAAAAATAAAATTTTAATTATCGTCTGGCTGACCTGCCAGAAACATTTCTTTTATTTCGCTGGGTTCTAAGACCCGATTCATAATCACTAATTCATCGATACAGCCTTGTAAAGCATCAGTATCACCATCAGGGAAGAAATCAGTTCCAATATACATAACATCAGAAGCTATCGAATGATTACTCTGAGAATATGGATAATCCAGATAGCCATACAACTTTCCATCAACATACATCTTTGCTTTACCATCATTAATATCATAAGTTAATGCAACATGGTACCACTTCAAAGGCTCAGCAACTTTTATATCTTCTGTAATAAACAAATTATCGATATTGTCATTATTATTAAAGCCAAATTCCATTGCGGTTTGGTAACTTACCATATCCTTAACAAAAACTGCCCATTGAAAATCCATCTTTTGCGGAGGGCCATAATTTCGTTTTGAAATAATATGACCAAAGCAATTCCTGCTATCTTGTTTTATCCAGGCAGCAAATGTAATATTGTCGCCAACTTTAATATCAGCTGGCCAATCAACTTTGACATATTGCTGTTTGTCATGCTCAAAATGCAAAGCTTGTTTTTCATCCCAACGTCCAGCTGTCCAGCTTGGTATCCGCACATCATTAGGTAAAACTACTGTACCCAGATATCCATCTTTACCATCACGATGGACCAAATCGCCATCTAGCTTACCAGCGGTCGCAACGGCAGTATTTACGAGTCTATCTGTGCTGGGATCATCAAGAAAAGCATAATAAGCTAACAAATCTTTATCTTGACGCAGCTTTCTCTGATATTCAAGCCATCGATGATAAGAAGAACCTTGACTTGCCAACTGAATCACTTCATAATCAGCTTTCTGAACGAAACGGGCACTATTAAACTGAATTTCATCAATGCCATCAATATCAGGTCGAACCCTGCGAGCATAACCTGCATTAATTATTGCCGCGGGTGCATTAGAAATATTATTCTGTTTTGGCGCAATAGAAACCTTGCCATCAAAAACATATAAATCACTTGTTTTATTATTGGTAACTTCAACGCCAAACTCTGTGCCAAGATCTATCATTTTGCCGCCAGGAGTATTAACAACAAAGCCTTTCTTACCGGGGTCCATCTTTGCCACCAATCGGCCAAGCTCAAGGTTGACTTCCTTATTACTTAATATTTCAAGGCAAATAGGAGCTTCCAAAACCAGTTCTGTACCATTATTAAATTCAATAACGGCATATCCTTCCTGAAGTTCATAATTTCCACACTTGATATTAAAAGGATAATTAATATTCTGCATTTCAGGATTGGACCATCTGGCATCAACGGTATCTACAATCGAAGCAATATTTCCCAGGGCCTTATAGTTTTTGGGGGCATTAGAATAATCCTCTGCCAAAGTCAGCAAAATAACAACTGCTATCATAGCGGCAATTGCACCACTAAAACGTAATATACCTGATATGCTTATAGGCTTTCGAACTGGAAGAGGCCTCGACTTGACTTTTGGCAACTCCAGCTCAGGTTCAGGCTCCATAGAAACTATTTTTTCGCGTAATAATTCTGCTGAAGTTGGAATCTCATCAGAATCATATTTAATATGACCATCTGAAGATGATAAGCCAACATAAACCAAAATAATATCACTATAACAATCCATCGCTTCAGGATTATCGCTTAATATCTGGCGAATACGCTGTGCTTCAACGTCACTGGAATTATCGCTGAGCATTTTCAAGACCAGCTCAGTTAATTCATAATATAAATTGTCATTTAAGTTTTCTGTCATTTAAATTATTGTACATATCTATTTATTGCTGCTGTGCAATGGTTCTACGCACACATTGCGAAAGATTTTTATGGATTCGTGTCATTACTTTGTACAGACCATGAGCGGTGCGACCAACTTCTTCTGCGATTTTTTTGATTGTCAAACCATTTTCATATCGATATTTCAGGAGTTCCCTGTCTTTATCAGATAATTTCTGGACACATTCATTTAGAACTTTCAGGCGGCTGTCAAACAGCTGAGATGATTTTTCTGCTTTATCTGCACATATTTCAAGAAATTCACCCTCGAAAAGTAAATGATATTTACGTTTAGATCGCGAATATTCATATATTTTATTGTGAGCAATTTTGACACCCCAGGCAGCAAAATGGGTACCAGGTTTATAATCATCAAACTTTTGCCAAAGTAACGATGATACTTCCTGCAAAATTTCCTCGGCATCATTAACATTAGGGACCATCATGAGAATATAAGAAAATATCCTCTTTTGGCTGGCGATATACAAAGGGAAAAACTCCTCAGATCGCTTTTTGTCATCAAATTTATGAGATTTCATAGTCATTGCACCTTATTTTACGACATATTCACAGCTACATGAACAATTAATAAGTAAATAGAGGGGGAAAAAATACTTTTTTTTAAGTTTTTATATGAATTTAACTAAAATTGTAAACGCCGGCGAAAAAGTGCAGCGCATGTCGGGTCGGTTTAAAAGTGTAGCGCCTGTTAAAAAGGGCCGATG
>JAEIOG010000027.1 GCA_016342495.1 Phycisphaerae bacterium
TCTGGCCATAGTAATTACCTTTCATCTATAGGTTAACATATCTATGACCATTTACACAGTTTATTTTACATCCTCGTAAGCAGCTCTTATTTGTGTGTAATCTGTGGATGATTTCTTGTATTCTCTGATCAAATCAGTTAGGATAGCTATCTGCTTTGGTTATGAGTTTATATGAAATGTTCATTTGTGAGGTAATCTTATGCTTAGTCGTCGTAGATTTTTACAGGTTAGCGGGTTGTTTTCCCTTTCTTTGCTCGGTGCGGGATGTTCGATGGCATCAAAGAAGCCTAAGCCGGCCCGACCCAATATCATTTTAATCCTCGCCGATGATTTGGGATGGTCAGATATTGGTTGTTATGGCTCGGAGATTGCTACACCCAACCTCGATAAGCTCGCCGAAGGCGGAATACGCTTTCGGCAATTCCATAATACCGCCAAGTGCATGCCCTCACGGGCCTGTCTGCTGACTGGGGTTTATGCTCAGCAATGCGGAATGATGAAACCGGCTAAGATTATCAATGCGGTGACCTTGGGAGAAGTCTTAAAGCCCGCCGGCTATCGCACGCTGGCTGTCGGCAAACATCACAGCACCGAAAACCTGCACGAACGTGGCTTCGATAGGTATTATGGCCTGCGAGATGGATGCTGTAACTATTTTAACCCCGGCAAACAAAGACCCGGCGAAGGTAAACCGGCCCAGAAAAGACCCGATCGCGCCTGGTGTATCGAAGATCAAACCTTTGAACCTTATACGCCGAAAGATAAGGATTTCTATACCACTGACTATTTTACCAAGTATGCCGTCAAATATCTCGATGACTATAAAGATGAGCAAAAGCCGTTCTTTATGTATGTCGCTTATACCGCCCCGCATGATCCGCTGATGGCCTGGCCCGAAGATATCGCTAAATATGAAGATACCTACAACGTTGGCTATGAAAAGATACGCGCGGCCCGCTATAATAAGCAGCTCAAGCTGGGACTTGTCGATGAAAAACACTATCCACTATCTGAGCCGACCCATAAGCCATGGGATTCACTTTCTGATAAAGAAAAAACTGAACAAAGTCGAACCATGGCAGTCTATGCAGCAATGATTGACCGGATGGATCAGGGTATTGGCAAGATTATTGACAAGCTTAAAGCCATCGGCAAGGCAGACAGTACCCTTATCATGTTTGCCGCCGATAATGGGGCATCAGCGGAGATGGTTCGCATCGGTGGAACCGGGGAAATTGGATCGATGACCCGCTGGACCTCACTTGGTAGCGACTGGGCCAACATAGGTAATACCCCGCTACGCTATTTCAAAAACTATAGCTATCAAGGGGGGATATGTACACCGCTTATCGCTAACTTTCCTGGGGTTACCAAAGCCGGAAGCTTCTGTGATTTCCCCGGACATTTCATTGATTTCATGCCTACCATAATGGAATTGACCGGGGCGAAATATCCAGCAACCTTTGATGGTTCAGTTATAACCCCACTCCAAGGTGAAAGCTTCGCCGATGCGATCAAGGGCAAGCAAATCAAACGCACCAAACCCATTTTCTGGCAATGGTCCAAAGGCAAGGCTGTCCGCCAGGGCAAATGGAAACTGGTCAAATGGGCAAACGAAGACTGGAACCTCTTTAACATGGATGAAGATAAAAGTGAAATACACAATTTAGCCAATAAAATGCCAGAGAAAGCCCGGGAGATGCAGGCTTTATATGAAGATTGGGTCAAGTCGCTCATTTAGAAGTTAGGTTGATTTTTGAGGAAAGCATGAACACCTGCCCTGTTTTTACCCTGTATCGTTTGATGCTATAGGCCAGATTTCTCAGGTTTATCTTTCGGATTGCAATCTCCTGAATAATGCTTAAAATATTAAAAGAGATGTTATTAACAAGTATAATACATTTTTTGATTGGAGAATTATTGTGACAGGTAAAGGTGCAAGTACTTTCGGTATTTGGTTCGGGATAATGAATACATTTATTGGTTTTTGTGTGATGATGGATAACTCCAGTGACCCGGGAGGGAGCGTTTTTGTCTATTGCGGGACTTTTATTATAATGGCAAGCATTATCGCAGCATCCATTATCTCACCTAAGAGCGTTGAAGAACCCACTCTCAGTAAAGCCGCAACTGACATCAAGGATGTATTGGGCGATGCTGTGGAGCAAGCGAACATGAAAATAGATGATGAATCCATGGGAACAGAATAAGTAAAGAGTATTCGATTGACTATAAGCCATTACCTGACTTGGCAAAATAAGGCAAAACCGCAATACTAATCACTTACACAGTCTCTTGTCAGCCCATCAAGACTTTAACATCATTAACTGTACCCTTCTTCTGGGGTGGTATCGGCCCTTCGATTGGCTGACCATTGAGCATGATCGACTTGACACCCTTTTGGACATGGTTAGAATTGCTCACCGCGATATTATAGGTTGCCCCCTTGAATTTACGGGTAACGGTGAAGCCCGGCCAGGCCGATGGTATGCACGGGTCAATTATCAGCCCATCGAAGCTGGTACGGATGCCGAGCATCCAGCGGGTAGCTGCGGTATAGGCCCAGCCAGCAGAACCAGATAGCCACGGATGGCGGGCCTGGCCGTGTTTGGCGTGGTCTTTGCCCATAGCGAACTGGCAATAGCTGTAGGGTTCTGCGATGCGAATATCAGCTTTATCGTTTTGTTTATATGGGCACAGGGCAGAATAATATTTGAAGGCCCGGTCGCCATTGCCGAGAATACATTCGGCGATAAAGGCCCATGGGTTTGGATGACTGAAGATTGATGCATTTTCTTTGACACCCTTATAGACCCGGGTTACAAAACCAACGCTATCATTGGGGGTTGCAAATGCTGGCCATGACAGATGTAAACCATAGTCGCTGTAGAGATGTTTTTCAACTGCATCCATTGCCGACTGGGCTTTCTTACCGGAAGCAACACCGGACATTACCGCCCAGCTTTGAGCGTTCAAAAACAGCTTGCCTTCTTTGTCTTTGTTGGTGCCGAGCTTTTTACCTTTGGCGGTGATGCCGCGGATATACCATTTTCCATCCCATAGATGTTTATCGCAGGCAGCTTTGACGGTGTCAGCCATCTTGGTGTATTTGCGAACATCGGCTTGTTTGCCCAGGAAGCTGGCCGCTTCGATAAAAGCGTTTAATGCCCAGTGATGCATGAAAGAAACCATAGCGGTTTCGCCACCTCCGAGATTTATACAGTCATTCCAGTCTGCCCGCAGACCTTTGCAGATGCCGGTAGCACCAACATGCTTGGCAGAAAAATCCAGAGTTTTTTTCAGGTGGGTATAGACTGTAGCTTCGCCTTTATCGGCATAGGGCAGCACTTCATCGAAAAATTCGACATCGCCGGTTTCTTTAATATATTCGCAGACCGAAACCACCAGCCACAGCACATCGTCGCTGCAGACATGGTCCAGAGTTGGTATTTGCAGACCGCCAGTTGGATTATGGACGATGGTGGGTATAGAAAGTTTACTGCTGTCATCGCCATCATTGAGGTCAGCCGGGTCGAACAGATGAATCCCAAAACCAGCAGAACATTGCCCGCGCAGCAACTGCCGCATACGCCATTTAGCTTTTTCAGGATTTGTATGGACGACACTCATTACATCCTGAGCGGTATCACGGTAGCCCAAACCTGTGCGACCGCCAACTTCGATGAATGATGCGAAACGAGACCAGACAACGCAGGTTTCAGCCTGATAGAGATTCCAGATATTGACCATGGAATTCATGGCAGCATCGGGAGTCTGGCAGTTATATACTGAGATTTTATTGTCCCAGTATTGGGCCAGTTTTTCGAAGGCCTTGTCAATATTGGTAAGATTGGAGTATTTCTTGCGGATACGTTTACCAACCTTGCGGTCGCCAACACCAAGCATAAAGATAATACGGATTTCTTCGCCGGGTTCAATTTTGAAAGCCTTGTGCAGTGAACCGCAATGATTGCCGGTGGTTTGCTGGCTGTTAGAGCAGCGCCCATTGATAACAGCCTGAGGGTTGGTTTCGGTATTGTAGGTACCAATGAATTCATCTCGGGTGCAGTCAAAGCTGTCGGCATCAAAGCTGGAAGCCATATAGTGATAGGTGTCAGGGCCATAGAAAAAGTCATACTCGATAACGCTGTCTTTACAGCTGGCACCGGAGGCATACAGACCCATTTGGAAGTCCTGGTTATCCAGGTCGATTTTATGCAGGGAGAATTCAACATAAGAAAACAGGCTGATATTGCGAGTTTTCTTGGTGGTATTCTTAATCTTGACATCCCATAGCTCAACATCATCGCCCTGAGGGATAAAAAGAGTCTTTTCAGCTTCGATGCCTTTATAGCTACAAGCATATTTGCTATATGAAAGACCATGGCGGCATTGATATTTAGCTTTTTTGAGGTCTTTGCCCACTGGCTGCCATGAGATCGACCAGTAGTCTTTGGAATCGTCATCACGAATATAGACATAATGGCCCGGTCGATCTATTGGTACTGCATTAGCTCGAAAACGGGTTATACGGCCAAACTGGGCAGACTTATAAAAACTATAACCCCCGGCATTCTGGCTCATGACGCTACACATATTCTCCAGCCCCAGATAATTAGTCCAGCTGGTCGGCAAATCGACCTTTTCGATTACATATTCGCGGTTTTCATCATCAAAATAGCCATAACGCATATCATTTTGCTCCAAAATTTGGGGAATCTTATTATTTTTAGTGCTTATAATAGCGTTATGAAGCAGGGTTTGCTAATCGAATATATCGAAAAAAGCAGGTTTTATCATAGCTGGGCAGTTTTTTTAATATTTTCCTAAAAAGGGGTTGACTTTTTGTTATAAACCCCATATTATTCTCTATCTCGACGGGCGTGTAGCTCAGTTGGCTAGAGCGCCTGCCTTACAAGCAGGATGTCAGGGGTTCAAGTCCCTTCCCGCCCATTACCGTTAAAAAAGCTGGGTATTAAAGTATCTGGCTTTTTTTATGCGCAAATATAGCCCAGCTAAACCAAGCTTATAAAATTGCCTACCTTCGGGGGGAGGTGGTTTTTTTAAAGCTTGATATATATCTGGTATTGTTTAGAATCTATTTTATGGTTATTATTGTATTTTTTATCACCTTTGTACTTTTGACGGTCTGGCACCGCGTTTAATTAATTTAGAAAACTGATGGCTAAAAAGAAACTTCAGGCAAAGATAGTCAGCTATGGCATATATACCCCGTGGGACCGCCAAAGTAAACGGTTGCCGGATATTCTTGAATATACTACGGTTGTTCCCAATCGTCTGGATATTGAGTTTGGCTATATTATCAATATCAAGCAGGGCCGTGGGGAAAAGCTGACCTTTTGTATTGAGCATCCGCCGTTTAAGAATAGTGCTGGTGATGTCGCGCCGGCTTTTACCGGAGAGGTATATGTCCGCCACAGCGATTTCAATTTCTTTTTAGGCGATACTATCTGGGCCCCGGTCGCAGATAAGGTCGGACCCTGGCAACTGACAACTTTATGGAATGATGATATAATCGCGAAAAAGACCATTAATGTCGTTCCGGAAGATCAATATGAAAGTTCTTCAGATAATTCATTATATACTAAACTGTAAAAAGGAGTTCACAGCCATGAAAATGTTTTTCGTATCGATGGTGATGATAATAGTTTTGGCAGGTTGCCAAAAAGTAAGTGACTTAAATAATGAGGTAAAGGCGATGGAACCTTTGACGATGCAGATATGGCCGGCAAGTGCCCTGGACGAAGGTGCCGGATTGCACACTGAAACTACCGAACCCCAGAAAAACGATGGAGTGATTCGGTTCAGGAATGTCACAGCGCCATCAATTGCGGTTTATCAGGCCAAAGGCTTTGAAGGAGTCCGTCCGGCGGTCTTAGTCTGTCCTGGAGGAGGCTATAATATTCTGGCTCATAATCTTGAAGGCACCGAAATCGCCCAGTGGTTTAACTCTATCGGTGTAACTGCTATTGTTCTGAAATATCGGGTTCCGGGCCAGCGGGACAATGCTTTTAAAGATGTTCAGCGTGCCCTGCGAATGGTCCGGGCAAATGCCGGACAGTATAATATCGACCCGCAGCGGATTGGTATAATGGGTTTTTCTGCTGGGGGACATTTATCGGCCCGGCTTAGCGGTGATTATGATAGTAAAGTATATCAGCCACTCGATGAAATAGATAAGGTAAGCTGTCGACCTGATTTTGCCGTATTGATTTACCCGGCCTATCTGGTCAATAAAGCCAATGAAATCAGCCCGGAAATCAAGGTAGATCGTAAAAATCCCCCGGTATTTCTTGTGCAAACCTTAGATGATGGTATTCGGGTTGAAAATGCCATCTATTATGCCCTGGCGGCTAAAAAGGTCGGCATCGCAGCTGAGCTACATGTCTTTGCTGATGGTGGCCATGGCTATGGTATGCGGCCCAGCGTGCACGCAGTTTGCCGTTGGCCTCAACTGCTGCAGAGTTGGCTCAAAGCTAAGGGCTTTCTGACTGAATAACGTAAATTGGGTTTTGATTTCGTCCGGAATTAAAAAAAAGGCAGCGAACCCTGAAGATTCGCTGCCTGGTTAAGTTTATTAAATTTGTTTAGAATTCGGATAAGTCATCATCAAATGGTATGGTTGTTTGAGCGACTTTGGCATTAGCTGGTTGCGATTTGTTGCCCGCAGTTTGTGAGCCAGAAGCAATCTGGTGGAATGCCTGGTCGGATTTACTCAATGATTTGCCTTTAGATTTCGAATGGCTTGAACCATTTGAACCGCCAATTATGACAGCAAGTTGATTAATGACACCATTCATTTGTTCAGCTTGAGCATTGAGTTCCTCTGAGGCAGAAGCGGACTCTTCGGCATTAGCAGCATTTTGCTGGGTAACCTGGTCCATTTGGCTCATGGCAGTATTGACCTGGTCGATACCTTGAGTCTGTTCTTGTGAAGCAGAAGATATTTCACCGATTAAGCTGCTGACTTTTTGGATTGAACCAGTTATTTCATCAAGTGATTTGGCAACTTCATTGGTGATTTCTACGCCATTGGTTGCATTCTTAACCGATTCTTCAATCATTTCAGAAGTGTTTTTTGCAGCTTCTGCTGACCGCATCGCCAGATTACGAACCTCTTCGGCGACCACGGCAAAACCTTTACCAGCTTCGCCAGCTCGAGCGGCTTCAACTGCGGCATTTAAGGCCAGCAGATTAGTCTGGAAAGCAATTTCATCAATCACTTTGATGATCTTTGAAGTTTCCTGCGAGCTGCGTTGGATTTCAGTAATAGCTTCACTCATCTTAGACATTGAATCAGTTCCGGTTTGTGAGGCTTTGTTTGCATCATTTGCCAGGGTATTGGCCTGCTGAGCATTGTCAGCATTTTGACGGGTCATGGTAGCCATCTCTTCCAATGAAGAAGAGGTTTCTTCCAGTCCGGCAGCTTGTTCTGAAGCTCCTTCGGCCAGTGATTGCGACGAAGCGGAAACCTGAGAAGAAGCCGAGGAGACCTGTTCAGCACCAGTTGCCAATTCGCTAATGATACGATTAATAGGTTTGGTGATGCCTCTGGTAATAACGATGGCTAAAGTCAGACCAACAGCAATAGCGGTAATCAAACCAAAGATCATGACCATCGATGAACTTGACAAGGCGCTAACAGCATTGTTGGCGATATTGGTAGTTTCATCCATGCCAGCTTTAGCGGTCATTTGGGCGGCATCAAGAACTTTTAGAGCAACTTCGCCTCTTTTTTCACTGATAGTTTGAACGGCAAGCCAATTATTCAGCAGGCTGTTCATGGCGGTGCCATACTGGTCGGCAGCGGCTTTGGTATTGTTGATTTGAGCTATGTTAACATCATTACGAGTTATTTTACGTAGCTGAGCGAAGAGGTCATCCATAGTTTTGAAGTTCGCCTGGGCATCGGTTATGATTTGGGGGCTGCGTAAAGCCTGAGATTTAAATGCTGCAATACGGGTTGCATTGCCGGTGTCGATAATATCATTGACAATATTAATTTTCGCGAGACGTTCTCCCAAATCAGTGGTTAGTTTGGCTTGTTGGCCAGCCAGGAAGTCATTACAGTTTGCAACATATTGTGCGGCATTGGTATCCATCGCTTTGCGGGAAGTTTCAAGAGTGAGATAATCTTTCTGGAAAGATTCTATGGCTGCATAATACTGATCGGCAGCAGCTTCGGTGTCATCAATTCGTTTGATGTCATCGGCAGCGCGAGTGGTTTTTCGCAGCTCTGCGGTTTTTGCATGAACTTTTTTGAGCGTGGTTAAAGCTTCGGTCAGGATTTCCGGGTCATTGGTAGCCTGAGCCTTGAAATTCAGGACACGGGCGGCATTGCCCAGGTCAATGATGTCATTAACCAGAGTTATTTTCCCCAGACGTTCGGGCAGATTCGCATTTTCGGTAGTAAAATCTTTTGTCATTTTTTCATTCTGGCCCGCCAGGAAGTCATTGCAGGTATTCATATAAGTATTTGAAGCCTGATCCATTTGTTCTCGATATGACTGGAGACGGGTTTGCACGGCCAGAAAGTCTTCCATGCCTTTTTTATAACCAGCGGCAGCAGATTCGGTATCATCAATACGTTTGAGATCATCAGCGTCTGAGGTTATTTTTCTGAGAGCATCGGTTTGGGTCTTTAATTCATTTAATTTACTGATAGCATCATTCATGAATTGGGGGTCATCAGTTGCCTGGGATTTGAAGTTGGAAACCCGGGCAGTCGTGCCAATGCTAACGATTTCGGTAACTAAGCGGATTTTATTCTGACGATCGGCCAGCTCATTGTTAAAGGCTTTGTTCTGGCTTTCCAGGAAGTCTGCACAGTTTTTCATATATAAAGCGGCTGAGGTATCCAAAGTGTTGCGATTTTCGGCAAGTGCTTTGTTTTTTTCAACGGTTTGATTGGAAAGATCCTCATATTGTTTGATCTGGCTTTCGACGCCTTCGATTGCGCCTTTGAGTTTGACCAGGTTTGGTGATTTGTCGGCTAAGTCTTTGGCTTCTCCGATATATTTATGGACATTTGCCAGATTGCTGCGGCCTTCTTTGAGATATTTGTCTTCTTCGGTGAAGGCATAGCCGCGCATGGCATACATTGTCGACAAAGAGTTTCTTTCGATATCGCTGGCGACCCGAACTTCCGGCACATATTCTTTAGCTAACATGGTAGACTGGCCTTCGACGCCTTTCATATTGTAGATAGCCAGGCCACCTAAGACACAAAGGATCGCGATTAAAGCTAAAAAGCTACAGATGATTTTTGTTCCAAGTTTCATTTTAATATCCTCTAAAAAAGTTTTACATAATTACATTAAATTTAACATTTCAATTACTAAAGCACAGCCATAATGGTATTGCTGGGCATTCCTGCCCCGGTTTTATTAACGGCGATGATACGATATTCCCATTCGATGGCCCGGGGCTGATCGATAAGATTGATTTCGTTGGTCATAGCCATGGAAACCTGCTGCCATGGTCCTTCGGGCCGCTGTCTTCGCTGGATATTGTAGGCAGCTACCGCACCGCCATCGGCGGGAGCTTTCCAGCATAGCTTAATAGTGCCTTCGCCTTCATCAGGGGCGGTCAATTCCAAAGCCTGACCGGGCAAAGCCAGCGGCGTTTTTGGTTTACGGCCATCCCAGCCGATTAACTGGAGTTTGGTGGCATCATTGCCGACCAGGTTTACGGCATAATTAATATCCTTATGCATATTGTCGGTCATAAGTTCCAGAGCGGCATCTTTGTCGGCGACCGCGGCGGTATAGGCGGCTTCGGCGGCACTAACTGCGGACTTTTTGATATTATAATCAGCCACGCTTAAGGAAAGATTAACTACCGAGACTATCGGATCCGGGTAAATAGCGGTATTATCAGTAAATCCGCTGACCATATTCAAGGCCAGAGCTACAATATCCGCTTCTTTTTGTGGAAAAGTTGCCATTTTTGAGTTATCTCCTTATTAAATAAAGGTTTATGCTGCAAATCCTTATCGGTTTATTGCGATAATTAATTTTAAATTGCCAATATCAAGCTTGATCTTGCCAATACTAAGCTTGAAATTGCCAATACCTGACTTAAAATTACCAATACCAGGCTTCGAATCGCCAATACCTGACTTGAAATTGCCAATATCAGGCTTCGAATCGTCAATACCTGACTTGAAATTGCCAATATCAGGCTTCGAATCGTCAATACCTGACTTGAAATTGCCAATATCAAGCTTCAAATCGTCAATACCTGACTTGGAATTACCAATATCAAGCTTCAAATCGCCAATATCAAGAGGCATCTGCCAGGTTCATTTACATTTCGGCATTATTTTCATCATCTTCATAAATATCGGTGATGTTCATTAAGTTCTGGTCAATCAGGGCTTTTTCGATATCGAGCAGGATTTTGACTTTCCCGCCGACTTTACCCATGCCCAAAATGAAGTTAGTCTCCAGCGAAGAGCCAAATTCCGGGGCCGGCTCGATTTCTTCAGCGGTGATATCCAGAACTTCTGAAACATTGTCAACAACGATGCCGGTGGCCAGCGTATTGTCATTTTGTTCGATTTCGATGACAATAATGCAGGTCTGCTCGGTGATGTTGACTTCTTCCATGGAAAACCGGGTTCGCAGGTCCACAATCGGGATCACCTTACCGCGTAAGTTGATAACGCCTTTGATTTCCGGTGGTGTCTGCGGTACTGAAGTGATATCCTGGTAACCAATGATTTCTTTGACTTTGAGGATTTGCAGGCCATATTCCTCTTTGCCCAGGGCAAAAGTCAGGTATTTACCTGCGATGCTGCTGGATGTTTTTAGTCGTTCTAATGTTGTAGCCATTCGAAGCCCCCTGTAAAAGTAGAATTAATGGTAATAAAAGGGGACCTCTGGTAATTAACATTTGTTATTACCGGTGATGTCAGTTGCCGGGAGTTTTTTGACCGATGCGACCGACACGCCTCTGGGTTTTCAACAAAATTAATTGTCAGAGGTTCCCAGCTTTAACTTCGACTCAAATAGCAGTTGATATAAGATAAATTCATTAATATTGACTTAGAAGTATGACGAAAATACCCCCGGGGAGGTAAAGCTCTTGTTGACAATGCTTTATGCCGAGGAAATTGCAGCTGGGAATAATGAAAATTTCCCTGGAGAAATGAAATTAAAAGATTATAGGACAGAAAACAGCTCAAAAACCGCCCATTCGCTTCTGGTCTCAAGGGAAATATAAGCCCTTGAGACCAGAAGCAGGGTTATTTTGTTGGAGTTAATATCATGCAATGACCGCCGCCGGGAGCCATTTTGATTTTGATGGTGTCACCGGCACTGATGGTAGTCTTTTTCACCTGATAAGCCTGACGATTATTGATATAATGAGTATCGGTGGCATCTTCCAGGAGTATTGCCTGGTATTTCCCGGTTTCCAGAAAATCAAGTTTGATCTCTATTTCGCGGGCTTGTTCATTGGTTGCCGATGCGATGAATATGTTTTCATCATTGCTGCGCATCATTACAATATACTGGCCTATTTCACCAGCTAAAGTTTTGCTTTGGGTCCAGGGCATTTTTTGTTTAGCCAGAAAATTGAACAGCTCCGGGTGTTTTCTATAAGAATCCGCTGAATCCGGCAGGGCACATAAGCCACTGAATGCTATCAAAACCCGGGCAGCTTCTGCGACAATGGTTGTATGCACTTCTTCAAACATTCTTGGGCGTTGCTGAACCGAATTTTCCAGGTCAAACATGCCATTGCACATATCGATAGCCCCCGGCAGCATATTAACAAAGACTTGTGTGCAGAAATGACCTGGGGTAAAAGCCCGCTTGGCATCGGATTGGGAATGACAGAATTCCCTGGTTATACAATTAGGCCAGGTTCGGCTATCGCCACATGGTGGAACGGGCCCATCATGGAAATCGCACATCAATTTATATTTGGCACAAAGCTGGATTACCTTACGTGTATGATCAATTTTTGGTTGACCGGCGGCGACTCGCATAAAGCCATATTTAATACCAATAGCCCCCCAGTCAGCATAAGCCTTCAATACTTTTTCTAAACCGTATTTTTTAGCCCCCACATCATTGAGATAGAGAAATACGCCAATGTTTTTACTGTTAGCATACTTAACCAATGCCGGGACACCTTTGTCGGTTGTGGTTGGGTCAGAGTCCTGGCTGAACTCCTTGCCATACCAGTCGGCATCAATTAACAGGTAAGGTATGCCGCTTTCGGCGGCCAGATCTACAAAACGTTTCCATGAATCCATATCCAAATCATAAGTGAAACCATCATCTGCTTTATGGCCCCATGCCCGCCAGTCCCAAAAAGAAATACCTGGTTTAATCCATGAAGTATCAGCTATCGCGCAGGGAGGGTTTAGATTCTCTAATATATCTGAATCTATGAGTGCCCCAGGTTTATCGCCTATTGCTATTACACGCCAGGGAGTTTTCATTGCGGTTTTAATATCAGAAGTTGTTAGCTTTGACGTAAAGGTATTGCTGTTTTTCTTACTGGTCAATTCCATCCATCCAAAATCATAAATAGCAGCTTCCATTATGGCCATATAACAATTATTATCGACTTTGATAGTCATGGGCCATTTTTGTTTCCCATCGACATCAGCCAGTTTAATCGGGCCGACATTAGGCCATTCGCCATTATAAAACCATGCGGTATAATTGCCGGCAAACGCAAACTCACTATGGTCGGCATTGACTTTCATTGATTCTAAGGTTTTGCCATCTGCCCCCAGCACATAGCGAAAAGCAACCCCATCATTAAAAGCTCGAAATTCAATATCAAGTTTTTGTTTTGATTTTACGCTTACCAGCTTAACTGTCATTTCTCGATAATTATTTATGACCGTTTTCCTTTTGCCCCAGACTGGCTTCCAGCTGTCATCGACCTTGCGATGTTTCTGGCCAATTTCTTTTAAGCTGGTCAGGTCCAGCCCTTGTATGTCAAGACCGAGCCGGGATTCGCTGATTAATACTGTATTATCTCGAAGTACCTTATAATAAGGTATTCCTTCTTTAATTGAAAAGTCGATTTTAGTTCTGCCGTCTGGGGATGTGATGTTGTTCTGATCGAAAGTATTCTGGCAACCCAGAAGCCCGAAAGTCCCCAGAAAGACTATTGAAAAGATAGCCCAACGTCTTGTTTTTGTATAATTTAACATGATTTTTCCTTTTTTTTTGTTATTGAACTATATTTTTTAATTACTTTTTTTCCGGTCGATGATTCTGGGTGAAATATGTATAATACCTGATTAAAAGGCAAAAAATGATGTTTTTGGGGTATTTTTTGCTAATATTCAAAATCTTAATTTACCATATTAACCAAATTGTCAGGCCCAGTATACACATTAAATATATTAAATTGAATATATTTACGTTTTTTTTAGAGATATTTGTAGTAAATGAATTTTTCTAGGGTATAATGCACGCATTCTTTAGTTCCTTTATTAAGTTGGATTATAAAGAATGATTGGTATTTTATAGTTATAGTTAGGTTTTCCGATATAGTTGGTTTTATTCCTGCCCAATGCGATTTTCGCTTGGTCGTATTTCCTGACAATTTGGGCACTTTACCCCTTTCTGTGGATCTGGAAAGTTTAAATGAGATCTGAAAACCCGATGAATATGGAGATATATTATGGGTAAAAAGTTATATGTTGGAAATCTTAGTTACTCAACTGATAGTGCTAGCCTGGAAAACATGTTTTCCGAATTTGGCACAGTTGAAAGTGCAAACGTCATCATGGACCGCGAAACCGGTCGCAGCAAAGGTTTTGGCTTCGTAGAATTCGCTGAAGAATCCGATGCTCAAGATGCTATTACTGCAATGGATGGCAAAGATAGTGATGGCCGTAGCCTCAAAGTCAACGAAGCTAAACCACAAGTGAAACGCACTGGCGGTTTCGGTGGCGGCAACGGTGGCGGTGGTGGTGGCGCAAGACGTCGCTACTAATTAAGTTCTGATTTCTAAAAGGGTTCAAAGCTTCATTGCTTTGGACCCTTTTTTAATAGCTACGAATCAGTGCGTTTGATACAAAACTTTCCTTTGGCGGTGACTAGAACTTTTTCATTTTGCAAAATTTTAGCTTCCAGAAAATATAGAGGAGAATGTACCTTTATGATTTTAGCTCGTATCATGCCTTTAACTTTAGGCAAAACCGGATGAGCGAATCGAGTTGCCAGTTCCACCGTTACTGCGGTGATTCCCACTGAAAATAAGCATTGACACATTGCCTCATCCAGCAAAGTACAGGTTATTCCACCATGTAACATATCAGAATAACCTTGAAAAATTTCATCTAGTTCAAATTCAGCTTCTATCGCTCCTGGTTCACTTACCCGGAAGCTTAGTTTTAAGCCATGTTTATTGGTCTTGCTGCAAACAATGCAGCCGGGATGCTCCTTTTGACACATCCCGGCGAGATCTATTTGTGTGTCTGTTTTATTTTTCATGTGATATTTTGTTAACCTTAATGGTCGCAGATATTAGTCCCACATTTAAGCTCATTATTCAAGAACATCTCAGCTAATATTTCGGGGCTATCAGCAGGTGCGCCAACCAAAACCATAACATTATTCTGTTCAAATAGCTGTTGGGCACGCTGTCCCATTCCGCCGGCTATTACCAGATCAACTCCTAAATCACCAATCCATTTGGGCAATACTCCAGGTTCATGAGCAGGAGGTGTTAAATCTTCTCGCTGGCCAATTGTTTTATTTTCTTTGTCAATTTGTACAATCGCAAATTTTTCACAATGGCCAAAGTGCATACATAGTTTTCCGTCTGCTATGGGGATAGCAATTTTCATGTTCTTATTCCTTAAAATTATAGTGAAAGTTTACTGATTATCTTTTGCCAGATAATTCTTATTTCTTTTGCCAAAGGGCAATTGTCAGCATATTCCAGCAAGGTTTGACCTTGCTGTTGGGCGGCGGTAAATAGTGGGCTGTATCCAAGTTGGCCCAGAACTTCAATATTATTGTCCTTGCCGCATTTTACAATTTTTTCGCTGATATCAAGATTGATATCTGATTTATTGATTATGATCCCAGCTTTAATTTTGAAATGCTGCACCAGTTCAATTATTCTTTGCAGGTCATGCAAGCCTGAGACTGTTGGCTCTGTTACCAGTACCGCATAACTTGTTGCTCCAATCGATGCGATTACCGGGCAACCTGTCCCAGGGGCACCATCCAGCACAACAGGTCTATTTATATCATGAACGTTAATTCGGTTGGCCGCATTCTTTCTTACCAATGTTACCAGTTTTCCGGAATTTTCCATGCCTGGGTTTAATGTTGCGTGGCTCATCTTGCCATAACGTATATTGGAGAAGTACCAACGGCCATCAATAGAATCTTTTTGATCAATGGCATCTACAGGGCAGACATGCAGGCAAGCGCCGCAGCCTTCGCAATTATCAACGATTTGATATGTTTTGTTTTCATTCTGTTTGACGGCGTTAAACTGGCAAATATTGTGGCATTGGCTGCAAATGGTACATTTTTCAGTATTAATGACCATTTTTCGACCGCCAATAAATTTCTCACATTCCAATATATCCGGCTTAAAGAGCAAATGTAAATCCGAAGCATCTACATCGCAATCACCAACGGTTCCTTTTGCCAGCTGCCCAAAACAGGCCGCCAGTGATGTTTTGCCCGACCCGCCTTTGCCGCTGATTATGGTAATTTCTTTTGGCGATACCATGCTGTCGGCGATCTCTCTTTTTTCGTAGTCTTTATATCGGGCTAAATACATGGGCTCTTGTAGCAAAGTTGCTTTCGATGATTTTGCAATAGGTCTTTGAGTCAGCTTAGCGGCAATATTATCAAATATTTCCTGAAGTCCATCAATCTGATTTGTCGGTAATTGACCAGTAGAATAGCATTGAGCTATTTCTTTGCTATCAGGTATTTGGCCAATAATTTCTAATTGTTGGCTTATGCACCAATTCTGCAGTGCTTTTAGATTGCCAGTCTCGGCTCGATTAATGATAATGCACGGTTCGATATTCATCGCCTGACACATTTTTACCGAAAGCTTCAAGTCATGTATACCAAAACGTGTTGGGTCAGTTACCAGCACCACATGATCAGTGTCTTTTATGGTATTTACTACCGGACAACTAGTCCCCGGAGGCGAATCCAATATGACGAATTCATTTTTTGGGGTGGTTTTGAGCATCTCAATTAATTTGACAGTCATTCCACCGGCTCCGGCTTGCAAAGTCCCCCAGTGCAGATCAATACCATCACAGTTACTATTATAGATATCACCAATTTTTCTTTGGCCAATTATTAGGGCATCTTTAGGGCATACTAACTGGCATGCCTGGCACCATCGGCAAAGCTCAGGAAATACCATCGCGGTTTTTTTACCTACCACTATGGCATTAAAATAACATGCATGGCTGCATTTGCCGCACAGGTCGCATTTATCCGGGTCAAATCCTTCGACACAATTATTAAATTGTGGTTTTTTCTCGACATCGGTTGGTTTTAAAAATAGATGCGCATTGGGTGCTTCTACATCGCAGTCAATAAAAGATACTTTTTGTTTTTTGGCTAATGAGTCAGCCAAACAGGTAGCTACAAAGGTTTTGCCAACGCCGCCTTTACCGCTGGTTATCGCTATTTTCATTTTTTATTTTCAAATCCTTATGTTCTTGTTCCAGCATTTCTATTCTTTAAGAAATACTCAGTTGGTCCTGCGATTCAATAACTATTTCTTGGCTTGTGGCGGGCCAAATATCTTATCGGTAAATTTGACATACCACGCAGCTGATTGAACCTGTATTATATATGCTAAAGCGATAATTAAAGCTATTTCTGTTCCTTGTTTGCCAAAAACTGTCATCGCAATAGCCAGGGCAATCGATAGGTTTCGCATAACTGTGCCATAGACCAAAGCAATGCCATCTTCTCTATTAAAAAATAATTTCCCTACGATTGTACTTAATAAAAAATTAAAACTGTAAAGTAATAGCAATGGTATTAATATGTATAGTAACTCCATGGGCTGGTCAACTATCGTTTTGGCCTTTAATGCCATTGCTACAAAAACAATTCCCAAAACCCAATAGTTGAAATCATGGGAAATTTCTTTTTAATATCCTTTTGATATTTTTCCTGGCCATATTTCCAGATTATAAATCTTTGGGTTCCATAGCCGGCAATCATAGGCAAAAAAACTATGATAACTATCTGTTTGAAAACATTTAATAAAGGAATTTCAATAGCAGCTCCCATCAGCCATTTAGCATAAAGAGGTGTTGCCAATGAACCAATTATAAGGCCAACTACTGTCATTTTGATGGCTGCATTAATATTGCCTTTGGCAAAACCTGTCCATGAGATGGTCATGCCGCTGGTTGGCAATAATGCTGCTAAAAGCAAGCCAAGGGCTGTCAACGGTTTATCATTAAAAAACAGTTTGCCGATCCCAAATGCCAGAAAAGGAATAATAGCAAAATTGATAAATTGGGTTGCCAGCTGAACTTTCGTATCGCCTTTTGAGAATACCTTTTTAATCTGGAGATTCACCATCATCGGGTATACCATTAAGAAGGTTAAAGGCATAATAGTGATTTTCAGGCATGAAGGATCATTGGTATAACCAACTATAATGCCTAAAACCATACATATTGGTATATTGTATACCAGATATTTCTGTAATAATGATATTTTATTCCACATTTTTCTTTACGCTAATTCTTCCAATGTTTCAATAACTAATGGCAAATGTGTATATGCCGGCCCGCCACCCATTAAAACAGCTACACTGGCAGCTTCGATTATTTCTTCCGGGCTAGCTCCTGCATCCAGGCATTTTTTGACATGTAAAATTATGCATGGTTCACATTGTTTGGCCAGACCGATGCCTAATGCTATGAATTCCTTTTCACGTACAGTTAAAGCTCCTTCAGTCATGATTCTTTTGAATAAAAATGAAAAACCATCCATGGTGGGTTTGGCTTTTTCTTGCATTTTTTTAACGTCATTTGCGAATTTTTCCAAAAATTCTTTTGAATTCATCTTAATGTTCCTTCTTGTTTAGGTTGTATTACCAGTGGCCTTGTACATTAGCCTGTTCCATTTTTAATAGCTGGCCATCCAGGTATTTTTTTAAGGCCTGGTTGGCACTAATTTCTTCTACGACTTGATAAACTTCAATGCCATCGCCTTGCAAAGCCCGCATGGCTTTAGGACCAACGTTCTTTGCGATTAAAATATCCGCTCTGGCATCTAATAAATATTGAGCGGTTTTTAGACCGGCACCCTGGGCGGCTTGTAAATCCTGTTGATTTGCGATGAATTGCCAGTTTTTAGTTTCTTCATCATATATTGCAATATAGCCTGTACGCCCAAATCTTGCGTCGATTAAAGAATCAGGGTTGTCATTTATGGCACAAAATGCGATTTTCATTGTTGTTCTCCATTATTTACTTTTTTATTACAGCACTTCCCGTGTCGCCCCCGACCTTCACCGCCTTTGGGGCAACGGTTTATTATAGGGCCACCTTCGAAACAGATTGCTTTGCCTTCGGTTAAGGCTTCGGCGATTTTCTTCCTGGCACTGGAATATATGCGTGTTACTGTTGGTCTGGATATATTCATTAATTCAGCGGTTTTAGCCTGGTCATGTCCTTGATAATCCAAGAGATGAATGGTTTCAAATTCATCCAGGCCCAAAACAACTTTCTCCAACTGCCTGGTTGGTATACCCGCTGGCTTATATATTATCGAGCCGGGTATTCCGCTGATATATCTATTTTTATGTGGTCTGGGCATATTGCTCACTTTCTTATTTGTTTTGAACTTATGTTCATAATGAGTATTGCTAAAAAAAACTATTTTGTCAAATACAAAAACCAATTTATTTTCTTCATTATTCAGGTTTATATGTAGAATTGTGTTTTTACTTTGTCTTATTCTCTATTTCCATTTGCATGTCCCAGCCTAATTAAATATAATAAATTTAATGAATAATTGTCCTTTTACTGAATTGGTTTAGGGGTGAACTATAGTAATAGTTAATATTTAGCAAACCATAATTCCATAATAGCAAAGGTAAACGAAATGACGAAAATTATTACCAAATTCTCTTTTGCTCTGTTGCTGTCAAGTCTGATTTTATTAAACGCAGGGTGTCAAAAAAAACAATGTAAAAATGAAATGTTCCCCGTAGCTAGTCCTATCCCAGATCACATCGCTTTGGACTTTGATCTCGACACCAATTTTTATAAAAAATGCGTGATGGCCGGCCCCGTTCCGGTTGTCAGTTCAGAAAATGTCAATGATTATGCTCTTAAAGAAGCAGCGTGGCTGATTCTGGATATGATGGATTATAGACCAGAAATTCTTCAGGAAATTGGCGACCGAAAAGTTCATCTTGCGATCATGGGCGTAAATGAATTTACTTCTGATATCCCTGAACACAGCAATTTCTTCAAACCCAAAGATAAAAACTTCTGGGATCGTCGTGCTCGTGGTCTGGGTGCAACTGATCGAAGTAAAACTTTTTCCTGTGGCGAAGAAAACCTGCTCTGTTACAAAGGCGATCCTTATTGGCAGGAGAATATCCTTATTCATGAATTCGCTCACGTTATCCACCTGATGGGTTTAAATAAGATGGATCCCAATTTTGATAAGCGACTTCAGGATACTTATGAAAAAGCTTGTGCCGCTGGCAAATGGAAAACTTTTTATGCTGGAAGTAATTCCCGGGAATACTGGGCAGAAGCTGTCCAGTCCTGGTTCAATGACAATCGCGAAAATGACCATGACCACAATCATGTCAATACCCGTGCCGAATTGAAAGAGTACGATCCTGATATTGCTGAACTTGTATGCGAAGTATTTAGTGATAAACCACGTAAATATAAAAAACCTGCGGATCGCCCTGAATCACAGCGTCTGCATCTGGTTGGCTACCAGACCGAAACTGCACCAGAATTTGTTTGGCCTGAAATCCTTGTCCACGCAATGGACAACCCGCCAGAAAATTACTAATTCACAATGATAATATTCAACCTCGAAAATTAAGTTTCGGGGTTTTATTTTAATAAATGGAGTTGGAACTAATGAGAAAGATTCTTATAACTGGCACATCGGGCTTCCTTGGCTTTAACCTCTTGCGGCAAGCTCCCTCAAACGCAATCATTTATGTTGCGGCTCATCAGAAAGAAATTCCAGGTGACCCGGCAAATGCGATTTCGCTGGATATTACCAATATCAAAACAACCATGGAAGCTATCAAGACGATTAACCCCGATGTTATTATCCACGCCGCCGCTTTGGCTGATCCTGGCCAGTGTTTCAAAAATCAGTCGTTGGCTATGCAGGTAAATGTTGATGGCTCAATCAATATCGCCAAAGCTGCTAAAGCTGTCAATGCCCGCTTTATTTTTATCTCGACTGACCTTGTATACAAAGGCGATTCTCAGAATTACGATGAATCTCAGGCGGGCGACTGCTGTTTCTATGGCCAGACCAAACTTGATGCTGAGCAATCTATAACTGAAATTATGCCTAATGCTTTCATTGCCCGCATAGCTTTGCTTTTTGGCATAGGCCATGTCAATCGTCGCTGTTTTGCTGAACAGGTAATCGAAAATGTGCGAAAGGGCGATACTGCCAATCTTTTTACTGATGAATATCGCTGCCCATTACAGGTCAATAACCTGTGCGAAATCCTCTTTGAAGCCGCTGTCCGGCCCGAAATTCAGGGCATATACAATATTGGCTCCCCAGACCGCATTAGTCGCTATGATTTTATTAAAACTATTTGCCAACGTCTAAATCTTGATACAAATTTACTAAATCCAACCAGAATTTCTGATATAAACTTTGCCGAACCCCGCCCGGCTGATTGCTCAATGAACATCACCAAAGCTCAAAATATATTCAAAACCTCGCTGTTGCCTCTCGCGAAAACAATCCCCCAAATCTGGCCCTGAAAATGCATGTTAACCCCTGCATACTTATAAAAAAAGGGTACAACTTATAAGTCATACCCTTTTAAAAACTAAATTTGCATTATCGGCGTTCTATAGTGTCGCCAGCGTTGCCGCTACCATGTCGCCGATTTCCGTTGTGGTATAGCCCATTTCATTAGCAGCCATACTTTTCATCTTAGGCGTAGTGAGCTTGACCGCTGCTTCAATGCCACGGGCTGCCTTATCCAGTCCCAGTGACTCTAGCATCATTGCACCAGAACAAATTGCAGCTAATGGATTAATTGCGTTTTTACCTGTCCACATCGGGGCAGTGCCACCAATAGGTTCAAACATGCTCAAACCTTCTGGGTTGATATTGCCGCCTGCTGCGATGCCCAGCCCACCCTGGGTAATAGCGCCGAGGTCTGTAATGATATCGCCAAACATATTGCTGGTCACCAGAACATCAAACCATTCCGGATTGATAACCATGTACAAACATGTGGCGTCAACATGATAGTAATCACGTTTGATATCAGGATATTCAGCATCACCTAATTCATTAAATACTCTATCCCAAAGGTCAAATACAAAGGTCAAAACATTAGTCTTGCCAACCAAGGCTACGGTATTGTGTTCACCAACGCCACGGGCTTTTTTCCCATACTTGCGGGCATACTCAAATGCAAAACGCAGACATCTTTCGACTTGTTTGTAACTGTAAACCATTTCCTGGATTGCTACTTCGTCTTTGGTCCCTTTCATTGAGAATCCGCCGCAACCGGTATATAATCCGCCGGTATTCTCGCGAACCACGACATAATCAATTTCTTTAGGGCCTTTATTTTTGATCGGACTTTCCACACCCGGGTAAAGCTTAACAGGGCGAAGATTGATATACTGGTCCAGCTCAAAACGAAGCTTCAGCAGGATACCTTTTTCCAAAATCCCAGGTTTGACATCCACATGGCCAATCGCACCTAATAGCACGGCATCATGCTTTTTTAATTCTTCGACAGCATTGTCCGGCAAAACTTCTCCGGTCGCTAAATAATGCTCACCACCGAAGTTATATTCAGTTGTTTCGTATTCAAATCCATATTTTTCGCCTGCGGCTGCCAATACTTTCAAAGCTTCAGCCGTGACCTCTGGCCCGGTTCCATCTCCTGGTATAACACCAATTTTATACATCACTAAACCTTTCAATTTTCAATATTGCTTATGCAAAACGTGTATCTATGGACAGTATACTACCATTTGCCTATCAAACAATCAATGCCAATTTCATAGTCCAAAATTCATTTTCTTATCGCTACCTACATTGCTTCTAAACGTGCATACTGTAATACCAGCGTTTTTCTGGATCCGCTGCTAAATTGCACTTCTACTTTCGGTTGGCTGCCGCGTGGCATTATCTTGGTAATCTTGCCCCGGCCCAATGATGGATGCATAACTATTTGGCCTACCGTAAAACCAATATTGGGAACTTTACTGCTGGCTGCGGGTTTCTTTTTTGTGATCGATTTGTATTTCATATCACCTTGATAGCTGTCGCCTGATACAAACCCAACATTGTCATTAAACTCGTCACCGGTTTGTGAGGAAATAACTTCCAGTTCTGGCAATTCCCCAAAGAACCGTGATTTAATCGTAGCATTGGTCATCCCGTGGATTGTGCGGTTATGGGCATAGCTCATCGCCAGATTCTCTTCTGCCCGCGTTATCCCGACAAACAGCAATCGCCTTTCTTCTTCCATTTCTTTTTCATTGTCGGCACTTCTGCCATGCGGGATCATCCCTTCTTCGCAGCCAACAATCACTACTACCGGAAACTCCAAGCCTTTGGCTGCATGTAATGTCATCAGCGAAACTGCCCCAGCTTCTTTATCATAAGCATCAGAATCACTCGCCAACGCTATCTGCTGTAAATATTCAGCTAAGTTAGGCTCTTCGGATTCACTGTCATATTGAATTGCCGAGTTAATTAATTCCATTACATTGTCTGGCGCTTCTTCATTTTTCTCACATGCTAAGGTGTCTTTCATTCCGGTTGCGATATAGACCTTATCCATTAGTTGGCCAACCGGTTCATTCAGGCCTTTGCGCATATTTTCTATGAGCTCGACAAATCCTTTAATTTTATTTTTTGCCCCGCTATTGATCGTTGTCAGGTCATCGATATTTTTTAGCACAGACCACATGTCAATTCCACGCGTTTCGCCATGTTCAATTACCCGTGCAATTGTTGTATTGCCGATTCCGCGTGTAGGGCGGTTTATAACCCTTTGCAAAGAAATCTGATCTGCTGGATTCACCATTAGTTTCAAATATGCCAGCATATCTTTGATTTCTTTACGCTGGAAGAATTCCAGTCCTTTGACAATTTGATAGGGCACATGTTCCCGACGCAAGGCTTCTTCCAGCACCCGGCTCATGCTGTTAGTGCGATAGAATACCGCCATCTGCCGATATTCATAGCCATGCTCTTTATGCAAATCTGCTAAGTATTTGCCAAGTCCTTTTGCCTCTTCGTATTCATTATAGTATTCATAAATCACAGCATCTTTGCCGCTACCTTTAAATGCGATAAGGTCTTTGTGCTTACGTTCTTTATTATTTTGAATCAGCGTGTCGGCCAGGTTTAAAATCTCAGGTGTCGAACGGAAATTCTCTGCCAGCGTTACGGTCTTGGCATTAGGATAATCTTCTTCAAATGCTAAAATATTCCCGATATCAGCGCCCCGCCAACCATAAATTGACTGGTCTGGGTCGCCTGTTACGAATAAATTATGATGATTTAACGACATTCCTCGAGCAATCTGATACTGGCAATGATTGGTATCCTGATATTCATCTACCAGTAGATACTGGTATCTTTCATTCAATTTATCACGAAAACTCTGGTCATCACGCAACAGATATGCAAATTTCATCAAAAGATCATCAAAATCCACCGCTTGATTTTCTTCCAGAACTTTTTGATAAGCCGCATAAATGCTGGCTACTTTCTTGGCCATGAAATCAAATTCATGTTTGGCCTGGATCATGTCCGGCGTTTTCAAATCATTTTTATAGTTGCTTATCCGGTTGAGCATCGCCCCGGGCTGGAAATTCGTTGGGTCCAGCTCTAGATTTGATAATGCCTGTTTCATTGCAGTTTTTTGGTCGGCGGTGTCATAAATTGTGAAATTCTTATCTAACCCCACTTCTTCGTGGAATTCTCGTAGTAGCCGCGCGCACAAGCTATGGAAGGTGCACATGGTCGTCCCATTTGGCACTCGCATTGCTGCCAACCGGTTTCGCATCTCCTGGGCGGCCTTATTGGTAAAGGTTATCGCTAATATATTCCAGGGTTTTATCCCCTGACTTATTAAATATGCGATTCTATGCGTAATAACCCGCGTTTTGCCAGAACCTGGTCCTGCCAATACTAGCATCGGCCCTTCGATATGGGCTGCTGCCAACCTCTGATTTTCTGTCAAATTCGCAAGTATGTTATTTCCCAAAACAAACTCCTATTATTAGCATCCCTGCTAATAGTATCCTGATTTTTTCAATATATAAACAATCCAGTCAGGATACCATTAATCGGCCTTGACAGCAAGATAATTATTTTGACAGAAAATGGTCTTGGTAGATTTCCTGTTATCTATTTTGTCGAGTTTTGGCCTTTAGCCATTTTTTGATACCGTAAGAATACAACGCCGTCGGCGGGTATTTCAAATGTGTACTGCTTTGAAGCTGGTATGAACTTGCCAGTCCAGGCATTTTTTATCGTGTAGTTGTATTCGATGTTTAAGGCCAAATCTTTCAGATCAACATTAATCTTCGTACTATTTTTCCCATCTCGATTGAATATTCCGATCCAGCCACTGTCTGTTTTACCATGCTGAGTTGTTTTCCATACATCGATTTTGTTGGCACGATGTACGAGTTTTCCAATAACAGCGTTTTTATTACAGGCTAAGATTTCAGGATTGATAAACAGACTCAGAGAAAATTCATCCATGCTATATAATACTCCGCCCAGCATCAATGGTGAAGCGGCCATAGCACGTTGGGTCATAAATGTGCGTTTTTGGTCTTTGGTTAGTTTGCATTGCCACCCATCATTTACTGTTATGTAAAGGTGACCAAAACAGATCATGTCCATATCAAGAAAACTGCCAACTTCCGGACCAGTATAATCCTGCATGGCTTCCCAGCGTCTAAAAGTCGTTTCCAGAGATCCTCTGTTATCCCATATGTCGCTGGTGATACGTACCATATTTGCTTTCTTGTAGGCATTGCTGTGTTCAATTTTGATGTGATCCCCGGGTGATAGACTTAGAATAATTTTTCGATCGCACTTTGCAATTGCCTTTGCTACAGCTTCTACTTCATCTGGATTCGGAACGATATCGTCAAATTTAATAAAGTCAACTCCCATGTCTGCATATTTTTTGATTAGACCATCGTAATATTCCTGGGCGCCAGGTTTACTCATATCTACACCATAATTCCACCACGGAGCAATTGCCCAAGGGCAATAGGATTTCTTGTCAACTATGTCCAGCATGTGATAATCTGTTCCCTCAATCGGGAGATTTTCTTCGACGGCTCTGCGGTTGATACCTCTTAGTAGCCAGATGCCGAATTTGACCCCTTTTTTATGAGCATAATCAATAGTGTATTTTAGTCCATTAGGGAAAAAGTATTTATGGGAGCCAGGTCGACCATATTCATCCAGGGCAATCGTAATTCCTTTGCCTTGGCCTGATAAAAACCACCCATTGTCTACTGTGACAGTGTTGTATCCGTAAGGTAGTAGGTTTTTGCTGATGAAATCGATATTTTTAAGTAATTCTTTTTCCGTAACAGCGATGCTGTATCCTGTATAACTATTCCATCCCATGGGAGGGCTAGGGCGTTCTTTGATAGCGTTTTCTATTTTTTTTGGTATTTCTACGGTTCTGCTTTCTTCATAAACAGAACACGATGTAAGAGTTACTACAAGCAATATAGCCAGAATCCAAATTGCAGGAATTGATCTGAACATGCGGACTTCAAATTGGTTTAAAAACATTTATATTATCCTTTCCGTGTGTTTGATATTATTAACTTTTATTTGAGTATAAAGTATCTTGGATAAATGTGCAATTGTTTTGATAACGAAGATCTCCATGTCAACGAGTTTATTGGGTGGCAAATCTTGGGACAGTTGACAAAGGCAGTAAATCATTTAAAGAGAAGGCTCTGGCTCAGGAATTTAAAGAACATTGTGAAAGGCGAGCGAATCAAATCAAAAAAACAGTATTTGTTGAAAACGTCTTTTTGAATGATGCTGTTGAACAATGGAAAGATTTTTGCCTGGGATATACTGAACAGACCAGAAATCTTTATATTCTTCTTGTTGAGAAGTTCATTGAATTCATTGATGGCGATGTGATTTATATAACTGATCTAGAAACTTCTGATATTAAGTAACCGTTCTGTGAAGCACAGGTATTTATTGGCTTGGTTGCCAGTTATTGGCAAGGGCAGAAAGAAAAGAACGATAGGTCTCAACGATATCGCTGTTGGAATACTTGAAGAAATCAAATATCGAGAAGTTATAGTCTGTTGGTATTTGAATATTATAGCAAAAAAACACGACATAGTTTTGACGCTATGTCGTGTTTGATTTTTAATAAGCTAATTTAACTTACATGCCAAGACATGCCATCGCAGTTTCAGCACCTTCAGCTACTTCTGGGAGAGTTGGGATTAGTTTCATTAAGAATACCATAGCAAAGATACCTACGGTTTCGACAACACCCAGAGTAATCAGGATGAATGCAAAACCTTTGCCATCGCTATCGCTTAGCCCCCGGATACCAGCGGCGGCGGCTTTACCCTGCATCCATGCCGAAAGCATTTCTGCTATGCCTACAGCGATACCAAGACCAAAGAGGACACCAGCATTGCTTGCAGTAATATCTGAAAATTCATAAACAGCACTCATTTTGTTCATAATAATCATTGCATATAGAGTCTGTGAGATAGGCAGACCCAAAAGAATGATATAAGTAAAGCTCAGCGTTTTGTTTGCTTTGCCTTCTTTGGCCCATGCCCCCGCAGCAGCACAACCAGCGGTACCTATACCGATAGCTGAACCAAAAGCGGCAAGCCCCAGAGCGATTGCGGCCCCAATCTGAGCCATAAATACCAAGCCATTAGTTTCAGCCAATACATTTGTGAAAGTAGAAGTCATCATTAGTTATTTCTCCTGAATAGTTTGTTTTGCGAAAGGTTTATAAGCACAACCCACCCATTGCATACCTAGGTTGTTTGAAAATTCCAACATATTAAGACGCACACCATGTGCGAACAGAGCGATAATAGCCAGCCCCAGATTAAGACTATGGCCCAGCACCAGTATCGGTACCATCATAATTGGTCCAGCACCCATACCCAGCTCGTTGAAACTTTGAGCCAGGACACCAGAAGCCAGACCAACAGCCATCAGACGTACATAACTGATAATGTCTGAGAAAGCCGATAGCATATCCAGCGGAAAGCTTGCCAGCCCGATTGCGAGCATTTTTACCACATTTTTATTTGGTGCGGTAAAGACAATCGCCAGAGCAGCACCTGCGATCAGGAAGTAAGGCCACGGAGTGTCCATGCCAAGGGTACCGCCCATCACGAACATTTTCACTACGCCATACATACCCCAGATAAAAATTGCCCAGCCCAGACTGCACAGAGCCCGAAGACTTGGAGCTTCTCGAACTACCTGCCAAAGCTTAGCACAGCAAAGGTGAATTGCCCCCATGGTGAAACTGATATTCATCATAAGATTTCTCGACTCATCAGTCATATCCACTGGAATGAGAGGATTGGGATAAATCAGTTTACCAAAGAAGCTGCCACAGAGGAAGCCCCAAACCAGCGTTACGCCACCGATGACCATCAAAAGTTTGGTAAACGGTTCGCCAAGGGCTTTGGAGACTTTCTTGAAAGCCAACATTGGTCCAAACAGCAAGATGGCACCATAAGCACCATCGCCAATCAGAATCGCTGCAAATATTGGCAGTGCCAACATAAAGGGAATTGAAACATCAAATTCTTTATAGCCTGAGACCGTCCCCAGTACACTAAAGAGACCTTCAATGGGCTTGGCCCAATTTGGAATCTTTAGCAGTGTTGGCGGAGCATCATCTTCGGTGGGTTCATAAATATCAATGCCAGCAGAAATGTTGGCAGCTTCAAAAGCTGGTGCAATATCATTTTCTGCACCATCGGGAACCCAGCCTTGAATAGCAAATATATCTTCGTCATCTAATGCACTATTAGATATCTGACTGAAACTTACTTTTTCATCGACGTGTACTACATGCTCTTTTAATTGTTCAAGCATATAAGCCAAACATTTAAGCTTTTCTGTATTTTCCAGCTGCGTCTTTTCGATTTGGGCAGCTTCAGCTTTGATTGTCGGATTGTCCTTGGTAGGGAGCAATATTGGTTCTGCGGTTTCTGGTAGTTCAAATTCGCTACAGTCAGAGACCAGAGCAACTAAAGCCTTGCCACCTGTTTCGTTTATAACCTGTACAAAAGAGGCATTGAGTTTTTCGACATTTTCGGTTTTGGTTGTTACAAAGCAAATATGCACATTGGCATCGGTAAGGTAATCGATATCAGCTAACTTAGTATCGCCCCAGGCAGCTTGGCTGCTAAGCTGACGATGCAGGGCATTCAATCGATTTTCCAATTCAGCATTGGTGCGTTCAACTTCGAGAATTTCTTGGATTGCGTCGTTGACTTCCAGCAAAGTTTTTTCACCTTCGGCTGTAATCGACGAAAGAATCTGAATTGCCCGTTTGAGTTGTTCTTGTGCCAATACAATGTCATCTGTTGCCACAGCGGTCGAAGGGTCAACAGGGACGACATGCAATACACCCAGCTCATGAAGCTTGTCTAAAGTTTTTTCCTGGTCGTTCTTTTGAACTGCCAGGTACATCTTTTTCATTTTTACTATACTCATTAGCTGGCCTCCTCTTGTTCTTTATGGCAATGGGGAGTGCAATGAGCTTCCTCTTCGGTTATCTTACCCTTAGCAATCTTTGCTCGCCCAACAGCTGCTGCCATTGCATCGCTGAGCTGAATCCGAATACGGCGTATATTTTCTTTGGCTTCGGGAATCTTGACCTTCTCAAACAGATTAACTCGCTGAACAATCTTGGTTAATTCATTGGTCAGCAGATCATACTGTTTCTGATATACATCCATCTTAGCTCTGCAGATATTAACTTTTCGCAAATCTGCTAAGGCTGCATCAACCCATGCTGGCGTTGAAAACAAACTATAGCGTTCTTCGCTGAATTCCGCACCTTCAAACATCGGAATTTTTACCCCAGCTATATTGGTAATGCTGGTCTTGATATTTCTGCATTTGGCTAATTCCTGAACATTGATACCAGCAATATCGCCAAAAATAGCGACATAACGGTCAAATTTATCCTGGGCCTTATTTAACGCCTCTTCAGCTTCATCACGCTGCTTTGCGATATTTCGCAAAGTCATCTGCAACTGCTGCTGTTTGAGCTTGAGCATCGGCAGATACCGCTGAAATCGCTGCATCGTATCACGCTGAAGCTTTAGCTCAGGTCGGGTTAATTTTATCTTTTTAGCCATTCTTATTTTCCATTAATTTAATTACTTATGCCTCTTGCCTCTTTAAGCACTTGCTTTTTCTTCCAGAGGTTTAGGCCAATGAGCTTCGATAATCGATCGACGAATACCGGTTTCCGCTGGTTCGAAACATTCAGCTAAAATCGCCCAGCAGCGATCCAGTGCTTCAAACAAAGGAATATTCACTGAAAGGTCCATGATCTTGCTTTCGAATAAATCGCCATATTTAATCAGTTGTTCATCCCAGCGAGACATTTCAAAACCCATATCCCGTTTTTCACGAGTTTCACGGCATTGCGAATAAAGCTGTAGACAGCCATCCATAATAGCACGATGATCATCACGACTGTCACCATTAACCTGCTGTTTCAAACGACTAAGCGAACCAAATGGCTCAATACGTCCATTACGCAGATAAAACTGACCTTCGGTAATATAACCAGTATTATCAGGTACCGGATGAGTAACATCATCACCCGGCATGGTTGTAACCGTTAATAATGTCATAGAACCGGCACCATCAAAGTCAACCGCTTTTTCATAACGTTTGGCCAGCTGACTGTAAAGGTCACCCGGATAACCACGATTTGATGGAATCTGTTCCATAACAATCGCGATTTCTTTCATCGCGTCAGCAAATGCTGTCATATCTGTCAACAATACCAGCACTTTTTTGCCCTGCAATGCAAAGCTTTCGCCTACTGCCAGACACATATCAGGTACAAGCATACCTTCAACGATTGGGTCTGCTGCTGTATGAATAAACATAATCGAACGCCCCAGAACTCCGCCATCTTCAAATGCGATTCTGAATTTCAGATAATCATCATGCCTCAGGCCAATTCCGCCTAAGATAATGACATCGGCTTCCGCTTGCAGACCAACTCGAGCAAGCAATTCATTATATGGCTCACCAGCAACACTAAAGATCGGCAGTTTCTGCGATTCAACCAGTGAATTGAAAACATCAATCATCGGAATACCAGTTTGTACCATCTGGTCAGGCATACGGCGGCATACCGGGTTCACCGCTGGTGATCCGATTTCCACGGGTTCTGCCTGCACTTCTGGTCTTCCGTCACGAGGCATACCGGAACCATTAAAAATCCGACCCAGCAAATCATCGCTGAAAGGCACCTGCATAGGCTTGCCCAAAAATCGAACTTTATCCTCGGTTGATACACCCTGAGTGCCACTAAATACCTGTAAACTTACTCTGTCGCCTTCGATATGTACTACCTGGGCCAGAGAACTCTGGTTGGCCGAACTTACAACCGCAAGTTCTTCATAGGCTACACCAGTTGCCCGAACGGTAACAACATTACCGGCGATTCGCATAATTTCATCGTAGTATTTTCTCATATACTCACCTTTATTCTTTATTATTGAAACACAATGCACTTATGCCTTGTGCCTTACAAACTGACCAACAGGGCAGTTTATATATTTAACGACCTTTATTAGCTATAAAACTATCAATGTCGCCCAAAATCTTATTATATTCATCACCTTCAAAAGGTGCATAGTTCCAGTTTCTAAACAAATCTGTTCCGTTAACCATTATTCGGCGGGCCTGATCTTTTTCTTCAAATTCAAAATCAAGCTTAATCAGTTCAATAATTTTGCCAAAAACAAATTTCTGACGATCACCATTACAAGCTGCATCGACTTCATCAAAGGCATTTTGTTGCAGGTAAACACTATCAAAAAATTCAGATTTTAACATGACAGCAAAGTCTTCCACTGCAGTACCTTCTTCGCCCACAACAGTCATCATCTGTTTGATTTCATTTCCGCGTTTCAATAACGACTGAACTTCGGCAACCTTAGCCATGTCGATAATTCCCGTATATTTGCTCCATGAATCCAGTGGATCAATCGCAGGATAACGACGGGCATCAGATCTTGCACGGCTCAAACCATGAAATGCACCCACAACCTTCAATGTACCCTGGGTTACAGGTTCTTCAAAGTTACCACCTGCCGGTGATACTGTTCCGCCAATAGTCAGCGAACCTAGTGAGCCATCATTAAGTTCAAGGATGCCGGCACGTTCATAAAAACCTGCGATACGACTTTCCAGATATGCTGGAAACGCTTCTTCGCCAGGAATTTCTTCCAGACGACCGGATACTTCACGCATAGCCTGGGCCCAACGTGATGTTGAGTCCGCCAGCATCAAGATATTCAAACCCATCTGGCGATAATATTCACCCAGTGTCGCAGCGGTGTAAACCGATGCTTCACGAGCTGCAACAGGCATCGCAGAAGTATTACAGATAATAATCGTTCTTTCCATCAGGCTCTTGCCGGTTCGTGGATCGTTCAGCTCAGGAAATTCACGCAAGGTTTCTACAACCTCACCTGCTCGTTCCCCACAAGCTGCAACAATAACAATATCAACATCAGCATGACGACTCATTAACTGTTGCAAAACTGTTTTGCCCGCGCCAAAAGGCCCAGGGACACAGAATGTACCACCTCGGACAACCGGGAACATCGAATCGATAATTCGTTGCTGGGTTACCAATGGCTCCACAGGCATCAAACGTTTCTTAGAAACATTCAAGGCTTTCTTGACTGGCCAGCTTTGGCTCATCTTTACCGAAATCCCATTGCCTTCAGCATCGGTGATAATCGCAACTTCCTGGCTATTATCGTATGAACCGGCTTCGACAATGCTTTGGACTGTAGCCTTGCCTTTCAGGGTAAAAGGCACCATGATTTTATGATTAAAGATACCTTCTGGAACCGTACCAATAGCATCACCAGCAATAACAATATCGCCGATCTTAGCTGTTGGCGTAAAGTCCCATTTCTTGACCATATCCAAACCTTCGATATAATTACCAGGTTTCAGGAAAAAGCCAATTTTTTCTGAAAGTTTAGGTAGTGGGTTTTGCAGACCATCATAGATCTGACCTAATAATCCCGGGCCTAAGGTTACCGATAACATCTCTTCCTGAAATTCAACGATGTCACCTGCTTTCAATCCACGTGTTTCTTCAAATACCTGTAAATCCGCTACGCTTCCACGAATACGAATTACTTCACTTAACAACCTTGCCCCGTCTTCACGCAGACAATAGCCTATCGAGTTTTGTACTACTCGATCAGGAATGTCTACAACTACCAGGTTGCCAGATACTGCTACGATCTTACCTTTCACTGGTTTATCCTCGCTAGTGTTTTATATTGTTTATTACTGAGTTGTCATTTTAAATGACTAGCTCGGCAATTTTTAACTTAACTTAACTTAACTTAACTTTCTTTATTTTCCGCAAGTCGCTGCCATCTTTGCATCAATAACAGCTTGGCGCCATAGGCGATAATTTCATCATCACTGAAACTAAACCAGTCATCATTTTCGACCAGCCATTTATATCTGGCTTGATCCAGAACTCGTAAACCTGACAATGGGTCTGCTGCCCCAGACCATTCATTCACCAAACGAGTGAAATCCACAAAATTGTCGGCAAGTTCAGTTGCCACCAGATAATTATGTGGATCCAGCCCCAGTGATTTAGCTCTGGCTTCTGCCAATGCATTTCGCAATGCTACTTCGTATTGTACCCATTCGGATAAAAATTGACTGGAATATCGTTCTGCCAGTTCAAAAATATAACGATAATAGCTGCCCCAGAGATGATCTGGATTTGTAGCGTCTTTTTCGTCGACTATACCCAAATACTCTGGTAGTGGAGCTTCATTCCGAACCTGTAGCTCAGTTAATACAATCGGTTGAGGTGTTTCTATTTCGCCGGACAAAAATCCCTGACGAACCAGAAGATCATCACTCAAAAACAATGCGCATAGCATCTCGGCACAGCCAGAACTTTCTTCTGACTTACCGATTAACTCTCCCATCGTTATTGGTAACGGATCTCCGAGCTGGCCTAAACCAGGTAGAGCAGCTAATAAATAATAGTTATTACCTGACATTTTATTCTCCAGCTGATTACTTAGCTAGTGCTTGGCGAAGAGTTGGACCAACTAATTCCATTAATGTTTCCACTACGGATTCTTTGGTAACTTCCATGGTAGCACCGCTGAAATTGAATTCAAAACCGCTTTGGCGCAGTGTTGCCTTGAAATCTAATACTTTATGGTCATCGTGAACCATCTTGTTTAAGTTCTTGATAGCCCAGCCTACTAGTTGTTTATGGACATCGCTAGTTAAGCCAATTTTTACATTGCCTGTTCCGGCTATATCACTTTGGACATATTCCATGACTATTTTTTCAATCATATCACGAATAAAATCGCTATTGTCCAGTTGCTGATCAACCGATTCGGCAATTAATGACTGAACTGTTTTTTCTAAAGCTTCACGCAATTTCAATGTTGCGTCTCGGGCTGCCAGTTCTAATTCTGTTTTGCTGCGATTAATCAGATTCTCAGCTTCAGTTTTTGCCTCAGCAACAATTTTTTCTGCCTGCTGATTTGCTTGGGCAATGATGCTTTCGGCTTTCTTGGAAGCTTCATTGCGGATATCCTCGGCCTGTCGCTGACCTGACTGAACACCCTGTTCTTTTAGCTTGGCGACAAACGTTTCAATAGTGTCGGCCATAAGTTTAACTCCGTGTCATATTATTCTGATTCGTTTTTTGCCACCTACTACTCTGTTGGGCGGCCCTGTCTTGTTGGTAATCTGGTTTGATTACATAATTTCTTCTATTGCAAGGTGAGACATACCCACGCTTGTGCTTGAATTATGCTAACGTTATAATCGTAATATATTACCCATACGCCTTAAACTTTCTCTATTAATGGCATGTGGAGTTACCAGTTCAATTTATATTCGTTAAGAATCTAATCTAACGCTTATGTTTTGTCCAGAAGAAATGGATATTTTTCCCATAAATTAAGAACGAAAAACTGGTCATTCTATTTATGGTTACCATTATTTTTTCTGCTTTTCCCGCAATCATTACTATTATCAAGCTTTTCTGCTTCATTAGAAACGAAATTCGTGATATTTACTGATTAATCTGAGTATTCATATGAATCATTTTTGGAAAGTAATTACGGTAAGTCCAATAACTTTTTTACCGGTCATTGGCCCCCCAATGATTCCTTATTAGCCTATATCGGTACTTACTTATACAGCCTTGATGCTTAAATATTGAAAACCTGTGGATTTTTTCATGAAATGAAGAGAAATGGTATTTTTGTCGCCTTTTAGCGTAAAATGCACATAATAGAAGAAAAATTTATATGAAACAAAATTCCTTGATGCACCGGATAATGCCCAATAACTAATCAGAAATGCTTTTTTGGGTTAGGAGCTTAGATGGGCTATGCCCATGCTGGAAAAAACTAACATTTTAAATTGCCGTTTACCGCGCAGGCAAACACCACAACTTTTATACTGCGTATCTCTGTGTGTCACTGTTAGTTTTTAACTTTCAAATTGACCGACATCTCGCGATATTATTCCTGATCTTCTTGTTCGCCTGATACTCGAAGGTCAAAAGCCCGCCATATCAGCTTTGCTACTGCTCTAGGGGCCAGTTTTTCCGTATTGCAGACCAGATCAAAATATTTCGCGTCAAATGCATCTTTATACAAAAAACTTTTGATGAATTTTTGCTGCTCTTTATCAGCTTTTTTTACTTCGATAATCGCTTTTTCCGAGCTGATATTATTTTCTCGGGCATAACGTTGGCTTCGAAGTTCAAAAGGAGCGGTTACTCGTACGCTTAATCCGCGTTTTCTGGGTAACACATGGCCAGCGCCACGACCTACGATAATCGCTCTGCCATGCTTGGCGATAACCAGCAATGCTTCAACCAGGTGTTTATAGTAACTGTACTGATCCATATGGCGGCTGGATTTACCACTAAAGAAGATGCTCATAGTATCTTGAATCCAGCCACGCGTCTTTTCATCAACGGTTTGCAGTACATCTTGATGCACGCCAAAGTTTTCTGCCATGAAATCTAGAATTTTCTTATCGTAATGGCCCCAACCCATCAATTCCGAAAGAATTTTTGCTACTTCGGCTCCACCACTGCCTACCTCGCGGCTGATAGTTATATAGTCTATCTCTGTTCCGCCAGATAAATGGGCAGGTTCATGCTTTGCTGAATCTTGCCATTCTTTTATACGATTTTCCACTACTTTGGGAAATCTTTCACCAGGAACAAAATTGCCGGACATATATACGCTCCATAACTCTTTTTATTATAACTACTTGTGTGAAATTGAGGTCAGTCAGAATATCCATATCTGCCCTTAAAACCCAATTGTCACGTATCAATATTTATTATATCGACAATATCAAACTAATATTTGCCTTTTTTATCCTTTTTAAATCGAGATATATTATAGAATAGTCCAATTTTATGAAAAAAAAACAAAAAATCACAAAAAATCAGGATAATTTACCAATTTCAATAAATATATCTTTTAAGATATAGACTGGTGATTGAGATATGGTACAATATCTGCCTTAATAATAAATTTGCTACTTAATAATGTTTTTAAGGAAAGCTTTAATGGTTGATTCCTCGATAAATAAAAATGACAACAATCCTAATACTGAAGTTGCCAAAGATACCTCTAGATACCATGTCCCTAATCTTGAAAGAGCTTTAAAAATCATGGAATTGCTGTCCAGCCATGCTCACGGCATGGGTCTTAGCGAAATTGCCGACAGGCTCAAGTTGCCTAAAAACAGCGTTTTTAGGATTTCTATGACATTGCTCAGTCATGGATATCTCTTTAGGAATGAAGATAATAAACGTTTTGCCCTCAGCCGCAAGCTCTTAGCTGTTGGATATGCTGCGGTCTCTGAACAAAATCTTATTGAATCGTCACGCGATGTCATGCGGTTACTGCGTAATGAACTCCATGAAACTGTTTTGCTTGGTGCACTTCTTGAAGATGAAGGAGTTGTTCTTGAGCAGATCGCTGGCACCCATCATTTTAAATTTATGGTTGATCCTGGTACCCGCTTCCTGCTGCATTGCAGTGCCTCTGGCAAAGCTATTTTTGCCTTTATGCCTGAAAAAGACCGGGAAAAAATCCTCGAAACGCATGTATTTGAACGTTTTAATGAAAGAACCATTACTGATAAAGATGCTCTGCGTCAAGAATTAGCTAAAATTCGCCAGCGGGGCTATGCTACCGATGAAGCAGAAGAAGTCGAGGCCGCTCATTGTGTTGGTGCTCCTATCATGGATCAGCATGGGTTCCCCGTCGCTGCACTATGGACTACCGGACCTTCTTATCGTTTGCCAGTCACGGATTTTGACCGTGTTGCCCAGATAGTTATGTCCCACGCCGCGATTATATCTCAACGCATGGGCTATGATTTAATTAAATAAACCAAACTATAACGTGAATCGCAAGTGACACGACAACCTTTGTTATATTTCAAAAACAGGAATAAGATTTTTTTAAGAGGGAATTAAGATGCGTCGTTTAATATGTTTCGTTTTACCTGTAGCGATTGTAGCTTCTATATTTTTTACTGCTCGTTCTCTGACTGGGCAGATTGCTCCTGATTCAAAAGAAATCCTATATCTTTCCCCGGCCAGACTGGTTTCTGATTCTGCTGGAACTAAGCTATATATTGCTCAATATGAAGGCAAAAAAATTGATGTTTTTGAGGTGAAATCCAAAAAAATAACCAAATCAATTGCATTAGATGCCTCTGTTAATGATCTTTGTATCTCTGCCGATGACAACACTCTTTATGTTACTACTGGTCAGTCTGATGGCTGTGTTTGTATTATCGATACTGCCACCGGCCATATCCTCAAAAGAATCAAGGTTGGCTATAGCCCAATCGCCCCGGCTTTGAGTGCCGATGGCAAAACTTTATATGTGTGCAATCGTTTTAATGATAATGTTGATTTTGTTGACCTGATTAATAATAAAGTTAAAGCTTCAGTTCCTGTCGAACGCGAACCTTATGCCTCGGTCTTAAGCAAAGATGGCCGCTGGCTTTTCGTAGCTAACCATCTTCCCCGAAGGCCTGCTGCCCCTGCTGCTGATGATGATGGCATGGATTTTACTGTTGAAGCTTGCGTCTCTGTTATTGATACCCAGACCGCCAAAGAAGTTAAACGTATTGATTTACCCGATGGTGCCGTCGACTTACGTGGTTTAGATATATCTCCTGATGGTAAATTCGTTTATGTAACTCACATCTTAGCCCGTTACAATGTCCCGACTTCTCAGCTTGAACGCGGGTGGATTGATACCAATGCCCTTAGTGCCATTAATGTCGCTGATCAAAAGCTTTACAAAACCGTTCTGCTTGATGATGTCCAACTTGGTGCGGCAAATCCTTATAAAGTTAAATGCAGCGATGATGGCAAGTATATAGCCGTCACAATTTCCGGCACCCATGAAATCCATGTTATTGACCGGTTGGCTATGCATGCGAAACTGGATACTGTCGTTAAAGATGACCAGGGTGAAATCGCCGATCCATTGAATTATCTGCCTTATATGCAGGGCCTGCGTAAACGCGTCAATCTCGAAGGTAATGGCCCCCGAGGCTTGGCTCTTATCGGTAATGTCGCTTATGCTACTCAATATTTCTCTGACTCATTAGCTCTTGTTGATCTTCAAACTTATAAAACTGAAGAAATCCCTTTAGGACCCGACAAACCTGTTACGCAAATTCGCAAAGGCGAAAGATTGTTCCATGATGCCAATCTTTGCTATCAAAAATGGCTTAGCTGTGCCAGCTGTCATCCTGATGTCCGTACTGATGGCATCAACTGGGATCTAATGAATGATGGTGCTTCAAATCCAAAGAATGCTAAATCGCTTGTTTTAGCTCATGCAACCCCACCTTCTATGATTACTGGTATTCGTGCCAGTGCTGAAGTTGCTGTCCGGGCTGGACTTAAGTATATCCAGTTTTCCCAAAGACCGGAAGAAGATGCCCAGGCGATTGATGCTTTCCTGATTTCACTTAAGCCTTTGCCTAGCCCCTATTTAGTAAATGGTCAACTCTCTGAAGCGGCTAAACGTGGTAAATTAGTTTTTGAAAAGGCTTATTGTATCAAATGTCATGATGGTCAATATCATACCAATATGAAAAAATATGATTTGCATACAACTTATGGCGTCGACTTAGGTGTACCTTTGGATACTCCAACTTTGTCTGAAGTCTGGCGCACCGCTCCATATCTGCATGATGGTGCTGCTACTTCGATTATGGATGTCTTAACTAAATTTAACCCTGAAGATAAGCATGGGAAAACTTCGCACCTGACCGAACAGGAACTAAAAGACCTTGCCGCATATGTCCTGTCGCTATAAGAGATTATTAAGAATTAAAATAAAAACCCTCCAAATTTGATTTTGGAGGGTTTTTTCATTCCTTAAAATAGCATTATTTAATAATAAAGGCATATAATTACCGAGTATGAATCAGGCATGTGGAAGTTTTGGTTTTTTACCAAATATACTCATAACAATTAAGTTTTTCCGTTTTATTGTCAATAAGCTTATATCCTACAAAACTTAAATGTTGACTCTTTCAGATAAAATCATACCCTTTGGGTATAATCAATGCATTGGAATTTCAATATGAATAAATTACAAAGAAATAAAAAACATGATTATGCTGTTCAAGCATATACGATTTTCCCTTTGAGGGTATTATTAATTTATTGGAGTTTTATTGTTATTTCTATTATCTCACCTTCATCTGTTTTTGGTCAGCAAAGTCAAAATAATGATTCTTCATCCAATAAAGTCTACAAAGCTGGTATCCCCAATGTTCCACCTATTATGTACATGGATAAAGATGGCAAAATTGTTGGTTTTTCAGCTGAAGTCCTCGAAGCTGCAGCAGAAGACGAAAACATTCAACTGCAATGGGTCAATGGTTCCTGGGCTGAACTTTTCGATATGCTGATTGCTGGCCAGATTGATATATTACCTGGTATGCAGATCACCGCGACAAGACAGGAAAGCCTTGATTTTCTGGAAAACGATTTGTATATGATGTGGTCTGAACTTTATATCCCTGATGATATTGATTTGAATGCTATTCGTGACCTCAATGGTAAAAAAATTGGTCTGGTTATTAATGATAACAATGCTGATGGCTTCATTAAATATATCGATAGATTTAAATTGAAATATGAACCAGTTTATTTCAAATCTCATAAACTCGCCATTCAAGCTGGACGTCGTAATGAAGTTTTTGCTATTGTTGGGCCTATGGTTACCGGCAATGATGATTTTTGGGCTGGATTCAAAAGTTCAGGCCTCTATTTTAATCCTACCAATGTCGGCATTGCTGTTCCTAAAGGGAAAAATAATGAATTAGTAAATAAACTGGATATAAGGCTTGCTTTATACAAAGCTGATCAGAATTCGATCTATCATAGCTTATATCAAGAGTATGGCATGGATGGCCCCGCAGACCACAATATTGTCCCACAGTGGGTAATGTACGCTTTTCTTGTCTCTATCTTAATTGGTATTATTGCATGGACTTTTGTTTTTGCTCTGCGTATTCAGGTAAATAAAAAAACTTATCAATTAAAACAATATAGCGAAACTCTTGAACAAAAAGTCAAGAAAAGAACTGAACAGCTTGATAAACAAAATAAATATCTCAAAAAAACTTTTCAGGAACTAAAGGCGGCGCAAACCCGACTGATACTTTCGGAAAAGATGGCTGTCCTTGGTAATCTCATAGCCGGTATTGCTCACGAAATTAATTCCCCTTTAGGTGCTATTGGTGCCTGCAATAGCGTGGTCAATCATCATATGAACGACGTAGTTGAGTGTATCGATGATTTATCAAGATGGTTTTGTGCTGACAATGGCCCATTGCTTAGAATGATGTTGAGTGAAAGTATTATCAAACAAATAGATAAAAATGTACCGTCTTATAAACTCATTCGGCAAAGTAGAATCGAAATAGCCCAACAACTCGAAAATGCTGACATTACCAACTGTTATGAAATAGCTAGTTTCATTATAGATTTAAAATTGCAAGATAGTTGGCAACAATATATTGGATTATTAAAATCTCCTGATGCTTGCGAAATGATGACTGGCATTGTCAATATCGCCAATATTTTTGGCTGTTGCAATACTATAGAAATTGCAGTTGGTAAAGCTTCCCGCATCATTCAGGCTCTCAAAAAATATGTTCATATTGATTATTCGCAAATGGAATCTCCCCAGAAAAAACCTATTTGTGTCCGTGATGGCATCGAAACCGTGCTGATTTTGTTCCAGAATCGAATCAAAAATGATATTGATCTTGAAATTTACTTTGGCGACATACCAGTGGTCAGTGCTATCGAAGATGAGCTCAATCAGGTTTGGACTAATCTGATCCAAAACGCTATCCAGGCAATGGATAATTCTGGTGCTTTGATTATCAATGTATATGAAAAAGATAAGGGGGTAATTGTCGAAATTATTGACAATGGCCATGGTATCGATGCAGATATTCTTCCCCGCATTTTCGAACCGTTATTTACCACCAAAGCCCCCGGCCTTGGTATTGGCCTGGGAATGGACATCGTTAAAAAAATTCTTGATAATCACAATGGCACAATCAATGTTCAAAGCCAAAGTGGCAAAGGCACTACTGTCACCGTTTGGTTACCAGTAAGCACCGAAACAGATATGTCTGCCTGATGTATAAAAACAGAAATAAACTGAAAATATGTTAATATCTGCTCATTGCCCGTTTGACATCGCGTTCTTGCTGCTGAGACTTCATTTTATCTCGTTTGTCGGATTGACTTTTTCCTTGGGCGATAGCTATTTCAACTTTAGCTAAACCCCGGTCATTGAAGTAAATCCTTGTCGGAACTACAGTTAGACCCTTTTGGTTGAGCTTAATCTCAATCTGGCGAATCTGTCTTTTATGAATTAACAGCTTCCGGGGACGTTTAGGAACGTGATTATAGATATTGCCATGACTGTATTCAGATATATTGCATTCCAGCAAAAAAAGCTCGCCGCCACGTATGCGGCAATAGGCCTCGTCCAGCGATGCTTTGCCATTTCGTAAGGATTTAACTTCAGTGCCTTCCAGCACAACTCCCGTTTCCAGCTTTTCAATAAAATGATAATTGAACCGGGCTTTTTTATTATTTATCCGCGGGCTAAAGGGTTTGTCCGCCTTATTTTCCTTTTTCTTACCTTTTTTTGCCATATATGTCAGCTTATTTTCTATTTTTTCCAATGTTTTTCATACAACTAACCTAATAGCATAGCAAAATTTATACTCTCTGGCAAATCCTAATTAAACCTGTATTGTTTGCTGTGTGCGAGATTATTTTCTGGACGAAAATCAAGGTTAGCGGGTCGCTGCCGTTGGGCGATGTTTGTTGGAGATGGACAGAAGCCCCGAAGGGGCGGTATATTTTAGCCCAGGGCATCGCCCTGGGGATAGAACGTCAAAGCCCATTTTATGCCCTGTAAGGGCAATATAATCAATCCCAAGGAATTATGTCGGCCTTACAGGCCTGAAAAGAGTGGCGTGGGCTTTACCCAGCTTTACCCAGGGTGTTGCCCTGAGCTATGTTATGCTGGCCTTACAGACCCGAATGGGTGGCGGCATTATTGCGGAGTGTCGGATGGGTGGAACAGGTGTAGAGACAAGGCATGCCTTGTCTTGGTTGGGGTTAGTGAGTGTTTAGGGCAGGAATTAGCGGGTCGCTACCGCTTTCCTTTGTTTTTTTGTTAGAAATTATGATTATCAAAAAAAACTCGCAAGCCACTATTTGAAATTATCAATTTTATAGTTGCCGTCAGTGTTTCCTTAAGGTATTATTACCCTGCTATTGTCCCCACAATTAATAGCGTAAACTCATGTTTTTTTTTAAGGAGTTATTGTATGCATTTACAAATGCTTGCTATGAAATTAGCGAATGTTGACTGGGTCATCATTATAGCCTTCTTCCTGGCAATTATTGGTATCGGTCTGTTCGTTGCCCGGAAATCTGCCAAAGATTCCGAAGGCTACTTCCTTGGTGGCCGTTCCATGCCTTGGTGGCTTTTGGGTGTCTCTATGGTTGCCTGTACCTTCTCTTGTGATACCCCAAACCTGGTAACCGGTATGGTCCGTGAAGGTGGTGTCGTTGCTAACTGGGGATGGTGGGCTTTTCTTATTACTGGTATGGTAACAGTATTTATCTATGCTCAGCTTTGGCGTCGAAGCAAGGTTATGACCGATCTGGAATTCTACGAAATGCGTTACAGTGGTAAATCCGCTGCTTTCATTCGTGGTTTCCGTTCGCTTTATCTGGGTGTGTTCTTTAACTGCCTTATTATGGGTACAGTAACATTGGCCGCCATCAAAATCGGCCAGGTTATCTTTGATGTCGAACCATGGGTTGCTGTTGTCGTTGGCTCTGTTGGCGTAGTTATCTATGCTACCGCTGGTGGTATTAAAAGCTGTATCTGGGCTGATTTCTTCCAATATTCAATCGCCATGTTTGGTGCTGTTTATGCCGCTATTGTTGCTTGTCGTCAACCTGAAATTGGTGGCCTGTCAAACCTCTTAACTCATACTGATGTTGTTGGTAAACTTAGCTGGATGCCTGATTTCTCTACCTGGCTGGCTTGGGTTCCTATGCTCCTTATTCCTGTCGCTGTTCAATGGTGGGCTGTATGGTATCCTGGTGCTGAACCCGGTGGCGGTGGCTATATCGCTCAGCGTATGCTTGCCGCTAAAGATGAAAAGAACGCAATCGGGGCGACCATGTTCTTTAACTTCATGCATTATGCTATCCGTCCCTGGCCATGGATTATCGTTGCCTTAGCTTCGATCGTTCTCTATCCTGACTTAGCTTCCATCAAAGCTCAGTTCCCCGGTATCGATCCATCTTACCTCAAAGAAGATATCGCTTACCCGGTTATGATCTCCAAACTTGGTCCTGGTCTTCTTGGTTTGGTTGTTGCTTCGCTGATTGCTGCATATATGTCAACTATCGGAACTCATCTTAACTGGGGTTCCTCATATGCTGTCAATGACTTCTACAAACGTTTTATCAAACCTGAAGCTTCCGAAAAAGAACTTGTTGGTGTCGGCCGTATCGTTACTGTCATTCTTATGGTTATTGCCGCTTTCTTTGCATTGACTTTCCTGGAAGATGCTAATCAGGCTTTCAAAATCCTGCTTCTAAGTGGTGCCGGTACCGGTGCTATCTATATTATGCGTTGGTTCTGGTGGCGTATTAATGCCTGGACCGAAATTGTCGCTATGGTTGTCGCAACCGTTGTAGCTTTTTGGATCGTGCTGGGCGTTGGCGAACAGGGCACATTGAAATGGTATGTCGATAGCTCTTCGGTTAAAGCTCAGGTTTTCAAAATTGATGATCCGGCTTTGACTGCCGATATTACTGCTAGCATAGAATCTGGTAGTAAAAAAACTGATGAACTGACTGCTCTTTCTGCTGATAAAGTTTCTGTTTGGCGCAAAGCCAAAAAAGATCCTTTGGCTCGTGATCTGGCTCGTTTAGATTTTGATGCGGCCAATAAAGCCGAAACCGACCACAATAATTCTATTACTGTGATGGCTCAGGTTAAGGCTAAAAGCAATATTGAATATGTCTACCAGGTGAAATCTAAAGAAGATGTCGAAAAGGTTATCGCCGACGAAATCGCCAAAGCCAAAACTGACGAAATAGAAGCTCCCAAAGCTACTTCTTACGAAGCTGTCGTTGCTGAATTTGCAGAACTTAATGCTGCAAAAGATGCCACAGCTAAAGCTTCCGACGCTGCATTAGTTGCTCATGGCTTGGCTCTTAAAACTGCAAAAACCTATGAAGACCCTGCTCTTGTCGCTGCTCGCGAAGCACTGGTTGAAGCTGATGCAATTGCCTACAAAGCTAAGACTGCATTTGACCGTCACTATGCTAAATATGGCATGACCGTTGCCGTGGTAAAAGATGGCCCGGATACTCCTGCATGGTTCGCTGACTTCAATACCTTCGTTGGTACATATGGCAAAGATGTTAAGGCTATTATCAAGGGCGATGCAATCTATGTCTATGAATCAAAAGTTGCTGGTTTGACTTTTGCAGTCCAGCTTCTGGTTTGTGTCATCTTTGTTACTATCGCTTGGATTCTGGCAACCTTCGTTACGCCTGCTGTTGACAAAGCTAAATTACGCAGCTTCTACAAAATCTGTCAGCCGGGTGGCCCTGGTTGGAAGAAAGTCGTCGCCGAAGCCAAAGCTGATGGCGAAGACATCGACTCTACCAATGGTATTGGCGACTGGAAAATGCCTATCCAGATCCTTTGTGTATTCTTTGGCTGTGTCGCTATCTATAGCTCACTGTTCGCCATTGGTAACTTCCTCTATGGCAACACTGGCTGGGGAATAACGATGCTGGCTGTCGCAGCGGTCTCTACGGTTATCCTGTTTAACTTCTTTGGTAAGATCGGTGTCCAAACCGAAGAAGCTAAAAGCTAACCAAAATATTTCATAAAACCAAAGGCCACACTCTTAATACAGAGTGTGGCCTTTTTTAATAATTTACTTTTCTTAACTCTAAACCAATAGCAACAAAATATCAATTCGTCTCAATCATCCAGTTAGCAAAGAAAGCCAGCATGACATCAATATCAACCCCGCCATCCAGCCATCTTTGCGATAAAACCGCAAAGTCAGCTAAGCCGATTATCTCACCCTGACTCGGATTAAAAACAGCAGGGCAATTATCCAGGTCATCATTTATGCCATCCATATCGCTATCGACACAGCCAACTGTTGGGAAATTTTGATACCAAGCTGATGTCCCGCCTCCGATATCATAGATATTAAGGAACCCCTTACCATCCAGAAAGTTGGAAGCCAGATTGCTTCGATAGCCACTCTGGCATATTACCAGGATAATATCATCTTGATTAAAATCCTGATAGTTTGCCGCAAGAAAACCACTATTAAGCGGATAATTCATCGCCCCGGGCACATGGCCTATTGTCCCGCAATATTCCTGAGGCTCCCGAACATCGATTATGATTATATCAGGATTTGCCAAAATCATATCACGCGCAAGATAGACCGAGATGTCGTTATGTAATGGCTCACCTGGCCCTGCATGAACTGAAATGTTTACCAATAGACCAATAGCCACGCTAATAAGTAGATACCTGAACATTTTCCTCATTATAATTCTCCAAAGCTATTTTCCTTGAAACCTTTATTTTTCACGAAATCGCATCTTTATATAATACCAAATATTTTGTTTTGATTCAATACCGTGTATTATGCTAAAGTATTAAATTATTTTAATTATTAATTTTACTTACAGGTTTTATATGAATTGTCGATGTGCTTTATTAACAGCCGCCGCCGCCGGTGGAATTGCTATTGTCAGGATTGATGGTCCTGATAGTATGCTAATGCTGAAAAAAATATTTATCCCTATTGCCGGGCAACTGGATACTGATGCGCTTTTGAGTGGTAAGTCTCTATTATTTGGTAGTTTACGTGATGGAGACGAAACTCTGGATCAGGTTGTTGTCGCTTATGAACCGGGACTTAATGCCGTTGATATTAATTGCCATGGCGGGATGCGGATTATTCAGAGGCTTATGATTCTTTTGAAAAATTACGGTGCACAAGTTGTTGATAATAAAGAGCTTATATTAAATGAATCTATCGAGTCAGAGCTTCAGTATTATATAACTAAAGCTTTGGTTCCCAAGGCGGTTTTAGCTGTTGCCAACCAGTATCCAGCCGGTTTGTATCAGTGGGCCGGTGATATAATTAAGTCCTTGGAAAATAATGATTTAGGTGAAATACAAGAGCAGGTTAAAGATATTTTGGCAACTGCCCATATTGGCAAAAAATTGTTGGCCCCACCCATGATAGTTTTGGTCGGCCCGGTCAACGCCGGCAAGAGCACTTTGGCTAATGCTTTGGGTAATAAAGCGGTTTCAATCGCCAGCGATTTGGCAGGAACTACCAGAGACTGGACCTCGCAAGTTGTTGATATACAAGGGTTTGCCTATAGATTGGTTGATACCGCAGGTCGTCGGGCTAGCGATGATATATTAGAACAGCAGTCTTTGATTTTGGCTAATGATTTGATTGAAAAGGCGGATTTGATTTTGCTGGTAGCTGGGGCCGATCAGCTCTATATGGTCGAAAAACAGCTTGAAGATTTGCCTGAAAATGTGAATGTTCTGGTGGTGATTAATAAGGTTGATTTGACCAGCGATGATGTTGTAAGTAATTGTTTAAAAAAGGGTTATATTTGTATCACGGCAAAGGAAAAAGACGGTTTTGACCAGTTGACAAGTGGTATAAACGATACCATCGGGCTAAATCAATATGTCGATGGCCAACCTTTGGTCTTTACTGATCGGCAGCGTATTTTGCTGGAACAGATTATGACCACTGATAATGCTGATGATATAAAAGAATTGTTAGCAAAATTGCGGGGCTAGTTGGCCCAGCCAACAAAACTATTTCTGCACGTAGGCTCATATACCGCGGGTGGCAAAGGGTGCGAAAAGGCATGTTTTGCTCCAAAAATACCTGGAAAATGCAAAAAAATACCAAATAATACACGGTTTGAACACCTGGAAAATATATTCAGACGCAATAAAATATGATTTTTTCGATCATTGCTGGTTGCTCTTTGTCGCTAAAATGTCACAAATTAATTTTGTTCTATTGGGCTATCAGTGTGTGGTCCCCTGATGGCAATGGGTCGATAAAACGCATTTTGCCTTGCTTTTGGAGTGTTACAGGTTTGCCATCAAGAGTGATGCTGGTGTAACTTTCGCAGTTTTTTGGCAGGACAAATCGGGCAGTCATATTAGCTGGAATATTCATTTTGAATGTACAAATGTCAGTTTTTCTGTCCATTGTTACAGTGATTTCGCCCCGTATCGTTGGAGTTTTAATCTGAAAATGATTTAATGCTGCTGGCTGAGGATGAATTAATGCCTTGGCGAAACCAGCTTGAACAGGGCGGATGCCGGCAATGAAACGCGGGATAATATTGGCAGGAGCGGCGCCCCAGGCATGGTTCCAATCCTGATTAGGCTTGTAGGCAATCCCCCAGGCTTCCATGGTAATAGTCGATCCTTCACGGATCATGTTTGACCAGCTTCTTGAATCCTGAGAAACAATCAAATCCAGAGCGGCCTGCTCCTCTCCGGCTAGATATAAACCTTCAAGGAGATATTGGGCGGCATAAACGCTACAAGCCATTTTTTTTGATTTAACAAAATCGACAACTGCTGCCTTATTTTTTTCAGGTACCAGGCCAAAGGCCAAAGGTAACATATTGGCATGCAGCGATGAATGGCTGCTGTCCTGGCCATCAATATATAAACCGGTGCTTTGATCATAAAAAACGCTCTGGTATGACTGATAAACCTGTCGGGCCTGCTGGCTGAAAATCCGGGCATCTTCTGTTTTGCCAAGAACGATGGCAATTTTTTCCATTAAAGTCAAAGTATGATAATAAAATGCATTGATGACAGTATTAACGGGCTTGAAATCATATTTATCTCTTTCTGTGACAGGCCAGTCAACGATATCACGGAGTTTGGCGGTATTTAACAGACCATCGGAAGTTCGGGCATACTGAGAAAGAAGTTTAGTGTTTTTCAACTTGTCATAATGCTCAGCCAGAGATTCGCTATTGCCGGTATAAAGATAATCGGCCCATGCTATCATAATAGAATGCTGTTTCCATTCGGTTGGCCAGGTCGGATGTTCCAACAAATATTCATGTGAATAACGAGCCAGAGTGAATTCCCTGTCAACGCAATAATGGCAAAGTTGATTGATATAAGCATCGGCTTCATAGGGTTTACGTTCACGGTCGCCATCGACATAAACGCCGCAGAAGCTGGTCGGTTTGATACTATAGTGGCAAAGCTGCCAGATTTGATTGAGAATTATATTGTCAGATACAAAAGAAGCCGCATTGTCATCAAATGGATAATGAACAGAGAGCTGTTTGAAATCGCCGAGGGTAACCGGATATGGGCAATTGACTAATTCAACATATCGAAATGGCGCGATCCGGCCAAAATCAGCCGGGATTGCGATGCCAAGGGTTACTCCGGGCGGATGAATTTCATATGAGGCTGAACCATCCAGACTTTGTTTGGCTTGATAATAGCGGATGGTGCCGCCGGGTTTACGGTCGACAAAGCCATTTTTTAGCTTTTCGCCGAAATGAAATTCAACGGTTGTACCAGAGAGGTTTTCTGACAATAATCTTTGAGGGATATCCCAACGCAAATATCCGAAAGCATCTTTGCCAAAATCTATCAGATAATGGTCGACTTGGATTTTTTTTATAGTAATGGGCGATATTTCGCTTGAGACTTGTTTGTACCGGGCAGTATGGTAACCATTAAGAGATGGCCCGGTTTTGATCTCTTGAATCGACGACCAGTCTGAAGGTTCATTCGCATTATTCCAGATGCGAACTTTCCAGAAATAGGATCGGTTGACTGCTAAGGCTGAACCGGCATAAGATATATTTACCGAATCGGCACTGGCAACCTTTTTACTGTCCCATTTGTCGGGTTTGTTTTGATCCAGTAAAGAACAACTGCTGGCAAGCATAACCTGGTAGGCTTGCTGCATATCGCCAGAGACATCAGAATTAACAATCCATCCAAATTCCGGGCTGGAATCCTGAATTGTCGTTTCTTGCGGGTTGGCCATCAATTCACACATCAAGCCAGAAGGAGCTGATAAAGCAAAAACCATATTTGTAGTTAAAAGCAGTAATAATAATCCCAGTTTAATTTGTTTAATCATTTGATTATTCCATATTTTTTGTAAATAAGGTTAGTTCTCTTTAATCTTTATATTGGTTGCTGAATTGACCAATGCAACATCTAAGCTTTGAAAAATATCTAGATCACTTAGGAAAGCTTGTTTTTTGCTAATATATGAGACTTTGTTTGGAACCGATTCTATGAGTAGGAATGGTAGTTGTCAAGAGCGAATCATTGTGGGAGTTTTAAATGACGGAATATGACAATGTTTTTTGTCCATATTGGTTGTCTGCAAATATGCAAGTATTTATAACTTGTTTTTGAATGCCCTTCTTGTTGACCGGGTGATTTATTACGGTATAATATAAATATCTGGGTTCAAACAATTTGCTTAGGCATCTAAGGTGAATAATATTGACGTATCGCTACTGATCTTAATTTTATACGGAAAAGGAGTTTATCCAATGGACAAAAAGAAGCTTACTAATAATGCCGGATCGCCCGTCTGCGACAATCAGAATGTGATGACCGCTGGCCCGCGTGGGCCACAGTTGCTGCAGGACGTGTGGTTTCTGGAAAAACTGGCTCATTTCGATCGTGAAGTAATTCCAGAACGGCGTATGCATGCTAAAGGTTCCGGGGCATTTGGTACCTTTACGGTAACACATGATATTACGCAGTACACCAAGGCGAAGATTTTTTCAGAGGTTGGGAAGAAAACTGATATGTTTGTCCGATTTTCTACGGTAGCCGGTGAACGCGGGGCAGCCGATGCCGAACGTGACATCCGTGGCTTTGCAATGAAATTTTATACCGAAGAAGGCAATTGGGACCTGGTAGGTAATAATACACCAGTATTTTTCCTTCGTGATCCGCTAAAATTTCCCGATCTTAATCATGCCGTCAAACGTGACCCTAAGACTAATCTTCGCAGCGCCCGCAATAACTGGGATTTTTGGACTAATTTGCCAGAGGCTCTGCATCAGGTGACTATTACTATGAGTGAACGCGGTATACCGCTTTCATATCGGCATATGAATGGCTATGGCAGTCATACCTACAGCATGATTAATGCCAAAGGTGAGCGGTTCTGGGTTAAATTCCATTTGAAAACTCAGCAGGGCATTAAGAACCTGACCGATGCTGAAGCTGAGCAGATTGTAGGCAAGTGCCGGGAAAGCCATCAGCGTGACCTTTTTGAAAGTATTGAAAAAGGTGATTTTCCGAAATGGGATATGAAACTCCAGGTTATACCGGAAAAAGAAGCGGCTAAATTCCCGTTCAATCCTTTTGATCTGACCAAGGTTTGGCCACACAAAGAATATCCGCTTATTGATGTGGGCGTATTTGAGCTGAATAAGAACCCAGAGAATTATTTTGCCGAAGTTGAACAAGCTGCCTTTAATCCGGCTAATATTGTGCCGGGTATTGGTTTTTCACCAGATAAGATGCTTCAAGGTCGTCTGTTTTCCTATGGTGATGCCCAGCGGTATCGCCTTGGCGTAAATCATCACCTGATTCCTGTAAATCGGGCCCGCTGTCCGTTTCATAGTTTTCATCGTGATGGTGCGATGCGTGTTGATGATAACCATGGTGGAACTTTGGGCTATGAGCCCAATAGTTATGGCCAATGGCAGGAACAGCCTGAATTTAGTGAACCACCGCTTGCAATTGACGGTGCAGCCGACCATTGGAGCCATCGCGCCGATGATGATGACTATTATTCTCAGCCGGGAGCGTTGTTCCGCATGATGAATCCGCAGCAACAGAAAGCACTCTTTGGCAATACCGCCAGGGCCATGGGGGATGCTCCAAAAGAAATTAAACTCCGCCATATCGGCAACTGTATGAAAGCGGATCCTGCATATGGCAAAGGTGTTGCCGATGCACTTGGGATTGACATGAGTGAAGTTTCTGATTGAAAATAGAAGTTTTAATGTGTTTTTAAGAGGGGTTGTCCGCTGTTAAGGTTGGCAACCCCTTTTTTTATCGTTTTGAGTAGGTTAAGGGCTGGCAGAGCGATTTTTTTTGGGATGGGTACTTGACAGAATATAATTGAACGCTACAATCTGAGTTCTGCAATGATTTGCGGGCGTAGCTTAGTGGTAAAGCTCCAGCCTTCCAAGCTGGTCATGTGAGTTCGATTCTCATCGCCCGCTTTTTTAATGCGCAGAAATAATTTCTTAAGCCAGGGTTAATCCCTTGCTTCTATTTCTCTTATCCTATGTATTCTACTTATATTGCCAATAATTTTACCAGGTCAGGAGATTTATATCGCAAAAGGGATTTAAACGATGGTATGTTTGTATATTAACTAAATTGGTAAAAAAGTGGTAATATATGTGGTTTTTATCGATTTTATTGATTTTAATACTTGATTTTTTGTTGAAAATTAAGCAAAATACCTATTCTTTTGTAGCGGAATCTCGCTTTAAGTGTGCCAATTGATATAAACAGAAAATCTTAACAATTCTTTTTATATTTCCTAAATTAATATCAGCAAAAAATTTGCATAGGTGTTTTCTGAATGTGATAGTTGATACTGAGTATATATAAAACAACTAGAGTGGCAGTAATTATTAGTACTGACTGGACATGAGGGAAATGTGCAATGCTATTTAGACAGAGCAGAGAAGTAAGAAAAAGAAAAAAAGTGCGGTCGCGAAAATCAACTGGGAATAAATTTGTTCTGGAACAATTAGATAAGCGGGTATTGTTAAGTGTAAGTACCGATTTTATTGACGCGGCGGAGATTGTAGCCGATGATTTTGGGATGGCAACTTCGCAGGAAGCAGCCTTTGATTCCGCTGAGCAGGTGCTGTACCTAGATTTTGATGGGGCGATAGTGTATAATAATTATCCAACAGATTATGATTTACATCGAAATTATGTATATGTGCCGCCATTTACGTTAGAAGGATTAGGTTTTAGTGGGCAGGAAGCTAATGCAATAAATAATGTGATGCAGTTTGTACAAGAAGATTATGCTGCGTACAATATTACCGTTACTCAAGAAAAGCCCACTGAAGGGGGATTTTCAACTATATATATTGGTGGGACTGGAGGGTATGCCCCAGGTTCAGTTATTGGCCGCGCGACTTATGATGTAGGGAATAGTTCAGATACCAATTATGGATTTGTTTATAGTGAAGTTATGGTAATGTTTGCTGAGGCAAGTAATGATGATGTTGATGTGTTCAGCGAATATTTAGCAAATGTAATAACTCATGAAGCAGCACATACATTTGGTTTGGCTCATGTAAATGACACAAGTGCTATTATGAATCCTTTTGTGCCAATTGATCCTTTGACCTTATCATTTAGAAGTGATTCAGAGGCCTTGCTAGGGATAAATTTAGGTTATAAAAGCATTGGCGGGGATGATTATAGCGTTGTTGAGTCAGTTGGGGTTAATGAAGTTATTTCGGGTTTACTGGAAAGGCGTGCCGATACCGATAGCTTTGATTTTACTGCTGATGCCAGAGGTGAAATGGTAGTTGATCTGGATACTACTGTATACGGAAATCTGGATAGTGTATTATCGGTTTATGATGGTTCCGGTAACCTGATTACTTCAAATGATGATTATAATGGCCAAGATGATTCAAAATTAGTATTTAACGTTAGCCAGGGAGCTAATTATACTGTGGTGGTCAGTAGTTCTGGTGGTAATTCTTCGGGTACTTATTCATTAACTTTTGATGGCCCTGATGGCGGTGGCGGGGAAGTTGATCCTGCTTTAATATCTATTAGTGACAGTGTCGGCGTGGCAGATGACCTGGCGATGGATTTTGGAACATTGACTGTTGGCGATAATCTAATAAAGACATTTACCATCAGCAATGATGGTGGCGAAAATTTAGTTATCAACAGTGTCATTACAGCTGGAGAATTTACGGTTGTCCCAGCTGATGGCAGCAGTGGTGTTATAACTTTAGCAAATGGTCAAAGCAAAAATTTTAATGTAACTTATGCCCCTGGTAATGCTGGCATTGATAACAATAGTGTTGTTATAAACAGTAATAGTGGCGGTGTGAATACTGCTACGACAATTGATCTTGATGGTATTGGCCAACTGGCTCCTTCACTGATAGCAGTTAGTGATAGTGTCGGTGCGGCAGATGATCTGGCAATGGACTTTGGTACTCTTACTCTGGGTCAGAGCCTTGTTAAAACTATTACGGTATCAAATAATGGTGGAACTGACTTAGATATTACTCCGGCAATTAAACAAGTGAATTACCCCGCTTTTGCATATTGCACTTTTTCGTGATTGAAAAACTTTTTCACCTTCTTGGGTTTCCGCTGTAAACTCCGCATATACGAACTCAA
>JAEIOG010000208.1 GCA_016342495.1 Phycisphaerae bacterium
ATGCTATGAAAATCAAGGCAGAAACGTAATCTGCCTAAAATTATTGAGACCATTTACACAGCTAATTGAACACACCCATGCAGTATTGTCCGAACGTCAAAATTTGAACGAAAAAATTGCAGCCCAATTATCAAAAACCGCAGCTAAATGGGGTATTGTGTACACGCGTGTGGAGATTCAATCGCTTGAAACAGATGACAAAGTTGCAGGAGCGATGCTTCTCCAAATGGAAGCTGAAAGGACCCGCCGCAAGCTTATTTCTGAAGCCGAAGGAGAAGCGGCGGCGAAAATAAAGATAGCCGAAGCTGATAAGCAGGCTGCGATTCTGCGAGCAGAAGGTCGTGCCAAGGCCTTATCATTAATTACAGAAGCAGAACGCAAATATCTAAGCACTCTTGCGGAAAGTTGTTCACAGGAAGGTGCGACACAACTACTAACAGCGCAGAAATATCTTGATGGATTTGACACGATTAGTAAGAATCCTGGGGATAAAGTATTTATACCGAATTCATTTACTGGACTATTTTCTTTTCCTGTAAATACGAGTGATTCTAAAAGTATTGATCAAAAATAATCGCAGTCTATTGTGACAGGCGAAGGCGAATCGAGCAACACTGAGATGGTCGTGCTGTAAAAAACGAACAAAAATATAGGAGTACCAGATTATGAAAAAATGTCCATTTTGTGCAGAAGAGATAAAAGATGAAGCGATAAAATGTAGATTTTGCGGTAGCGATATACCAGACGAAGAGGTTGTAGCCGCTGAGGAAGCCGCAGTTATCGCTGAAGAACAAGAGCAGCGACAAGCTGTTAGCTCTTATGGTAAAGGAAAAATCGGCGTTGGATATTTTTTTGGGTTCGTTGGCTTAATATTGGGTATATATGTAGGGTTACTCGACAGAAACATGCTTGCAACTGGGGATACCCTTGATCTATCTCGTATAGATACAGCCAATTTGTCGAATCTCACAACATATCTGGTGTGTATAGCTGGTGGATATCTGATTTGGTCTTTGTACTGGGGAATACAAATCGTCCATGTTCCAATAAAACGTTTTTATGAAGGAATTTGGATTTTCACAAGTGAGGGGCTTTTGGATTTGTTTCTCAGACGAATCTTAATTTCTTTGAGCATGTATTTGCTCGTAATTCCCTTATTTGGAATAATTGTTGGGGCACTAGGTGGAGCACTCTATATGCAAGCTAAACATTTGAGCATAGCCAAACAAGGATATGAGTAAAAATCATAAGGAAACAAAATGGAAACTAAAAAAGCACAGATAAAATACAATGACCTTATGGACTTGCTAAAGCACCACTATGGGGACATTGTTCTTGAGCAGTTAAAAGACTGGGAAATAACGGTTATTGACGAAAATGGTCAGACCGTAGGAAAATTGGTTCTTGGTAAAGATAATTAGAACTCTCGGTGAAAAACAATATATCATGGACGAAATTGTTGATGAAGTCGAGTTAGACCATTCTCCGATACCTTCTGGATGTCTTCGTCGCCTTGATGAGATTACCATCAAAAAATAGGGGACAGTCACCTATTATAGTTGACTGTCCCCTTTTATTACCTTTTATTACAGATCATCATACATTATGATTCCTACCAATCGATACCATTATCCTCAATTGATAAAAACATTTCTTTCATAAATAGCTTTTGCCCGCAATGCAAATCATACGAACGAGAATAATGGGTTTGATCTGAGTATCTTACCTCTATTGCTAAAACATATTTACCTCGATGATCAAAATAATATTCTTTTTTTTCACCAATGTCAATGTCATTAAATTCAACTTCTTTTTCCTTAGCAATTAGCGATAAAAATTCTATGTTACGGCTAGAATTATTAATTACTACTATTACTAATTCATTTGGATCGAAATCAACAAATTCATCTTCAATATCTAAATCTAACACATCATCTACTACTTCACCGAAAAATAATGGTGATAATAATATTGCCATCAATATCATCACAATAAAAATTAAGACATATTTCATTTTTACTTCCCTTATCCGGTTTCTGTTCGTCCAGCCCAACTTTTGACTAAAGCTTCCTTCCCACAATACCTCACGATACCGCAGTTGCTGTCGTCTTGCGGTTCTGCTCATCACAGCCCGCAGGGGACTTTAACCCCATGAGCATAAAATCATGCCCGGCGCACAAAAAATAACATACGCCAACATTTGGCGATTGTAAATCATATTCGAACAGTAAACCACCGTTATAATACCATTGTTTTTGTTGCAATGCAATATTGTATTGTAGCTATTTAGGATTATTATATCTATTAGAGGATCCCTTAAGCTTTGGCTAAAAGCTATTTCCGCAATTATCGCAGAATTTGGCATTTGGGTCATTGATTTGGCCACAGCTGCTGCATGGTTTTGGTTTGAACTGTTCGGCTCCGCATTCCTGGCAAAATTTTGCATCTTTATCAACTTCTTTATTGCACTGATGGCATATTGATTTTTCTTCTGATGCATCTTTGAAACCTAAGCCTTCACCCACAGCAGATGCCAGGTCACGTACCGAATCTTTTGTGCCGTGGGCCATATAATTGAAAGTGTCTTTGCCTACCGGAGCTATTTCGTCGGCCATGAACCGGGCTATTTTACCCATGTAAGCGAATTTGCAAATCATGGTGCCAATTCCGATAAGCGGCATTCCTATAAAAGCACACCAAAAATACCTGGGTGGACCACCGCCACCAAATGCCGAAAAGAAGCTGACAAAACCAATGATTGCAAATATTCCCCCGATGACAATCATCAATGGTCCTATCGTCTTTAATGCACTGCTGCTACCTTCATGGTCTGGGTCAATTCTTTTATTATTCATGGAATTTCCTTTCTTTTTATTTTTGAGCTTATCATATCTCTGTAAATATTTCCCCCTGCATTCTCCCAGTATTATACCCGTTGTCTGACGTCAATGCAATAGTCTTCCTGTAGTCACAGGGCTTATGCATGAAATTTAATTGTGTTATTCCCGCGTAGACGCCGGCCCCAGTTTTCGAGCCATAATCATAGTTTGCATTTTCTGGATCCCCGCCTGCGCGGGGATGACAAGGTCAACTTTTTTGATTTAGTATCGATTTTGAGCCACAAATAAGGATGAAAATTTCATGCGATTTCCCTGTGTAGTCAGTAAATGTTAGCAGCCATGTTTAAAGCAGCCCATTACTGTTGTAGTAATGGGCTGGTATGGAAAAGTCATTTGGAGTTGTTAATCAAAGCTTTCGATTTTTTTGTGACCTGATGAATTTCTTCACTTTTTTCATGCCACCAACTTCACTGAACATATCATTGAGCTTTTCTTTTTCAATTTGTTTTGCATTAAGCCCGACATAGCGAGCTTCTTTTTGCAATTTCTGATAGTTTTCAAATCGACGTTCATCCAGCTGGTCATCTGCGATGGCTTTGCGCACCGCACATCCCGGTTCGCTGGCATGGGAACAGTCATTGAATCGGCACTGATTGATCAATTCATCAATATCGGCAAATGTGCGAGATAAATCAATAGATTCCACCCCGAACTCTCTCATGCCGGGTGTGTCGATGACAATGCCGCCATCAGGGAGAACCAGCAGCTCTCGCCTTGTGGAGGTATGACGACCTTTGTCATCCTGGCGAATTTCAGATGTAGCAAGCAGCTGCTGGCCAGCCAGACAATTAATCAAGGTCGATTTGCCGACACCTGATGAGCCGATAAATGAAGCAGTATGGCCATCTTTCAGAAAATTCAATAGCTGATTATATGAAGCCTGGTCATGGCTTGATGTCATGATGATTTCTGCACCAATAGCCACAGCTGAAACTTCTGTCAATACATCGTCGGGCTTATCGCACAAATCAGACTTGGTCAGCACAACAACTGGTGTCGCTCTGCTGTCCCATGCCGCTGAGAGGTAGCGTTCCAGGCGGCTCAGGTTGTAATCATTGTTCAGGGACATGCATATAAAAATGATGTCGATGTTGGAGGCTATCACCTGGCTTTGATTGGCCTTGCCTGCAGCGGTACGTTCAAAAGAACTTTTTCGGATAAGCACTTCATGGATAATGGCATGGCTGTTATCGCCAGTGTTATCGCCGATCATGACAAAATCGCCAACTACCGGAAAATCAGAAACGTCTCTTACTTCGTATCGAAACTTGCCTGAAACTTCAGCTAAACATTCACCTTTTTCAGATGCGATTTTATAAAGATCACGATGCTGAGAAATAATTCGTGCGGCGTTTAGTTCAGGGTACATAGCTGCCTGATTGGCAAAATGGTCACAAAAACCATATTTTTCTAACTTATTCAATTTTAAATTTCTCCGAATTTAAGTAACACTTTAGCCATGTGAAGCAGATATGTCTGCTAGTTTTGGTAGTTTTCCGGTTTTGGTGTAGATTTTCAGGG
>JAEIOG010000209.1 GCA_016342495.1 Phycisphaerae bacterium
TAATCCCCCAAAACAAGTGAAAAATTAGAGCTTAATTTTCTAATAGAATTGTCTCATTTTGCTTGACAATTACCGCTATAGACCAATCCTTCGTCGCTGAACCATCCTGAATTAGCTTGCAAAAATACGCAGTCATCCAGTCGATAAGCTTTGCTGATATAAAATAACCCAATTCTTCCAGCGTTCTGCTCACAATCAGAACTATCTGTTGGTAGCTCATCAATATTCGCATTAACGAATCGGTTCAAAGCACGATTACTGCATTTAACCCGTAGCTTATTATCATAACTTGCAAAAATCAGGCCAGAAACAATGACCAAACAGATGGGAAAAGTCATCCATTGTTTATGCTGAATTTTTGCAGGTTCAGGCAGATATTGATAATATTTCTGGAGTTTTTCATATTTTGTACAGCATTTCCCGGCAAGTTGAATCATTCGGATAGTCATAATATGAACAGCTGCCAGACCGAAAAGGATAAATCCCCATAAAAACCCAATCATGAATAACCAAAAGTTTATCCCAGCATCGTTGAAAGCAACTAGGCCCAGAACAACCCAAAGCCATGTCGCCCACCGTTCATACTTTGGTGGCGACTGATTGAAATATTTCAATAGCCACAGCCCAGTGTTTTTTGCTTTTTTTTTCCAATCCATTATTCATCCAGCTCCTCTACCCATTCCGGCAATTTCCCTTTATCCCTTACCCGACGCCCATACAGCACATCATCACCCAGCAACGCCAAACGTCGCGCCAGTTTATTTCGTTTTATAACCCAGCGAATGCTGTTGTGCATTAAATTATCAGGATGAGAATACGGACACACTTTCATACAAAGCCCACAATCAGTCCCTTGTATCCGCCAGAACCGATAGCATTTGACCATATCGATCTGCCATTTCAATATACCGTTATAGTTGGCTTTACCATTTTCACTAATCGCACCGGAAGGGCAGTTGCTCGCGCATTTTTTACAGATATCGCAAAAGTCCTGCACACCAAAGCTGATTGGCTTATCTTCAATCAGTTCCAGATCGGTAGTCACCACCGCTAATCTAACACGTGGGCCAAACTTTTCAGTTATCAGCAGCCCCATACGCCCTAACTCTCCCAAGCCGGCATCAACTGCAATAGGTTGACACATCACACGATAGTTGCCATCGATATGGCTTCTTGCCTGATAGCCTAAACTTAGTATATAATCTGTTAGCTTATTAGATATTACCGCACCCTGATGATAGCGAATTGCCGTCTCAGCGGTCGTTGCCAGCTTCGGTGCACTCATACACATCTGATGATCCATCTCAACAGCAATCACGATGGCATATTTATGATTTAACTTAACTGGCTTAGCCCAGTCCCCTTCGCTACGGCCATTATGGCTATATACCCAGTTAGGGTTCAACTTAGTCATTCCAACCATAACAGCACCATTGTCCAAAGCCATCTGTTTAAGTTCATTTGTAATTTTAACAGGATTAAGCGTTTGCTTATTAATGGCGGTTTCTCGCACATCTAAGTTTTGATTTATTTCGTGAATTTCCCCAAATTTTTCATCAATAAATTTCCCCAACCCCGGCTTATAGCTTTTGCTTCCCGGCGTGCAGATATCTTGTAGTTGACGAATTTCATCATCATCATTTTTCAATTCGGGATGTTGTTGATAATATTCTTCATATTCCTTACTGTCAGGTTTTAAGCGGTAGAATCGGGCAAACATCGTATCGCGTTCATCGACCCGCTTTACATCACCCACCCGCTCAATAAATTCAGGCTTAGCCGTTGGCAGTGTCAGAATAATTCCTCCCAGAAAAACCAGCAATACCCCCCCAGCGATTACGCTCAGGCTTATGCTATTATTAATCAGCAATAAGCCAAGTAGCACAGCAGCGATAGAACCAAACAGCCCCGTTCCGACCTTTAACGCGCGTCCACGATGCTCTTTGATGCAGTTATAGGCAAAATATCCCCCCATTGCGATAATTGTCGCAAAACTAATCCAGCCTGTTATTTGTATAATTGGATTCATATCCCAACAGCGTTCACACTTTTTCTCGCCACGAAAGGGCAATACAATAAATTATCGTTTTCCTGTAAATCCTGTTATCATTCTATAAAGCCCATCTGCAGACTCACGCATCAACCGGCACAATCTTATAAACCTGATCATTTCTCCGAATAACCTTTTCACTATGAAAAGTCACATTCCCTTTACTCATCTCAGTAACCACATTACTATCATCATCACGCATTTCTCCCATAACCATTTCATAGACGCCGGTCTTAAAACCATGAATTTGCACCCGATCCCCGGTTTTAAGCACCCCTGACGATATTTTACAATGAGCGATATTGGTATTACGGAAAAAGTTTATTAGTTTGCCAACGAATAATTTCTTTTCGGTCGCCTGACTGTTACGCCGATCAGCCCATTGCTGTGGCCCCGGTCTGCCATGCAAAAACCCATCAGAAAAACCGCGATTGTAAACCTTCTTCAAATCAGCCATTAGTTCTTCAACTAATGCTTCATCAAACTTCCCAGCTTCAATAGCATCAATCGCCCGCCGATATACACTGACAACCATTTTGATATATTCTGGTGACCGGCTGCGTCCTTCGATTTTTAGGGCATCCACCCCAGTTGCCAATATCTCATCTAAAACCGGCAACCCGCATAAATCTTTAGGACTCATTACATATCCATTACTCACTTCCAGCTCGCTACCGGTTTCGGTATTAGTAACCTTGTAATTGGCTCGGCAGGGCTGCAGGCAATCGCCCCGGTTGGCACTGCGATTTTCTAAAAATTGTGACATGAAACATCGACCAGAAACCGATACACACATCGCACCATGAACAAAAACTTCAACTTCGACATTGCTGTTGGCTTTGAGGGTTTTAATTTGTTCTAAAGAAAGCTCACGAGCCGGAACAATACGCGTTGCTCCAAGAGTTTTATAATAATTTGCCGCTCTGGCATTAGATATGCTGGCCTGAGTGGAAATATGAATCTCGATATCGTGCTTCTGTGCCAGTTCAATAACAGCAGGGTCCCAGCAGATAATAGCATCAATACTCGCTTGCTTGCATTGGCCTAAAAGTTTGTCAACCGTTTCTATTTCTTCATCAAAGATCACAGCATTGAGTGTGACATAAACTTTTACATCTTTACTGTGCGCTTCGCCGACAATTTCCTCAAGCATATCCGGGTCAATACCTTTGGAGTTAACTCGCATATTAAGATGCCCCAACCCAAAGTAAACCGCGTCGGCCCCGGCTTCAATCGCCGCCCTGAATGAAATCTCATCTCTTACTGGTGCTAATAATTCTGTCATAATTTGTGTTTTTATAAAAATTGTATATTTCAATAACAGCACGAAACGCCAACGCCGTGCTAACTTCATCAGCGAATTTGACTACTCAAACTCACTCATCCACACCTATGCCCATGCTGAATCCTGTAGAGACAAGGCATGCCTTGTCTTATTCCTGTTCAGTAGCTAACTCTATCCTTGTCATCGCCGGGTGCCCATGCCGTTTAATTCCTATCGTATCAAACATCCGTCAGCTTTCATAATACCAACTTCCATCCCAATCTGCAAAACAAAATCCAAAGCCTTTGTCGCAGGCAAATCCCCAGCCCCTATGGCTATAACACTATACACCCATGCACATATTAATTTATCAGCCCAAAGGGCTAGCACATCATAGCCCAGGGCAACGCCCTGGGTCACAACCCCCACCCATTCCATTGTACCCTGAAAGGATAATACAACAAATGGTTCAGGAAATATTTATTTGTATGATTTTCATTGTATTGACATGGCATGTTTGTCAGGTTAGGGTGGTAATTGTGGGCTGTTTTGGGTTGTTGTCGCAGAGACAGCCACAAATAATATGCAAAAAAAGATATGGCCGCCAGGATTTTCTCCAGATTCATCACAATGAACGTTAGTGAAATTGTGCTCACGGAAGTTTCTGCTAATTTCGACATTATCAGGCCCAGACTAAAGCGTCTTTTGCCCTGGCCAAACTTGCCTTCGACCGGAATCCGGCCGACTTCATCTTGATATTGTTGTTGCCTAATCGCTTTGCGTTTTTCTTTATCTGCAGATGGTCTTCCTAAAGCGGGACCTGACAATCTAATATCATTCTCTTTACAAAATTTACGATTTTTGCTGGTGCGATAAATCTGGTCAGCATGGACAGATTCAGGATAGCAGCCCTGGCGATCTTTATAACTTTTAATTTGATCGATCAGCTCGGTTGATTCATTATAACTATCGAAATTAATCGTATCGCAATGACAAAAGCCATCGACCAGACTGATAGAAACTTTCGCGCCAAACTCAACTTTAGTTCTGGC
>JAEIOG010000028.1 GCA_016342495.1 Phycisphaerae bacterium
CTGGCAATCTTACTTGCTGATGCCAAAGAAAGCATTGAAACTAAAACTGATCAGGTCGTCAATGAAGCAGTTATTACTGTGCCAGCTAACTATAGCGATTTGCAAAAGCAGCAGACAATTGATGCAGCCAATAATGTTGGCATTAAAGCAATTCTACTGCCACATGAGCCAACCGCAGCTGCCTTAGGCAATAAACTGCATGATCGCAATAACTGTACTGCTTTAGTCTATGATTTAGGCGGCGGAACATTTGATGTTACAGTTGTACGTTCAAGAGGTAATGTCTTTACAATTATAGCTACCGGCGGTGACTCTAATATCGGTGGTAGAGATTTCAATGACCGTATCAGTGAAAAGCTATTAGATGAATTTGAAGTTAAAAATAGTTTCAGACCTCAAAAAGATCAAGATCCTATCTTTTATCAGGAGATGACTCAAAGAATTGAACAGCTGAAAATCAGTCTTTCGATTCAGAATCAATCTCAGATAGTATTATCCTGCCAGGGCAAACAATTGCAAATGACAATTACCCGTCAGCAGTTTGATAGCTGGGTGATGGATCTTGCGGTAAAAACTATGGCTAAGACCAATCAGGTTATCAAAGATAAAAATCTTGATATATCCCAAATCGATGAAGTATATGCCGTCGGTGGCGGGGCCATGATGCCAATTATCATTGAACAACTTGAAGAGTTGACCGGTAAGAAAGTCTCTCGTCGCTGTGAACCGCATGTGGCAGCTGCTTTAGGTGCGGTTTTTGCTGGACGTCTGGAATATAAACGCAAAAATGAACCTTATCCCAACGGTGATGTTGTTCTGCCAGCACCAGATTATATTTTGCATGAAATACTGAGCCATTCTGTTGGTGTGTTGGTGTTGGATGAAAATGGTAATGATATCTGTAATGAAATCCTTGCCAAAGATACTCCCGTTCCATCGATTCAGACCAAACTCTTTAAGCTCAGCGAACCTGACCAGATGGCTGTTACCATCAAAATCCTGCAAGGTGAAAATGGTCAGGATGCAGATAGTTGTCAGCCATTAGGTCATTTTGAGCTTGAAGGCTTACCGGCTCGACCAGATATGATTGGCCGAATTGAAGTGACTTTCTCGCTGGATAATAACGGTATATTAACTGCCAGGGCTCGTGATAATGCCAGCGGTAAAACTGCTGAGATGGAAATTAACTATGAAATTTCTGCAAACAGTGATGCTAATCAGGTAGATGCCGCTTAATTATTAATCAATAGTTCGGCAGGTATTATTTATCTGCCGAACTCTATTTCAAAAGGAAACAATTATGAAATATTTAGAATTTGCCAACCATGTTCAGGCTAATAAAACAGAGCATACTGTCGTAGTTTCTGATTTATCACCATCGATGGCTGAAGAAGACCTAAAACCCAGCAGAAAAGTTGCTGCTATTAAAGCTTTTCATGAGCTTGTAAAAATCAAAGATAAATATCATCCTCAAGATAAGATGGCAGTTATTGGTTTTTATGATATAGCTGAAGTGTTGCATAACCTTGTAACTATTGGCGATAACTTCAATAGTTTACAAATGGCTTTTAGTGGCAAAGATGGCGGTTATGGAACAGATTTTAATGCCGCTCTTGAACTTGCTGAAAGCTGTTTATTTAATCAACCAGTAAAAGCCAATAATGGTTTTTTCTTACAGATGCTGACAGGGATATTTATTGAACCAGATTCACCTAAAGCAAATATCCCTGATGATGCCAATGTTATCAGGAGAATTATCATGTTAACCGATGGTGAGCATAATGGCGGTGGCAACCCCGTTGATGTTGCCAGGAATCTCAAAAGTGCTGGTGTGATAATAGATTGTATCGGTATTGGCGGCAGCCCAGAAGCGGTCGATGAAGAATTGCTTAAACAAATCGCTTCGGCTAATTCTGATGGTTCCAAACGATATTGCTTTATTGGCGATCAACAACAACTGATCCAGAAATATCAAAGCTTAGCTCATCATATCCAGATAGTTTAGGAGGCAAAAATGATAATTATTATTAATCCTATAGCTATATTTTTTAGCCTGATTGTAACAGTAATTAATATCACTGAGTTCTTTTTGCTGGTTCATCTGATTTTACTGTGGAAAGATATTGATTGGCTAAAGCCATTTGATATTGCCGGTGTCGCATTAGTTAAAAGAGCTATGAGTTTGGCTGGAAAATCGTTTACTAAACTAACTAATAAAACTTTATCAATCCGGGGCAGCATTATTGCTGCCCTGGCAATCTTGCAGATAATTAAAATAATGCTTTATGCTGTCTGCAAATTTTAAGAAAGGATCTATCATGTTAACATTAATCTATGTAGTAATATTTGTGATACTCTTCCTGATCACAAGTAATGTTCTTGCTGAAAATACTTCAGTATTTGGAAATTATCCGAAAATATTGGCATTTTGCGTTACAGCCTTATGTATGATTGGGATGTCTGAGGCTTTTAGTGGTATGGAGAAAATTGAAGTGAATGTTGTCTTAATTCCTTATGCAGCATTGGTTATTGGTGTGGTACTTATGATTTTGCTTAAAGCAATATTATGGGTGTTCAAGAAAAAAGAGGGTTCGAGTTTTGTGGCCAAGGAAAAATCCAGTAGCAAACAATCGAGAAGATGAAATGGAAAATGTAACTTCACAAAGCATTGATCGCCAAACTTGGCCCACAAGACCAGTAGTTTTTCCAGAGTTAATGACTCCTGTGGAAGCAGCGATGTTTCTACGGCTTGATCAGGTAGGCCATACTCCCGAAGCTGCAATAAGAACATTGAATTATTGGCGTGACAAAGGGTATCTTAAAGCCACAAAATACGCTCGTAGGATTTGGTACTTGAAAAGCCAGCTGGAAGAATTTCTTAAAGCTAAAACAGAAATTTAATAGTTATCACTTGCGCGATTGACTATTGTGTGATATAATAGAATAGTCAATCGCCACTGGTAACTGCTTGGCTCCACAGAAAGGAGATACCAATGGCAATAATAAAAGTAGGTGTGTATCGCAAATGGCTGGAGCCTGCACCATATGATATTGATGGTACACCAATTCCAAAAAAGTTATGGCCTAAAAAAAGAAGACATAACTGGATTGTTAGATGGGTTGGAAGCGACAATAAAAAATATGGTAAGGTTTTCAAGACCAAAAAAGAATCTGATCGATATGCAATGGGCATGCAAAACAAGGTCTGTCAAGGTAATGCAGACAAGCCAAATAAAATTACATTGCATGTCTTTCGTATTGAACACGAAAAGATAATTCAAGGTCAAGTTTCATATGGCACATACCAAGAACACAAAAGATCGTTAGAGCTCTTTGAAAAATTTATAGGCGGCTCGATAGAGTTGAGCAAAATTAGTCCAAGAAATGCTGAGGCATTTGTAGCTGACCGTTTAGCTTCCAAAAAAGTTTCTGTTGCTACAGTCAATAAATATGTTGTAAACCTTCGTGCTATTTTTAATAGAGCGATTGATCCAAGAGGTTATATTGCAGAGGGTAAGAACCCTTTTACTAAAATCAAACTTCGTAAAATCACTGATAAGCCTAAACGATATGTTAATATCACAGAGTATTGCAAATTAGTGGATTCAACTGATAGTTTATGGTGGAAGACATTTTTGTCTGTAGCTTATAGTAGTGGGCTTCGTCTTAATGAAATATTACATCTGACTTGTAATGATATTGATTTTGAAAATCAGAGACTGCGTGTTTCTGCTAAGAAAGGAAAAGACAAAATCATTAATTGGGAACCTAAAAGTCGTAAAAACCGTGTGGTACCCATATCTGATGAAGCAATAAAATTCCTAGTTAATCTTCAAGTCGATATCCCTGATGGACATCCGTATATTTTCATTTCTCCTCAAAGGCTTGAGCAAATAACTCATCGAATAAAGAATGGAAAATGGAATGAAAGGTCGGAAGTGATTAATAATATCGGCAGAGATTTTAATGTTGTTCGTAATAAGGCAGCTGTGAAAAAGTGTACAATCCATGATTTGAGAAGATCAGCTATTACCAACTGGGCACAAAAATTACCATTTCAAGTAGTCCATAAACTTGCTGGCCATTCAAATATCAAGACCACGATAGATTATTATCTGTCTGTGAGACCCGAAGATTTTGATTCAGCGAGTAAGGTAGTCAACGAAATGCTGGAATTGATGCGATTATGATTGACACTAATTTGACACTTTTGCGGTTTTTAGGGATCAAGAGATAAATGTGCTAATTCATAAGTTCTTATTTTTCAAGGTTTTAAGTAAATACGCCCGGCGGGATTCGAACCCACGACCTTCGGTTTAGGAAACCGATGCTCTATCCTGCTGAGCTACGAGCGCTTATCAGGTTGACATTATAGCTTACCTGTTTTTCAGGTCAAGGGCGTGTATACATTATTTTATCTGGTTTTATTTCCATCGATTTGTGAAAATGCAATATCTGAACCTTTTTACCTTAAAATTTCACGTATTCAACTTCTTTTGCCTGGGTTGGATTTTGCTGAGGTATCACTCGCAGGTGGCTGTCTACAAGATTATTCTCAATCATGTTATTAATCCAATCTACTCGCCTGAATCGAATATCTTCATAAATATCATAATCCAGGTCATAATATTCATAAGCATTACAGAGCTGCCTTATGCCTGAAAGCATATTCCAGCTACCCTTAAAGTCCAGATGTTCTTGGATAAGGTCGCAATTGACACGGAAATTGTTGTTATCTGTAAAAGCATTATCTGTATATGAAAGCTGATATTCAGGCATTATTTCTGAAATCATTTTTGCTATATCGTGGAGCTGGACATTATCTTCAGTTATTCCAACATTAAATATCCTGTTGTGGACTAACGCCTTGTTTGCCTCTGATGCCTTGCAGAATGCATGGGCAATATCTATTACATGGACAATCGGACGCCACGAGCAGTCATTGCTTTTTAGCTCGACAGTTTCTGCAGTATATGCTAATGCTGTCATATTATTAACTTGCAGATCAAATCGCATCTTGGGCGAAAAACCATAAGCTTCTGCACAACGCAAAATGACCGGACTGAAATTTTCGTCGGCTAATTCCATTAAATCTTTTTCAGTATCAAGTTTTGCCCGGTCATAAGCTGTTATCGGGTTGCAGGGTGAATTTTCTTGTAATAGGGTATGGGGGCCATGACTATAGCAACTGCACGAAGATGAAAAAATAAATCTTTTTACACCTGCCGTTTTAGCCATTTCAGCTAACCGCATAGATGCATGGTAGTTTATTTCTTCCATTAATAGAGGATTAAGGTCACCACAAGGGTCATTGGGCAATCCTGCCAGGTGACATACCGTTTCTACGCCCTGAAAATCTTTTATGTTGACATCGCGAATGTCTTTACGCAAAGTCAATACATTTTCAGGGTTTTGATTGCCAATTGTACACTGACTGAAAAGGTCGTTATCAATACCAATAACTTTATCACCTCTTTGGCGTAATATAGCTGTCAATACCGTTCCAATATAACCCAGATTGCCCGTTACCATGATTTTCATAATTATCTCTTTTTTTTCGTAATAGCATCCCACTTTTTTATATACATCTACTTTAATGTATTCGGAATATAGGCCTATGCTATTAATGCCAAAAAAACTGAGTTAACCATAAGAAAAAATCCTTTATAACATTAATATAGAATTCCACATAAAATATTGCCCCTGATAAGCTGGTGATTATAGGACTACGTGGTCTTTTTCTTAGGATATTTTTTGTTTATAATTTTCCAGTATCATATCATTTACATAAGAATCTTAATTTGACAAATAGCCAACAATTCGTTCTCTGTCCTTTCCAGGGCAGATGCCAACATATTTTGCTTCAGGCTATGTCTGTATTAATGATATTATGTCTATTATAATCTCTCAAAAATAAATTTTAATTATAAAGTCAGACGTTGTTTTGATCGAAAAGATATACATATCAGTACACAAAATATATCTCGATATTGTCATAAGGAGACTGCCAGGAACATGAGATCAAAAAATACATCTGGAATCAGTATCATTGAACTGGTGATAATTATTGCTGTCATTGGCATTATCTCGGCGATGGCGGTGCCGCGTATGAGCTCTGCCGGAAACTTTGATTATGAAACTGAACTTAAAAAAGATCTGGCTATTTTTAGAAATGCAATAGATTTATATTATTCTGAACATCAGGATCGTTTCCCTGGCGAAGTTTCTGATGGCAAGTATCAGGCTAATTCTTCTGATGCATTTGTTGCTCAGCTGACTTTATTTAGCGATATTAATGGCCATACATCTGTCCAGCGTGACGAAAACTACGTCTATGGCCCATATCTTCGCAATGGTATCCCGGTCTTACCAGTTGGGGATAATGCCGGTAAATCAACCGTAAAAATCATATCTGAGCCTATACCACCCAAAGCTGACCTCCAAACATCTGTTGGCTGGGTCTTCAATGTCAATACTGGCCAGATAATCCCCAATGCCCAAGGCTGTGGCTCCGATGGTGTATCTTATATAAGCTATTAATCTATCAGGCAACCAACCTGTGTCTTAATATGAGCAGTGCTTGAACTATTTTAATATCATAGGCAATTGACAGTTTTTATAATAAATAGTATCATCTATACACTTTATTTGATAGAGGCTCCATATCGCTTGCTTCTTCAAATCATTTTTTTTTGTATTTTTGCGTCAATCGTCATCTGGAAGGCTCAGTTGCCCGAACTCTATTTGAAAGATTACGTAGAAGATGGGTATTGTGGTGTATAAGGAGCTGGTGATGAAAAAAAAGGCTTTTACGCTTATAGAATTACTTGTAGTAATTTCAATTATTGCGATATTAGTCTCTATTTTGATGCCTGCCCTGGCCAAAGCCCGTGAAATCGCTCGCGATTCCGTCTGTAAATCCAATCTAAAACAGTATGGCATTGCTTCTATGGGCTATCTTTCAGATAATAATGATGTTTTTGTTAATCAGTTTTATTGGCTTTTCTCTCTGCAGGATGAGCAGGATTACTATAAACTTCAGGACCCGTCTCCTCGTCAAGTATGTATGTGGCACGATACCAGGATGCAATTCAATGGAGCATTAACACCATATTTTAACAAAAATAGAGAAATTCATGTTTGTCCTACTTTTGCTATCCATTCTGCTCGTGCTCATCGGAGTGAATGCTATACCGGCATAAAAATAGAGCCAAGTTTTGGCTATAGTGTTAATTATCATCTCGGTGATGGGAAATATATCGACCCATATTGCCAATTTGTCGTCACCAAAGTAGGCCAGGTGCGCCAACCATCCGAAGTTATCAATTTCTGTGAAGAAAACACCTATCAGGTAAGAAGCACCGGCTATACCTGGAGTACCCAACGTCTTAATGATAATATTATGTTGCCCAGATATGTTGATTCCCGCAATATGTACCGTAATAACGCAGGCTTGGATACCTTGGCTACTCTTCATTCCATGGTCGGTGGCGACAAATATTCCGGTCGCTCTAATATTGTTTTTGTTGATGGCCATATCGGCATAGGCGACCCTGGCGATGCATTTGACCTGTCCTGGCCTTTTAAACAATGGCCCAGTAACTATAATCGTGGTGAAGATGCGATTTTATGGCAAAAAATAAGGCCCCACGACTGATTTTTAATTCTTTCATAGATATATAACGCGATAATTGACTTTTACTACCAAAGCAATTACAATCTTTATGACTAATGTGCCTGCTATGCAATTGTTTGCTGGCCAAATATGCTTGTAATAGAATGGATGATTTGATGATAGTTAAGACTTTTGAATGTGGCCAACTGCTTACCAATAATTATGTGATTTACAACCCCGAAACTTCTAACTGCATAGTTATCGACATTGCTGACAATCCTGTCTCGCTGTTTAAATTTATTGATGATAATAATCTCAAACCTGTAAAGCTGCTCCTGACCCATGGTCATTCTGACCACATTGCTGGCCTGGGTCAGTTTCGCCAGAAATATGGCGATGTCCCAGTTGCCATTGGCACCGAAGATGCCGAAATGATTACTAACGAACACTATAATCTTTCTGCTTTGATGGGTTTAAGTATCAAATTTGACCCGGCCCAACAATTACTCGAAGATGGTGATACCATAGAATTTGAATCTCTGGAATTCCAGGTTATTGCTGTCCCTGGTCACACCAAAGGTGGCATGGCTTTCTATTGCCCACAGTTGGCGATGGCTTTTGTTGGCGATACCCTCTTTACCGGTGGTATGGGCCGTTATGATTTCCCCGGTGGTTGCAAGGAACAACTGGTCAAAGGCGTCAAAGAAAAACTTTTCGCACTCCCCAAAGAAACCATCACCTATAGTGGCCATGGCCCTGGAAGCACCATTGGCTATGAAAAAAAATGTAATCCATGCTTCTGGTAGTCTTGTAAAAATTTTATTATGTGATAAGGTGCAAAAAATGAAAAAAACAGTGATTCTATTCTTATCCATTATGATTATGTGTATGATGGCTAATTCATCTTCTGCTGAAGTGTCAATTATTCCCAAACCGACTAAAATGCAAGTCAGTGAAGATGAAACATTTTCTATTACAAAAGACACAGTCATTGTCGTGCGCGGTGATGCACACAAAACAGCAAATTATTTTCAACAGCTGTTAAAACCTGCTTGTGGCTTTGAACTTGATATTGAACAATACGATGCAGATAAAAAACCTGCCAACTTTGTTGGCTTTGGACTGGTACCTGATGTCGATACCGCTAAGGGTAGCTACCTTATAAAAAGTAAATCCGATGCTGTGATTGTCGTCGCTTCTGACCAGGCCGGACTTTTTTATGGCGCCCAAACTCTAAGGCAATTGCTTCCTGTTCAAATCGAATCTAAAACCAGGGTGGAAAATCTTAATTTGACTATTCCGGTCGTTCAGATTCAGGATACTCCTCGCTTCCAATGGCGTGCATTTATGCTCGATGAATCTCGATATTTCAAAGGTGAAAAAGAAGTCAAAAAACTTCTGGATCAGATGGCTTTACATAAAATGAATGTCTTCCACTGGCATCTTACCGATGATCAGGGTTGGCGGATCGAAATCAAAAAATATCCAAAACTTACCGAAATCGGTTCCAAACGCAAAGAATCTCAAATTGGCGGTTGGAATAGTAATAAATATGATGGCAAACCCCATAGCGGGTTTTATAGCCAAAAACAAATTCGTGATATTGTAAAGTATGCCGCTGACAGACATATTACCATTGTCCCTGAAATTGATATGCCAGGCCATGCAAGTGCTGCTATCGCTTCTTATTCTTGGCTCGGCACCAAAGGTCATGAAATCGAAGTGCCGTCAAAATTTGGAAAACATTACGATATCTATAAAGTTTCTGATCCGAAAGTTATGCAGTTCATCGAAGATGTAATGATTGAAGTTATTGATTTATTTCCTTCTGATGTTATTCATATCGGTGGTGATGAAGTCAAATATGATCAATGGAAAAGCTCTGAAGAAATCAAAGCTTATATGACCAAAAATAAGCTTGATACTCCCGCTGATCTTCAAATTTATTTTACGAATCAACTCTCAAAATTCTTTGAGTCGAAAAATCGTCGCATGATGGGTTGGAATGAAATCATGGGTGGCCAAAAACTTCATGCTTATCAAACTGATGAAGATACTAAAGTCAAAGAAAAGCTTGCCACCAATACCATTATTCATTTTTGGAAGGGCGATGTCAAGCTTGCCACCAAAGCCGCTTCCGATGGCTATGATATTGTTAATTCTCTTCATACCCATACCTATCTTGATTATGGATACAATAATATCCCGCTGAAAAAAGCTTATAATTTTGAGCCAATCCCAAAAGGGCTGGATGAAAAATATCATGATAAAGTTAAAGGCCTTGGATGCCAGATGTGGGGCGAATGGATTCCTACTGTCGAAAAAATGGAAAAACAAATCTATCCCCGTTTAAGTGCTTACGCCGAGGTTGGCTGGACCGCAACTGACCAGAAAGACTTTGATGATTTCAGTAAACGCGTCGAGCAAATGAAAAAACGATGGGATATTCATGGCATAGGCTATACAAAATAAACTGCATTTCCCATTGATTAATAAATAGAAAAGCCCTCGGTATTAAATCGAGGGCTTTTTCTATTTGAATTTATCGAATATGTCCTGGTGTAGTTGGATCTATTTCACCTTATCCATCGCATCCAGTGCGCTTTGCAATGTATATATATCACGTAAGATAACCGGGTTGTCAGGATCCTTTGCTGAAAACACCGCGGTAAACGGTACAGACTTGGAACCCAGTTTTTCCAAGTAGGTTTTTACCTCTTTATCTTCATGAGTCAGGTCGGCTACAATAAATTCAATATTATTATCTTTGAGTTTTTGCTGGAACTCATCACGACTCAACACCGTTGATTCAATGTATTTACAATTTGGACACCAGTCAGCGGTAAATTCTACATAAACATTTTTACCTTCGTCCAGCAATGCATTAAGTTTTGCTTCACTGAATTTTTCATAAGTTTCAGTTTTGATCATGCCATTACAAACATATCCACCTAGAACCAAAATGACCAATGCAGTTAAACGCAAGCCAATTTTTTTATTTGTTGGTGTAATAGGTGTCACCACTTTAAATGCTAGCCAAAGTGCAAATGTGATGACCAGACAAAATGAAGCCATCGCTTTTTGTGATTCAACTTTGAATAAGAACAACAGGTAAATCGCCACCCCTACCATTACAAAACCTAATCCGGTTTTAAGTGTCAGCATCCACGGCCCGGCAGCCGGTACTTTGTCGATTAGTTTCGGGAAACCTGTCAATATCACATAAGGCAATGCCATGCCAGTTCCAATTATCAGGAAGGTTGCGATAGTAACCCAGGTTTCCTGACTCAATGACCAGGAAAGGGCTGGCCCAAGTAGCGGGGCACTGCAAGGTGTAGCAAGCAGTGTCGCCAATACTCCCATCATAAAAGCTCCAAAGTAGCCATGATCCGAAACATGAACATTAGTAACTTTGCCCGGTAGTGTAATTTCAAACATCCCCAGCATACTTAAACTCAAGATGAAAATAATCATCAGCATGAAAAACTTAAATGTTTCACTTTGGAATTGTTGGCCATAAAACATTCCTAATGCCGACATGATCCCACCTAAAACTCCAAAGACAGCCAGAATTCCCAAGGCAAAGATAAGAGATAGTTTCAATGATTTGTATTTATCGCCAGATTCTCTGGCGACCTGACCTTGTTGAATCAAACTCAAAACTTTAAGTGGAATGACTGGCAATACACATGGCATTAAATTTAGTAAAAAACCTGAAACCAAAGCAGTTAGCAACAAAATCCAGGGAGCGGTACCTATTGCATTAGCTTCGATCGGCGTGAAAGTCAGTGCAGGCCATTCATCGTCGATAGTGTTTTGTTCAAGCCCTATCGCTTCGATATTTGCATCAAAATTAACCTGAAGTTTTATCGTTCCATTCCAGGGATTACAACTGCCTGTGTCATCTGTACAGAACAAGCCATTATATTCTATCTCAAAATCAATTGCATCGGTTAAAATATCATCTTCAATTCTTACTGGTACAAAAATTGTTATCTCGTCAACATAACCCAGGTATTTTTCGCCTTTGTCAATTTTCTCTTTACCTTTTGGATAAACAACCGGACCAAATGTGACTCCATCAATTGGCTTAGGTTTTATTTCTGTAGCTATGCCGGTAAATTCTCCCATTTGCTTATTAGCGTACAGATGCCCCGAAGGATCGAGTGTCAAAACTACCGCAATCCCAAATTCTGTTCCAGTTGTAACAGTATTATATTGTGAGATAGTTTCAATGAAAACAAGGTCTTCAATTGTTTTTGGCGTATTGTCTTCATTGTTATTGGTGTCCAAAAAATCCAGACTGTCAAATTGACCAAAGGCAATGCTGGCAAAAAACAGAACTATTATGGCACTAATAATATTTTTCATTTTTTATTTCCTTATGCAAAATATAATTCTGGTATTATGACACAGATAAGAAATGTCATCATACACAGCTACTCTGAGATTTGATGTCCTTGGGTAAAAGTAGAAAAAATGCAAAAAACACCCATTATCCCTAAATATTGAAGGTAACAGGATGTTTTGGCGTTGGCGTTAGGCCTAAACAAAACTATATCATTAATGCTTGCTAATGGAATCCGCGATTAACTTTGTCTTTTTTTCTGAATATCTTCAATTGCAGACTTTAGTGCTTCTTCAGCCATTACCGAGCAATGTTTTTTGATCGCTGGCAGATTCAATTCTTCTGATATAGCTTTATTGCTGATTTCCATAGCTTCTTCCAGGGTCTTACCTTTGATCTTTTCGGTCAGCAACGAACTGGAGGCAATTGCGCTGCCGCAGCCAAAGGTTTTAAATTTCACATCAACAATAGCATCATTTTCAACTTTGATATAAAGTTTCATAACATCACCACAAGCTGGTGAGCCATAAGTTCCGACCCCAACATTCGGGTCGTTTTCGTCCAGCGTCCCGACATTTTGTGGGTTGTTAAAATGTTCCATTACTTTTTCGCTATATTGCATCTCAATATTCCTTTATCTGTTTTGTTTGCTTATTCATCGTCCACACAGCCATGGCCATGATCACAACATTTACCATATTTACAACATTTGCCTTGGATTGCATCATCATAAAGTGGGCTAAGGGCACGGGCTTTATGCACTGACTTTTCAATACATTCTACAGCAAAGTCAATTTCCTCTTCAGTGGTGAATCTTCCGATACTGAATCGTAGCGATCCATGTATCTCATCATCTTTTACACCCATTGCCTGGAGGACATAGCTGGCACCCAAGGTGGCACTGGTGCAGGCTGACCCACTGGAAACTGCAAGCTCCGGCATAAACATCATCAGTGTCTCGCCTTCTACATACGCAAAGCCAAGATTGACAACATTAGGTAACCGATGTTGGCGATCACCATTTAATTTCGCGAATTCAATTGTGCCAAGAATTTCATCTATTAGTTTATCCGAAAGTTTTTTCAGTCTAGCACTTTCTTCGGCCATCACTTCCTGGCAAATTTCACATGCCTTGCCCAGCCCAACAATACCTGGACTGTTCAGTGTTCCTGATCGCATCCCTTTTTCATGCCCACCGCCATGCAAGACGGCAGTAGGTCGCACACGTGGATTTTTGTCACGAGCATATAGGGCTCCAACGCCTTTAGGCCCATAAATCTTGTGGGCACTTAGGCTTAGCAGGTCAATTTTCATTTCATTTACATCAATCGGGATTTTACCAACCGCCTGAGTAGCGTCGCAATGGAAAAATACTCCTTTTTCCCGGGCAATTTCACCAATTTCTTTAACCGGATGTAAAACTCCAACTTCATTGTTGGCCGCCATCAGGCTGATTAAAATGGTATCGCTACGGATAGCATCTTTCAATTCCTGTAAGTCAAGCATACCATTAGTATCAACACCCAGATATGTAACTTCATATCCTTTTTGTTCAAGGTACTTGCATGTGTCAAGTATTGCCTTATGTTCAGTTACGCAGGTGATAATATGTTTGCCCTTGTCCCCATAACGCTCGGCGACACCTTTGATGGCTATATTATTAGATTCAGTTGCGCCGCTGGTAAAGATAATTTCTTTAGCTTCAGCTCCGATAAGGTTGGCTACCTGCTGGCGGGCTTTGCTCACGGCCATCCCTGCTTCGGTGCCAAACTTATGATGAATGCTGGCGGCATTGCCAAACTGGTCACTGAAATAGGGCAACATTTCTTCCAATACCGCCGGGTCTACCGGAGTAGTTGCACTATAATCCATATATACTGGTAATTTCACTGTATTACCCTTTCTGTTTTATATTTAGAATCCAATTTTACTGGCCAATATTATCATTAACCAAATCAGCTATCGTTATTCCTTCAAGGAAGTCAATCATCTTGCGGTGAACTTTGCGTACTGGCGATTTAACCGGGCAAGCCTGGGCTAAATTGCAGTCAAAAACTTGGCTTTTTTGGTCAAAACTGTCTTTTTTTTGTACATTTCGGTCGATTTCTGCACATGCCACGAACTTTGGAGGCCCTTCTATTGCACAAACCAGCTCGGCCAGCGTGATGTTGGCAGGGTCTCTTAGTAGTTTATAGCCACCATTTACCCCGCGGGTAGATTCTACTAAACCATTGCGTGTCAATGACTTAAGTACATTCATCAGCAAAGCCCCGCTCATGCCATAATTTTCGGCAATCTTACGGGCCGAAAAGAGCACTTCTGGTGCTGTTGCCAGGTGGCAAAGAGCTATCAAGCCATAATCAGTTTTTTTACTTAAAGCTAACATCGAATAATTATTACAAAATGAACATAGCAAAGGCAAGTAAAATAGCACCAAAATCATCCTATTTAGAAAAATAATGGTCTGCCCACTGTTTTTGCCATTATTTTAACCAGTATTTAATTATAAATAATTGAATTGATTTCTTGTGGATATAGCTGGAATTTGTTATAAAAGAATAGGTTTATTAGTAAAAATTATCTATGTCGTGAGAAAATATGGATTCACTAGAAAAACAAACTGGTTCTACCGAAATAAAGCTATCAGGGCAGTGTTGCAAATATTGTGGCGCTGAATTGAACCCGGCTTTCTATTTTTGTACTGTTTGTGCTACGCCATATAAAGCCGTCGCTAATGTTGTCACAGCTTATATGCCCCCGATGCTAACTGAATCGGAGCTTATCGAACAAAAAGCCCCAAATGTCTGGAATGTTTTCTGGTCTTATGTGGTTATGCTATTTGTCTGTTTAATCGTGTCGGTGTTTATAGACCGTGATGATCGGTCAATGGCTGTTTTTATAATTTTTTCCAGTATTGCCGTATCAGCCTTAACTGTTGTATTTGCAATGCTTTATAAAAAATCATTGGCGGTGCAGTTTAAGACCTTTGGATTTAATAGCAAGTATGCCTGGCTTGGTTTGTTGATGTTGATACCGGCTTTGGCGATTAATTTTGGTTATCATGAATTGATTACAAGAGCTGTCCCTGAAATGGCCGGCGAAAGCCATCAAGGTATACTGGAGATTCTGGGTCCTACGGGAGCTTTCCTAATAATATGCCTACTGCCGGGAATTATGGAAGAAATTGCATTTAGAGGTCTTATTCAACATTGGCTTCAGGTGGCTATCAAACCCTGGCGGGCAATAATTTTAGCGGCGGCATTATTTGCTGCTTTGCATGTTAATATTATCAGTTTTCCCTATCTTTTTGGGCTGGGTGTGCTTATGGGGTGGACAAAATATAAAACGGGTAGTTTGTACCCATCGATTTTGATACATATTTTGCATAATTTTGTCGTGATTACTCTGTTTCAATCATTTTAACGACATGAAAGGATCGGTTCTATGTTTTGGATTATTGCAACTATAATAGGGTTGATATGTGCGATTATTGCCCGTAGTAAAGGGCGCAGTGTTATTGGTTGGTTCTTGATAGGCTTCTTTTTGGGGCTAATAGGTTTGATAATCATGCTGGTTGTTTCCAATAAAAAAGATGAAAAGCAAAAGCATGAACAACTACAGAATGAACAGCGTCGTCTCCATGAACAGTTACGTCAGGAGCGACTCAAAAACGAACAGTTCCGCAAACATGCCCAATCTCGACTGGATGCCCATGATAATGTCCTGGAGTTAGATACACGCCAAACATCTACAGGGATGGATAATGAAGTGCTTCAATTGCTGGACGACCGGCACCGACAACCTGAAATAGAGCAAGAGCCTTTGCAACATGAAAGCGATGAAGATGATGACAGGCTTGCCAGCAATGACCCATATAATGTTTACTGATAATATTCAAGCTGACTTTTGGTCAGCTTGAAAGTGAAAAACTAACAGTTAAAAGTGAAAAGTTGCGGTATTTACCTGCGGTAAATGCTATTTAAAAGACTACTTAAGTTTTTACTGGAACTGTATTTGCAGATAGTGTTCGGTTAGTTTGGATAATATGATAATCAGATGGCTAAAGTTATAAAGGATTTGAATAATGCCTGAAAAAAAAATGGAAGGAACCTTTTATATTGATGGCCTGATCGAGGGGCCTATTTTCGATTCCGCCGATCAGCAGGCTCTTGACGCATTGGTTAACCAGGCCAGGGGTCAGGGTATTACCCTGCACCTTTCTACTGATGGCGGACGTTTCAGCTTTTTAGCCGATCGCAAGCCCGTCAAGCTTCAAAATCAGAATATTCCCGCTCATTCAGTTATTTCCAGATTGCTTGATGATTGGCTGGTAAATTATAGCCCCCAGCAATGCGATGCTTTAATGTCTACTTTGCGTTCTGCTGAATATTTGCCCGGCAAAGAACGCCAAACTATCTATGGCATTCTTCCTGAGGGGCGAATTTCCACCCAGCAGCGAACCGTTGATGCCGATACTGTCCCTCAGCCGATTCCGATGGACCGCAAAAGCATAATCAAAGCCTCATGCTTTGCTTTTGTTATAATTTTAGCGATCATCGGCATATCATCTTTTTTTGTCCCGTATAAACAATTGGCTCAACAATTTATCAGTAATATCAAGCCTTATGATACCGAAGAACTTTCCGTTGACTGTTCGCGTTATCAAAGTATATTCAATGTCGAAAAAAAGGAGCTGGACAAAAAAAATAATGTTATTAAAGTATCCTTTAAGATAACTAAGCAATATCCATTTACCAAAGCCCAGCTGGAAAATGCCTGGAAAGCGCCGGACTTATCTTTAGATCAAAAATTAGCTCTGGAATCTCTGGCTCGGAAATGCCTGATAAGTGAATTTTACGATAAAGATGGTAAATATATTGGGAAAAATGACAGCCGGATATTTGCAGAACCAGATCAGGTGGATATTGTATATATTCTTTTGCCCTATAATAGAGATATTAAATCTGTGCAGCTTCTTTAGCAATTTAGTAACATTTTAGCGATCTGGAGCAACCGGTGATCATTAGTAAGAAATAAGGTTTTCTATCTGGTCAGCGCACTATGGGGACAAGCTGGAAGCTTATCCTACTTATGGCTAAAATTTTACAAAAAAACAAGTTGTCATCGCCTTGAAAAACGGGGATCCATAAATCGCAAAACAGTGATTATGGACCAAAAACTGGATTCCCGCCTTCGCGGGAATGACAATTGGAGATTTGGTACGTAAGTGCTGCATATATCGTCAGGTGATATTGATGTTCAAAGGCATTTCTGTGAAAATTAAGGACTCCAGCCATCAAAGATAAAAGTTTCATTAAATCAGCCCGGTTGATTTCTATACTAACTCTGGCCAGCCGCATTTTAGGTTTATTGCGTGATGCTATATGCTCCCGGGTATTTGGCCCGGTTGTTTTGCATTATTTTTATGTTCCTTTTCAGATTCCCAATCTTGCCCGGCGTATTTTTGGCGAAGGGGCTTTAACTGCCGCGTTAATTCCGGTTTATACTGAACAGTTACACAAGGACTCCAAAGCCGCCAAAGATCTTAGCCGCTGTGTTATAACCTTGCTGGTTATTACTTTGGCAGCCCTGACTCTGCTGGGTTATGGCGTTTTGGGTCTGCTATGGCAATTCTCCAATCATACCGCCAACAATGCTCTTATGATAAATTTATGTTTTATCATGCTACCCTATGTTATTCTTATTTGCTCCGTTGCCGCTTTGGGTGGTTTGCTCAATGTTCATCGCCATTTTTTCGCCCCGGCAGCGGCGCCGATTGTCCTGAATATATGTATTATCTCGGCGGCTCTATTTTTCCGAAAATATTTTGGCGATGACAAATACCAACAGGTTTTCGCTTTGGCTTGGGCAGTTATCTTAGCTGGCTTTTTGCAATTACTCATCCAGCTACCCGCCCTGAAGGCTCATAACATCAGCATAAAGCCCAAGCTTGATCTCAATCAGCCCGGTCTGAAAACCATTTTCAAACTGATGGCTCCTATGATTATAGGCCTGGCCGCTGTCCAGCTCAATACCTTATTCGACAATCTCATAGCCCTTTGGCTTTCCGCTACTGAAACTAATCAAACGTTCACACTGCTGGGTTATACCATTAAGTATCCCGTCCATGAAGGCTCTGTAGCCTTTCTTTATAATGCTCAACGCTGTTATCAATTTCCTTTGGGGGTTTTTGGCATCGCTATCGCTACTGCGGTTTTTCCTATTCTCAGCAAGCATGCGACAACCAAAGATTATAAGTCTTTCGCTGACACTTTATCTGATGGCATAGGTCTGGTTTTTTTTATCGGCCTGCCTGCTACCGCTGGCATGATTATTGTTCGCAATCAAATGGTTAAGCTGATTTTTGAAGGTAATGAATTCCTGCCCATCCATACCGCCGCAACAGCGGATACCTTACTTTTCTATGCGATGGGTATAGCGATCTTTTGTCTTCAGCAGTTGATTGTCCGGGCCTTTTATTCTTTCCAGGATTCTGTGACCCCGGCAAAAATTGCTGTCCGAATGGTAGTCCTTAATTTCTTTATGAACCTTATCCTCATTTGGCCTTTAGGCACCGGCGGTCTGGCTCTATCGACTTCCATCTGCGCCGCCATACAAGTTGTGGTTTTGACCCGCATCTTATTAAAACGTTATGATCTGCATATTTCCACTACTTTGAAGCTCTCACTGACAAAAACTATTATCGCAACTATTGCAATGACCATTATTTGTATAATAGTATTGAAAATATTGCCAACCGACTCAAGCCTGGTTCAATTGTTGGCTGCTGTGACGGTATGCTTGACTTCTTTCATAACTGCCGCTAAAATCCTTAAGATGCCAGAATTAAAGATATTGATACATAAAGCTAAATAGTTAAATGAAATTATAGCTTTTGTCAAAAAAGATTAAATATGATAAATAGTCGCATAGAACAAATTTTCAATCAAATCGCTGACCTCATGGAAATCCTGGGTCAGGATTCTTTCGTTGTTAATCATTATCGCAAAACTGCCCGAACGATTCATCGCATTGATGCCGACATTGAACAGCTCGCTATGTTTGGCCAACTCAAAGACCTCAACGGTCTTGGTAAAGCCTCAATTGAAAAAATATTTGAATTTATCGATACCGGCAAAATTCAGAAACATCAGGACCTAATTGCTGAAATTCCATTTGGTATACTCGACCTTCTGAAAGTCCGGGGCCTGGGGCCAAAATCTATTAAACTCATTTATGAAAAGCTCAACGTTTATAATCTCATGGGCCTGAAAAATGCTATTGCCGATGGCACTCTGATGCGACTGCCCGGTTTTGGCAAGACCAAAGCACAGAATCTGGCCAAAGGCATAAAATTCATTGTTGCCACTCAGGGCCAACTGGTTATATCCAAAGCTATCGAAATGTCTAATTATATAGCCGACCATCTTGAATCTCAAACCACAATTGAAAAAATAATCCCCGCTGGCCAAATCCGTCAGGGCTGCGATTCTATCGATACCGTTTCAATTGTCACTCTGGCCAACCAGCAGGATTTTCCAAAAATCATTCAAGCTTTTATTACTTGCCCTGGCACCCGTGAAATAATCTCTCAAAGCCCAGCTGATGTCGAAATAACTTTTGCTAATGAAAATATCAGTTCGAAAATTATCAAAGCTCAACTTCATCTTGCCACCGCTGACAATCTGGCGAATATCGAATTAATCAATAGCTCAACACCTGAACATATCAATCAGCTCAGACAATTAGCCAAACAGAATAATATTGATCTGGATCAAAATGCTCAAACTCAACAGCAGATTTATCAGCGTCTAAACCTCCCATATATTGAACCGTCTTTACGGCAGGGTGGTAATGAGATCGAATTAGCCCAAAAAGGAAAACTCCCCAAAGTTGTCCAGCTGGCTGACATCAAAGGTGACCTGCATATACACAGCCCCGCTTCCGATGGCCGTACACCCATTGAGCAATTGGTCGAAACCGCAATTGAGCGAAACTATCAATACATCGCTATAACTGACCATTCCCATAGTTCGACTATAGCTAATGGCCTGTCTGCCGAGAGGCTGCTAGGAAATATCGAGATTGTAAGAAAACTGAATCAGAAATATCCCGAAATTGCAATTCTCGCCGGCACCGAAGTCGATATCCATATTGATGGCCGGCTTGACTATCCTGACGAAATTTTAGCTCAATTGGATTTTGTTGTTGCTTCGGTTCACATGACTCTGGATTGTAAGCCATCCCAGGCTAATAAGCATCTTTTAAAAGCAATGGAAAATCCTTATGTTAATTGCATAGGCCATCCCACGACCCGTATTATCCATGCCCGTCCGCCACTGCCTTTAGATATTGACCGCATTATCAAACAGGCTGCTGAAACCGGTACCGCTCTGGAAATAAATTCCAATCCTTTCCGTCTTGACCTGAAAGCTTCTCATGGGCGTTTGGCTGTCGAGGCCGGCGCGATGTTAGCTATCAATACTGATGCTCACAGCAAAGCCAATCTTCACTTAATGAAATTCGGTATCCTCACCGCCCAACGCGCCCATGCGACATCAGCCAACATTATAAATTGTCAGCCACTGGAAACTCTGAAAAAATTTGTCCAGGCCAAACGCGATAGAATGATATGATTCAAACCTTCAGCTGATCGTCAATTGTCTGTTTTACTTTCTGCATTAATTCTACAAAATTTGCCTGGCATTTTGTTAATTCTTTCAATAGTTCATTATTGCAAATATTGGTTTCGATTTCCTGAAGTTTGTGTTTGTCCTCTACTTCGATGGGCTTATTTTGCTTTTGCAAATCAGTAATTTTCTGACCTTGCACTTGATACTGCTCAATTAATTGGGAAGCTTCGCTGTCTTCCTGAACTATTTTTTGTGCTTTTCTCAAATCAGCAGTACGGCTATGATTAGCTATCGCCTGTCCCAGTTCACTGGCCATCTCTATCAGTTTTTCCATGGTTATCCTTTCATTTAGTATATTTTGCCTATATTTATATCAAAGATAGCCAGACTTGTCCCGAAAAAAAATAGTTTCTTATGGCTTAATCCCCAAACAAAACCGATATAAAAACCGTAAAAATCCATTTCAAAGGGCTAACCGTGCCTTATTATTACTACTAAACAACTTGGGAAAATTATCACCTGTCTTTGACTTAGCTCTTTTATTGGTGTATAGTTTAGTAGAACATGTCATTTTTGTATCAGAATCAAAGCACGAGGGCCAGATCATGAGACTTTTAGTTAAAAGAGGGGCAACGTTAATTGGTGATTTAAGATTTTCTCGGGGGCCAGTCTATGTTGGCCGCCATAATCGCTGCCAGGTTTTCCTGCCCGACCGTTCTGTTTCACGTCGTCATGCGGTACTTTTTACTGCCGATGATGGTTCATGGATGGCCGAAGATCTGGATTCTTCCAACCGAACGACCGTTAACAATAAACCTATTGTTAAAGTTCCGTTAAGAGATGGCGATACTATCGGCATTGCCGATTTTTCTATAGATGTTCATTTTACTGCCGATGCTACGGTTGATAAACGTCATCAGGCAGTTGATATGGGAGAAACTATAATGAATGCTGAAGTAGCTTCTCCGACTTTTTATCAAAATCCTTGTTCAAAACAGCATACTGTGCATCTTAATGCCTGTCACCTGAAAGATTTTTATGAATTAAACCTGAAGCTTTTCCAGCAACGGGATCAGGAATCTTTATTAGCTGAATTGACAGCTTTGCTGTTAAAACAATTCGATGCTTACCATGTCTGGGCTGGCTTGCGTGAAACTACTTCCGGGCCCCTGACATGTCATTGTGGCCGTGGCAAAAATGGCTCTCAATTAAATCTTGCAGGTATCCCCGGCCAGGCAGTTATCAAGCAGGCAATTACGCGCGAGTCATTTATTCTTTTGCCAAACTTTGCCGAATTCCAGGATCCCGCAGATACACGTTTACCGGATATGCGAACCGTCCAGTCGATGATGTGTGCTCCGATTGCTGCCCCTGAAGGTGTTTATGGCGTTATTTATGTTGATAATCACAATGAACATATTCCTTTTAACCGGCAGGATATGGATTATTTATCTCTAATCAGCATCCAGACTGCTGCATTAATTGAGATTGTTGGCTAGGGTATTTTTGATCACAAAAAAAGACTGCCATTGATATTATCAACTGGCAGTCTTTAGAAAGTATTATGGGCCCATACATCATTGTGTTTTGATGTATATATCTGGAATTCTCTAAGTTTTTTTACAATGCTTCTGTCATTCTAATGAAAGATACGCTTTGTGTCCCATCCGGAAAGCACCGAACATCTTTTATCCCATAATACTTTTTTGTTTAATAATCAATTTACCAGTGGCCATTTATTCGTAAAAATCCTGTACCGAACCACAATTTGCCCCGGCAAATATTTCTTCAGTTTCTATTTTTATTTCCTGTTTTTTACCAGAAGTATGTTTAAAACTGCTACGAATTTGTTTTAATAGCCATTCGATTCGTTGTTCATCGCGGCTTAATTGTTTATTTGATTCTAATTGAAGCACTGCTTTTTTATGCTCTTTTTCATTGATAGAAAATTCTCTGGTCCATCTGTTTGCTAACAGATTTGCGATCATCTCTTCTGAGCGAACCCATTGATAAGTCTTGCAGCTTAATTTGCCATCATCGCTTATGTCTTCAAGGGTTAATATCGCTCTATCTAAAGGAGTCTTTTCGAACAATGGTTTCATTTGTTCCCAAAGTCTTTCCAGCTCAGAAATGTATTTTTGTGCTAAGGCCTTATTAGTGCTGCTGGGTAAATGTAATATTATTGCTATTCGATGCGATAGGGCTCTTAAGTTAAGACATCCTAAAGTTATTCCCAGGTAAATTTCCACACCAGCTAATACCAAAGCCGCAAAAGAAGCAATCCAGCTGTTTGTAAAATATAATGTAACACTGGTAGCGGCAGTGAAAGTTGCAGCAAACCACAGTGTATGAACCGATTGTTTGACACTTAAACCATGACTCTGTAAACAATGATGGATATGATTCCGGTCACCACGAGCTGGAGAGTCAGCATAACTGTAACGTCGCAAAACTGAAAGTAATGTATCCATAACCGGAATGCTCATCAGTAAACATGCTGCCGGAAGATAAAATACAGAGTTTATTGAAACAATGCGAATGGCCAAAACTGACAATATTAATCCAATTAACATCGAACCACTATCACCAAGAAATATCCTTGCAGGATTATAATTGTATAATAGTAAACCCAATAAACTTCCGGCAAGCATAAAAGCGATTATTGCCTCGGTGTGCATTCCATTGTTGATCCCTAAGATACCCAGTGCAACAGCCATTATCATGCCAATGCCCCCGGCTAGCCCGTCCATGCCATCTATGAAATTAAATGCATTGCAACTACCAACAATCCAGAAGAATGTAAATGGTATCGCTGCTATTCCCATTATGATATTTGTTGAACCAAACGCACTTACTTTTTCTATTACCAGACCATCGTTTATCAGAACAGTTGCCACTATCAATTGGAATACCAGCTTGGTTTTGGGTGTTATCATCCAGATATCATCATATATTCCAACCAATAAAATTATTAAAGCTGCAATAGCAAAACTGCTAAGCGATAATGAATTACCTGCTTGTGCCTGGATATGCTCCCAGTTACCAAATTTTGAGGTTATAGACATTAATGAACCAGCAATTATGATTGATATGAATAAAGGTATCCCACCTAATGTTGCTGTTGCTTTTTTGTGATTTTTTAGGCCGCCATCGGGCCTGTCAAGGATGCCTAGTTTCCAACATGATTTTATTGTTATTGGCGTTAAAATCACCGTAACAAATAAAGCGATTAATAATGCCAGGACCCCGGAAATCAGAACGGTATTATCCATTGTTGTGCTCAAGAGAATCTGATTAGCCACGTTTGTCACCTTTAGCTCTCTTTCTTATTCAAATGCATAGTGAAATACTGATGTCAGTTGAGTATTCAAAATTACCAGCTTCTAGCTGTATTAGTTTGGTTAACATTTTCCATGACGTGGTTATTTTCGACATAACCTACAACCATAGCACCACAGCTAATAATTTGACTGCTTATTACTGATACTTCTGAGGAATTACTATTGCCAACGGCTAGTGACTTACCCACAATCCGTAATAGATTTTGGGTTGATGCCTTTGAAAGTGTCCCGCCATCATATAAAACCCAGTCAAATTTGCTATGTAACTGACGTTCCAGTGTACTGAAAGCTTCCTGGAATTGACCGTCAGTTGGCTCAATGTCCAAATTTAATTGAATAACATCCAGATTCATTACATCAGTCTTGCTAATAAATTCTTCTGATAAAACTGAATTGCTATTTATGCTCTTAAGGTCAAGTTTATTATTATTTAGCCTGAATACTCTTTGTAATGCATGTTCACTATTAGAATCAACAATACAAACGCGTCTGCCGCTTTGTGCTAACATTAGTGCAAGGTTTGTCAGGCATGTTGTTTTGCCGCTGTATCTACTTGAACCTGTAACTACCAGACTTTGTCGAGCATTTCCTGATTGACTTAGTAACTTAATGCCAATGTCACGGAATGCATTTGCTTCGGAACTACTTGGGTCAGTATGCACTATTCTGCATCGAGCTGCGAAAGCCATGTCCTGTTGACTCATTCCCGCAAATTGAATGTGGCCTACATGTCCCAATGTCGATGCCATTGGCCCGGCAGCCATATTCATGTTGCCGCCAAATCCATTTGGTCCGGCAAATGCATAGTTTTGATAGCCAGGGTTCATGCCGTGCATGTTATTCATCGCAACCGGTGCGACAAAACCACCAGGAACTGCATAATATCCCGGTGCCGCTGAAGCTGCATTTTGAGCTTCAGAGTTATAAATATGTTCACTTGGTTCATCGGAAAATCTATCCAGAGCAATTACAAATGCTATGCTGAATAATAATCCGACTAAAAGAATTGATGCCGCACGATGTGCTGGACTCAAACCACTGGCTTTAGTCGGCACAACTGCCCATTCCGACGCCTCAACAGGATCGCTGGTTATGCTTTTATCTAAGATTAGTTTACGTTTACTGTTTTCAGTTTCATTGCGTAATGCAATTATATATTCCAGGTCTTTTATAAGTTTTTGATAACCTTGATGTTCATCTGTCAATGCGATATTTTTTTCACGTTCAAGATTAAGGTCTTTGGTTAGCTTAACTTCATAATCTAATATAGAACTATATTCGTGGCGATTTTGTTCATAATAATTTGATAAGGCATTGGCCCTGATTTTACTTAGACGGTTGCTTGTATCTGTTAGTTGATTGCGAATTTCTTTAAGTTTATCATGACCTGGCAAATATACGCGAGATAACTGAGCTTCTTTTTTCTCTAAGTCATCAAGCTCCTTGCGAATTGTTATTATTGCTATGTCTTTGTCAATAGCATCCAGTTTCAAATTATTATCAGCAAGATATTTACCTTCTTTGATGATTTTGTCTATATAATCAAGTCTGGCTTTTTGGTCTTGTCGGCTTGTACGCGTCTTTGCCAATTCATTACTTAAGGATGTTACGTGACTTTCTGATAATCTCAGGTCGCTTCCAGAATCATTTACTTTGTGCTGATCTCGATATTCTTTAATCTTGGCTTGTTTATCTGCCAATTCCTGGTCTATCACAACTATTTGCTCATCCAGCATTTTTTTGAAGTTTTCGCGCTCACTTATTATTTGTTCTCGCGAAATCTCAACAAAGGCTGCTGCTACATTATTAGCAATTGCGGTGGCTCTAGTCTGATCATGCGATACACCAGTAATGTTAATAAAATCAGAGCCGCTGACAGGCTGGATCTCCAACTGGGATTTCAATAAATCTATTGATGTATCGGAGTAGGCCCAGTCTCTATTTTCATTGCCCAGATTTTCAGCTGCCAAATCTAATACTTTGCGGGATTTCAAAATTTCTTTATAAGTATTAAACTGATCTCTGCCGCCACCAAACAAACTTTTTGGCCCACTTTCACTGGTAACTTTTACCTGAGCGGTCGCTTTATAAGCTGGTTTTGTGATAAATAATGACGCCAATGCAACACAGCTTACCAGTAAGAAACATGCAAGTAATTGCCAGCGTCTCTGAACTAGTATCTGCAAAGGATGAAATGCACCCACAGACTGTGTGTGATTACCATGCGTCGCTATATTCTCGTTTACGTTGCTTCTATTGTTCTTGGCACTCATAGCTCAAGCCTTTTTCTAAGCGTCAATCCCCCCAGACTAACATCATCTGAAAATGTTGACGCAGTATCTTCTTCTTTTTTAGTATATTGTATTACCAGCACTTGCTCCCGATGGGATACCAGCGTCTGCTGCCATATCATATGTCATACTTGCACCGACCCGGAAAAACCTGCCTAGATTGCTGAAGAATTTCTTCGTCGGGTTAGCCGGAATTAATATTGTATCGTTTTGAGCCAGAAGTATATTTTCTGTTTCACCGTCACGAATATCATCCAGATCAACAATTATTTCCTTTTCACTTCCGTCCGATAAACGGCGAATTAACTTACATTCGCTGTCTTCAGCTATTGAGGTTACTCCTCCTGCACAGCTTAATGCCTGAAGTATTGATAGCGGACGACGGAACGGTGTCGAGCCTGGGCGTTTTACTTCCCCCATCAGGTAAACATAACCTTCTGTCTCTGCTTTGACCTTTATCACATCTCCCGGGTATATCACAGGATTTTCCTGACGCCCATTTTCAGCAAATAATAAACTCATAGGAACCAGTTCTCTTTGGGTGCCGGTTTGGGCAATGATCTGTTTTTCAAGATTGCTGCGAGGCGACCCTTGATTGTCAACAGTTTTGTAAGCACCGCGAAGAATCTCAATTTCAGGTGCCGCACTGCCTTGGATGCCACCGGCCATTGTTATCGCATCCATTAAAGTTGTGGCATTGCTCTTCAGTATTACTTCCCCTGGTTTGCGAACCTGACCTATTATCATTGCCACTTTGCTATTGTAAATAGCAACGCTGACATCAACTTTTGGGTCTTTGATATAGCGGCTTGACAATATCTGCACCAGGTTTTCTTTGATTTGTTCAGTTGTCTGGCCCTCTACCTTCACATCTTCAAGTAACGGTAGATATATATTGCCATTATTATCTACCTGGCTGCGAAGGTTTTCTTCTTTATTTATATCCAGCAATTGATAGATTTTTACTGCCAACGTGTCTCCTGGGCCTACCTTGTAGCCCTTCTCCGACATGTCTACTTCGCTCAGTGAGGTTTGTGCTATTGGCTTTGACCCTGCTTTTGCCTGACTTGGCGCGTTTGAACCACTACCGATATAGCTTGAATTGCTGTATTGGTTTGTGGTTTGCACTGATGTCGCTATCGGATAAGCTCGGTCTCGATCTTGATAGCTTGTGCTTGCTTGCGTTTCGTTGGCTATCATATATGGGCGAGTTCCCTTGTTAGAGTTGCAACCCGCCATAACCAGCAATAACAAAATTAGCAATTGTGTTCGAAACATTGTTTTCTCTTTTCTTAGCGTCTGTTGCGTATTCATATTTTTCTACGCCCTCTATATTAAATTAACGCCAACTTTACACGTTGCCTATATTACCCACATTAACTTCCTTACTTCTCCAACTTTCATATCGTCACCGAAGATTACCATCGTGAGGAAAATTCCGGTTAGAACGGTTGTTCTTAAAAAAACAAATGTAATTTTTTGTCGGATTAAGCATTAATTAATGAATGATTTGAAATTTTCTATTGAAATGATATTATTGATGAAATTACCTGAGGCAACTTTGAAAACCTTATTTAAGCATCTATAAAGGACTATTTAGCAAATTTTTCCGATTGTATCGATTCTGTCATTTGGGTAACACGGCTACAGAATCACTATTTTGGCTATGACTTTTGTTGATTTTTATTTGTCATAACAGGGTTTTTAAAAACGCTAAAAAAACTCCCAAAATCTAACGCAACGCCCGATAAACATATCATTTATTCTTATCAAAAAAGTGGATCAAGCTTAGAATGCATCATTTTGCATAGAGATATGTTATTAGATGTTAAATTCCTTGTATCATAATATTGCCAAAAATACAGTCTGAGCTGCAGGGGAACCAGCACTTACGCACAAAAGCTCCAATTGCATTGCCGCTAAAGCGGGAATCCGGTTTTTGGCCCATAATCGCTGTTTTGCGATTTATGGATCCCCTATCGTTTTTTATTAGGCAAATCAAGATAGAGTTAGTTAAATATGCCTGAAACGTCAAATTTTTTAATTATGATACAATTATTTGACTGGAGTTCTCATTAAATGAGAAAATTTGGATATTCATTGTGAAATTTGCTCAACGATCCATTTTGACTTTATTGTTTCATGGCCCGGCAAGTTATAGGACTAAAAAGCCTGTTGTGCAAAAGGATTTGTAGCTATATGAATAGATTAGAATTGGTTTATTGCTGAATTAGTCACGCCAGGCAGCTTTGCGAACTACTGCTGGGGGAAGGATGAAGCTGTCGACATTTGCCCGAATCTGGCCAATGAGTCGAGTCTCTGCCGGGAACCATTTAATATTGTGATTACAAAAATCTGTAGGCCAAATATTTGACATATTCTTTTTGTTGGAATTTGCCTTGTGGCTGTTATGGTTCTTTAGATGTATTTTTTGATTTACAGTCATAGCATTGCTCCTCTTATTTTCCTCTGACAAACATATCGTCTTATAAGAGGAGCAACTTTGGTGACAAAATACAAACTTGTTAAATTTCTTTATATTTATATATCAATATCAAAAAAGTGACCAGACTGTTTGTTATGACTGGATGCTAAAATAAACCCTTAAATAAATCTGTGGATAAATATCGTTCACAACTGTCCGGTAAAATCGCAACAATCATTTTACCCTTGAATTCTTCTCTTTGTGCCAGACGGTCAGCTACAGCGATAGCTGCCCCACTGGATATCCCAGCCATAATACCTTCTTCGGTAGCCAGTTTGCGGGCATATTCAAACGCTACTTCATCCTGAACGCTTTCTACCATGTCCACCAGGGATAAATCCAGATTATCAGGGATAAATCCCGCTCCAATACCTTGGATTTTATGCGAATTCGGCATGATTTTTTCCCCAGCGAGATGTTGACTGATAACTGGGCTGTTAGCAGGCTCTACTGCGACCGAGACGATTTTTTTATTCATTGTCGTTTTTATATACCTGCTTATGCCAGTGATGGTCCCACCTGTTCCGACGCCACTGACCAGTACATCAATTTGGCCTTCGGTATCATTCCATATCTCCGGTCCGGTCGTTTTTTCATGAATTTGTGGATTTGCCGGGTTGCAAAATTGATTAGGCATAAAATAACGATCTGGATATGTGTGGGCTAATTCATTAGCTTTTTCGATGGATCCGCTCATGCCTTTGGCTCCATCGGTCAATATAACCTTGGCACCTAGTGCCATCAGGACCTTGCGTCTCTCAATACTCATGGTTTCAGGCATGGTTAAGTTCACGGTATAGCCACGGGCGGCACCAGTAAAAGCTAAGGCGATACCGGTATTGCCGGATGTTGGCTCCACAATTTCAATTCCAGGTTTCAGTAGCCCTTGTTCTTCTGCTTGCCAGATCATGTTGGCGCCAACTCGACATTTAACCGAAAAAGCCGGATTTCTACCTTCGACCTTGGCTAAAATGGTTGCGTCTCTGTCTTTTCCAATTCGATTCAATTGTACCAATGGGGTATTGCCAATTGTATAACTATAATCTTTATGGTATTTACTCATATTTAATCCTTTCGATATCTTCATATTGCTTAAATCTTACATATAATCATAGTCATCTCGCCGAAATTATGCAAATATCATTTAAAATGTACAAAAAAAGGCCGTATGCGTGGTTAGCATACAGCCTTTTTGGCTTTAGCTTAGCATTAATATGCTGGTTGCTTATAGATCCTGTGGACGCAGTGTGCTGCGTTTGTTGGCGCCACAACGTGCCAAAGCTTCATCAAGAGCTTTGTAGACAGTTTCGTTGATTGTGCCAATTGCATCCGCTGAGCACATGAAGCCTTTGCTTCTGATATATGCTTTAACTTTGCTGGTAACAACCAAAGCTTCTTTAGCTGGAGCAGCTTTTTTAGCAGGTGCTTTTTTAGCTGGAGCTTTCTTTGCAGGTGCTTTTTTAGCAGGAGCCTTTTTTGCGGGTGCTTTTTTAGCAGGTGCTTTTTTAGCCATGGATTAAATCCTCCGTGAAAATGTTTTCAAAAATAATTTATTTACTCTTTTAGTAACACATGAAACACTCATGCGCCAATATCATATCTATCCATCGGCAAAAGTCTCTTAAATTATCGACAAAAAATTGATATTTTTGCTTAAAATACCCTTTTTGATGCATTTTTTTGCATTTGAGCACTTTTTTCTGACTGATTCTAGCCTGATTTGCCTGCAACAGCCTGTTTGAGCTAAATATTTGCACAAGAACAATCCCTGCTTTAAAATGAAATTCAATGACCTAAAATGGTAAAATAGCTTCATCACCACTCTGGATAGCACAGAGTTGATTTGTCGAAAATTTAGAGTTGCACTTCAAAAACCGATGGCTATATAATCATATTTTGCTGTAAGAATGAATCAAGAAAAACCACATTTAACGCACAGTGACCGACGATGCCTCTTTGGTCTAATAGATTTATAACCACAAACGCTAGCGCGTGGACATAGGGTGGCAATGCTCCGGCAGTAACTGCAATATTGCCACCCGTTACACCCATCCATTCGGCCTGCAGGGCCAGCATAACATAGCCCAGGGCAACGCCCTGGGTTAAAAACCCCAGCGACTCTTTTCAGGCCTGTAAGGCCGACATAATTTCATGGGATTGATTATATTGCCCTTACAGGGCTTAAAAAGGATTTTGACGTTTTATCCCCAGGGCGATGCCCTGGGCTAAAATATATCGCCCCTTCGGGGCTTCTACCCATCTCCAACAAACATCGCCCAACGGTAGCAACTCACTAAACTCTCATCTCACACGTCAAATACGCCAACAAATAGCGGCCAGCGGTAGTGACTCGCTAACCTTGTTTTTTGTTCAGAAAATCAAGGAGGAAAACCGTTGATGATGATAATATTCCAATTGCGAAACAGTCTCATTCGCGGGAATGACATAATTAAATTTCATGGTTTAGTCTTAAATATCTTGTGCAAAAGCTTGCAAATAGCGACAAATATACTATAGTTAAAACATGAAAAATCAAAAAATCAAACCAGTTATCCGTACCGGCTTGGGATATGATCTGCATCAACTGGTCGAGAACCGCAAACTCATTCTTGGCGGTATTGAGGTCCCATACCATCTAGGGCTTAAAGGTCATAGCGATGCCGATGTTGTAATCCATGCGCTAATCGACGCTCTTTTAGGTGCTGCCGGGTTTGATGATATTGGTACCCATTTTCCGGATAATGACCCGAACTTCAAAGATATTGACAGCATGATATTGCTTAACAAAACCATGTTGTTAATCAGTGAAAAAGGCTTTGCCCCAACCAATGCTGATATCACTATTATAGCTGAACAACCTAAGCTTAAAGATTATAAACCATTGATAAAGCATAACTTAGCGGAAGCTTTGTCGCTACCGCCAGAGGCTGTTGCCGTCAAAGCTAAAACCAATGAAACCATGGATTCGGTGGGCCAATCTAAAGCTATCGTCGCATTGGCTGCGGTAGGTCTGGCCTGTACGGATGAATGAATCGGCGTTTTTCAGCTGAAATTTTGAAAATCAGGCCAAATCTCTTCTGGCACTCGCCATATTTTGATACCCAAAATAGCCATACCTATATATAATAAAGTATACGTTTGGTCTTTAAGCTGAGCATTATTAATATAAGTTATTGTCGATAAAGAGTTTATCGAATATATCTGCTTCCCAGGCAGACTGAGTTTTTGAAAGGAAAACCGATGGCACTACGCCTATATAATACATTGAGCAAGCAAAAGGAACTTTTTGAACCTGTAAACCCCGGTAAGGTAGGGATTTATGTGTGCGGACCTACTGTTTATAAGGACAGTCACATTGGTCATGCTGTAGGTCCGGTCATTTTCGATGCACTCAAAAAATTCCTGCAATATAAAGGTTATGATGTTACTTTGGTTATTAATATCACGGATGTTGATGACAAACTTATTATCGAAGCGGGCAATCGTGGCATTTCTGTCAAAGAATTAGCTGCGGAAGTCTCGGCGGGCTATTTCGACGCGATGGATCTTTTGGGTGTCGACAGTATCGACCATTATCCTCGCGCTACCGACCACATTACTGAAATTATCAATATGATTCAGCAGTTGGCTGAAAATGAAGCCGCTTATGCTGTTGATGGCGATGTCTATTGCGATATTTCAAAGGTCAAAGATTATGGCAAGCTGTCACATCGAAAAAGTGAAGATCAACTCGAAGGTTCTCGTCAACTCTCTGGCAATGAAAAAAGAAATCCCGCAGACTTTGCATTATGGAAAAAAGCTCAACCAGATGAAATTGGCTGGGATTCTCCCTGGGGCTATGGCCGACCCGGTTGGCATATTGAATGTTCAGCTATGAGCATGAAATTTCTGGGCGAAACTTTTGATATTCATGGCGGTGGTTTAGATCTTATTTTTCCTCACCATGAAAATGAAATAGCTCAATCCGAAACTGCCACCTGCAAACCATTTGCCAAATACTGGATGCACAATGGTCTGACCCGGTTGAAAACCAAGGCCGCTTCTGGTGAATGGAAAGCGGAAAAGATGTCCAAATCGCTGGGCAATATCAAAACATTGAAATCGTTGCTTGCCGAAGTGTCGCCTGCGGTAATTCGTTTTTTCCTTTTGAGTACGCATTATCGTCGTCCTATTGATTTTTCTGAAGAATCCATTATTGCCACCCAAAAGGGTATGATGAATATTTATCGCACGCTCGAACGCCTGACGCGTATTAGTAAAGATGATGTTTACAGCGATTTATTTCAGGCTCGCTGTTTTGAACAGGCAATGGATACTGACACCGACACTGACAAGCAATTGTTTGAATATATTACCGCCGGCCAGTTAAGGTTTCTTGAAGCCTTAGACGACGATTTTAATACCGCCGGTGCTATTTCAGTTTTGTATGATCTAAGCAGCACAATAAATAAATTTATTGATGACCATCAACTAGAAAGTGCTGCCAGTGACAATGCCAAAGTTTTGATGCTTGAATCTGGTCGAATGATTAGCACTTTGGGTAAAATCCTTGGCTTGTTTACCGGCCCATTAGAAAGTAATGAAAATTCTGATCAATTGAGTGCTCAATTGATGGATATTATGATTGAATTACGTGCTAATGCTCGTAAAGAAAAGAATTTCGCATTAGCTGACATGATTCGTGACCGCCTTAAAGCAATTGACATCGTTATTGAAGATCGCCCCGGAAGCACGACCTGGACTAAAGGATAAAATGTATAAATGATCGTAGTAGCAATAGATCCAGGTTTACGAACATCAGGCTATGCCGTTGTCAGCTCCATTGCCTCCACCATCAAAGTAATTGATGCCGGCACCATCAAAGCTGACCCGAAAGCGGAGATGGCTTATCGTATCCAGCAAATTTATAATGACATTGCCCATTTGTTATCTTTGTATGATGCAGATGTTCTGGCTATTGAACAGTTGTATTCACATTATAAATTCCCGAAGACTTCGATTTTGATGGGCCATGCCCGGGCGATGTTTTTGTTGGCTGCTGCACAGAAAAATATTCCGGTTGTCGATTATGCCGCTACCAAAATTAAAAAATCTCTCACCGGCAATGGCCGTGCCAGTAAGTCGCAAATGCAGCATGCCATCGCCAGTCAACTGGGTTTGATTAAAATTCCCGAACCCGCCGATGTCGCCGACGCTTTAGCAATAGCACTGTGCTGTATAAACTATCGCAAAGATGAAATGCCAGAATCTGTTTGAAATGAAAATTGTAAAGTGAAATTATGATAGCAAAAATAACCGGAAAACTTGAGTCACTCGATACCAAAGCCAACACCATCTATTTGTCTGTTGGTGATATCTGCTATGAAATTCTTGTTCCTGCCTATGCGGTCACTGACCTGTCAGCCCGGCTTGATAGCAGAATAACTTTATCGACACTACAATATTTTGAAGGTAATATGCAGGGATCTAATATGGTGCCTATTCTTTTAGGGTTTCCGCATAATAATGATAAAGCTTTTTTCCAGCGTTTTATTTCCGTTAAAGGTATTGGCATCCGCAAAGCTCTTCGCGCGTTGGCTAAACCGCTTGCCGACATCGCTTACGCAATTGAGCAGGGCGATACCAAGTGGTTAATTCTACTTCCTGAAGTTGGCAAACGCACCGCCGAACAAATAGTCGCTGAACTTAAAGGCAAAATGGCAGATTACGCAACCGCGTCAACCAGTCCGGTCGCAGGTAAAGCCCATAAACCTCATACTCCAATAGAAACCGAAGCTTTGGACATACTTATTCAATTGGGCGAAAAACCCGAAGTAGCCGAAGCCCTTATCGAGCGGGTGATGACATTATATCCAGAAATCAAAACCACTGATACCCTTGTGCAGGCGGTTTATAAACATAAATAGAATTAAGGCTAATTAACTGGAAATTATTAATAGTGGAAAATAGAACAAAATCATATTATTTTTTTATGATATTTCTTGTGATACATGTATTAGGTATCACATACATAATGTGCAGCCAATGTAAAGATATGTATGCGCATATTGCACTTGCTTCGACTTCGCATTTTAATAAGTTGATTAATATCTATGGCGAATTAGAAATTATTAAAGAAGATAATGGAGAATATCCTGAATCTTTGAATGATTTCTGGTTTTATGATGAAGAAAATTGTGCTTTGCGATTTAATGATAGTGTGATTTTTTGGCAAACAGATAATTTAGAGGATGCAGAACAAAATAAAAAGAAAGTACAGTATGAAATAAATGAAAGAGCTCTTGTTCTTGTTTATCTAGGTGATGACCTGAAAGTAGGCGGTTCAGAACGTGATAATGATTTTGTTATAGTTAATGGTAAAAGAGTCCCTTACTCATTGAAGGATTTTATGCGTACCGGTACATTCTTTAAGACGCTTATACTTTCCTTGATAATTTCTATTTTATTTTCGCTATCTTTTTTCAAGATAATGCGAAAGAATAAATTGGATAAAGAACCGTCAACCGGTGGTATGATCGGTATGCTGATTTATGCTGGAATGTTGATAATTGTTGAGTTTGGCTTTGCTTTTGGTGTTTTATTGGCCCATGTTTTACCGCCTTATCATTAATGATGAATATAGAAGTATATGATAATAACGCTTTAAATTGGCTGCGCCATTGTCGCAAGACGGCATTTACATATATGGCTGACAGATTATTTATTTGTTGTGTTGTCTTGTATTTTATCAACAGATTGGTTTTAAAACCAATCACCGTTGGTAAAATAGATTTCTTTCATAGTTATTTTAATGATTTAATTTGTATACCATTTTTGTTGCCAGTAGTGTTGTATTTAGCTAAAATATTAAAACTGCGAACTCATGATGAACCTCCTGATATTTATGAGTTGGTTTTCCATGTATTATTATGGTCTGTTGTTTTTGAATTTTATGGCCCTGTTTTTGGACAAAGACATAACTATCCGATCATAGGTGACCCTTGGGATGTTGTTTGCTATGCATCCGGTGCATTACTCGCAGGTATTTACTGGAACCTTGATATTAAAAAAATATTTCGTAGTTTTAAGCTGTGTAAATCTACAGATAAAAAAATTGGAATTAAAAATGATTGATTTAAGAAGTGACACTGTAACAAAGCCTGGCGATGCAATGCGACAAGCGATGGCCAACGCAATCGTTGGCGATGATATTCTGGAGCACGATCCAACCGTCGAAAAACTTGAAACTGCGGTAGCTCAGCTGCTCGGCAAAGAAGCAGCACTTTTCATGCCATCAGGTATCATGACCAACCAGATCGCTTTACGTTGTCATACCCAGCCGGGCGATGAGATTATTCTCGATTCTCAGGCACATATTTATTATTATGAAGCTGGTGGCCCGGCGGCTTTGTCTGGTGTGTCATGCAATTTAATTGATGGCGACCGTATGCGTTTCACCGCCGAACAAGTCAAAACTGTTCTTCGTCCGGTCAACCAGCATTTTGCCCCGACAAAATTGATCTGCATTGAAAATACTACCAATCGGGGTGGCGGGGCAATTTGGCCTCTGGAACAAATCAAAGAAGTCCACGACCTTGCCCGCGAAAACAATATTGCAATGCACCTCGATGGCGCCAGGCTCTGGAATGCCACTGCTGAAACTGGAATATCCGAAAAAGATTATTCCCAATATTTCGATACAATCAGCGTTTGCTTTTCTAAAGGACTTGGCGCACCGGTTGGCTCGGTCTTGGCTGGCCCTGAAGCAATTATGGAAAAGGCCCATCGTTTCCGCAGAATGTTTGGCGGCGCTATGCGTCAGTCCGGCATCATCGCAGCCGGGGCGCTGTTTGCCCTGGAAAATAATCGGGATAGATTGAAACAGGATCATGCCAACGCAAAAAAACTTGCCGATGGCATAGCCAACCTGCCAGGTGTAAAAGTTGAAATCCAAAGCGTTCAGACCAACATTCTCTGCTTTGATGTCACAACCATGCCCGCAACCGAAATGGTAAAAAAGCTTAAAGCTCACAATATTGCTATGCTGAACATAGGCCCCCAGACAGTTCGGGCCGTCACCAATCTTGGCGTGACTGAAAATGATATTGAAACAACGATTAAAGTTTTTATGGAAATATTGAATTAAGATAAACATGCTATCATATAAAGATAATAAATATTATTCTGAAATTGTTCAGGAACTTTGCAAATTACCTAAAGAGCAAGAATGGCTTGAATTTAAGGCCAACAAGGCAAAACCCAATGATATTGGTGAATATATTTCTGCTCTGGCTAATTCTGCGGTACTTGTAAGCAAACCTCATGCTTATTTGGTTTGGGGTATCTCAGATGATTCACATGAAGTTATTGGTACCAGTTTTGACCCTGATATTACTCAAATAGGAAATGAACAGTTGGAAAATTGGATTCTTAAACTATTGACTCCGAAAATAGAATTCAATTTTCATAAACTAATTATTGATAAAAAAAGTGTGGTACTTTTGGAAATTCGTTGTGCAACTCATCAGCCTGTTCAATTCCAAAATGTTGAATACATTCGAATAGGATCTTATAATAAAAAATTGAAAGATTATGCAGAAATCGAACGCAAACTTTGGAGATTATTTGATCAGACTCCATTTGAAGAACAATCAGCTATTGAAAATATTAATGCTGAAGAAGTGTTTAGACTTTTAAATTATCCATCGTATTTTGAGTTATTTGATTTGCCATTACCCGAAAACAGAGATGGCATTTTAGATAGACTTAGCCACGATGGCATTATAAAATTGCATCAGAACAAAAAGTGGGATATAACTAATTTAGGTGCAATACTATTTGCAAAGAAATTATCTGATTTTAATCATCTAGCAAGAAAAACTGTTAGGGTTATTATTTATAAAGATAATAGCCGAAAAGAGACAATTAAAGAGTTTGAGGGGAACAAAGGTTATGCTTGTGGATATGAAGGCTTAATTCAGTTGATTAATGATTTGTTGCCTACAAATGAAGTGATAGGGCAGGCATTGCGAAAAAACGTTAAGATGTATCCTGAATTAGCAGTGCGAGAACTTGTTGCTAATGCTATTATTCATCAGGACTTTTCTATAAAAGGCACTGGTCCAATGATTGAAATATTTATGGATCGTATGGAAATAACTAATCCTGGCCAGCCATTGGTTGACACTCAAAGATTTCTCGATTATCCACCCCGTTCAAGAAATGAATTACTAGCTTCATTATTAAGACGAGTAGGTATTTGCGAGGAACGTGGTAGCGGAATTGACAAAGTTGTTTCCCAAACAGAGTTATTTCAGCTACCTGCGCCACTATTTGAAACTTTTTGCTCATAAACCATATAGCGAAATGGACAAAGAAGACCGTGTTAGGGCTTGCTATTTACATGCTTGCTTGAACTATGTTAATTGTGTAGATACGACAAATTCAACTGTTCGCCAAAGGTTTCAAATAGAAACTCATAATAGTGCCTTAGCTTCACGTATTATTAAAGATGCTATAAATGCCGACAAGATTCGTTTATACAACCCTGAGCAGTCCAGGAAATATGCCAGATATGTACCTTTTTGGGCTTAGCTAATCTTATTTGATGGCATTTTGATAGAATTGAAATAAAATTAATATTGAATAAATGACAATTAACATTAAACTCCTGTAAATAAAGGACTTAAGGACTTTTTGATGGTCCTGCTTTATTTGATCCTTATTTGATAGACGCCTACTATTTGGGCCCTCCAGCAGGCGATGTTAATCATAAAATACTTAATTGGAAAACAATATGGCACTTGAAAGAATAATAGATCCTGAATTCCGTGACCCTGGTGAGCAAGGCTACGACCTGGCTTTGCGACCGCAGTATATCAAAGACTGCATCGGTCAGGAAAAACTGATTGAAAAAATCATGATCGCAATTACCGCCGCCAAACAGCGTAGCGAACCCATGGAGCATACCCTGTTTCATGGCCCCCCCGGCCTGGGCAAGACTACTATCGCCCATGTCATTGCCAACGAAATGGATACTAATCTGAGATTTTCTTCCGGTCCGGCTCTGACCCGTCCGGGCGACCTGATGGGGATTCTGACCAATCTCGAACATGGCGATATCCTTTTTATTGATGAAATCCATCGGCTGCCGGCGGTTGTTGAAGAATTCATTTATCCGGCCATGGAAGATTTCCGCGTGGATTTCACCGTTGATTCTGGTATGCACGCCAAGACCATTAATATCCCGCTGAAACCTTTCACCTTAATTGGCGCAACGACTCGCGCTGGTCTGATTACCGCCCCAATGCGGGCACGATTTGGCATTCAGCATCATCTGGAATTCTGGTCTGAGCTAAATCTTCGCCAATGTGTCGCTCGTTCAGCTAATTTATTAAATGTTCCCTGTGATGATGATTCAATGGCTTTGATTGCAAGTTGCAGCCGCGGCACCCCTCGTATCGCTAATCGGCTTTTACGCCGTGTTCGTGATTTTGCCCAGGTGCATGGCTCTGGTCCTATAACTGTATCGCTGGCTCAGCAGGCTTTACGCATTGAAGAAATTGATGAACTTGGTTTGGATAATCATGACCGTAACTATCTCAAAGCTTTGATTAAAACTTATAAAGGTGGCCCGGCAGGTGTTGAAGCCTTAGCGGCTACCTTAGGCGATGAACGTGACACCCTTGAAGATGTTGTCGAACCATATCTTTTACAAATCGGTTTCCTTGCCCGCACCCGTCAGGGGCGCGTCGCTACTGAAGCTGCTTATAAACATCTTGGTTTGGCTAACACTAATGAATAAAACAATATTACTTGGCACGAAAGTATACTCATAATAATTGAGTTTTTCCATTTTGCCTACCTATAAGTTCATATACTGTAAGGCTTTAGCGTTGGCTCTGCCAGATTAAATCATACCCTTTGGGTATAACACGATTAAATTAAACAAAAGGAATTAAAATGTATCTCTTACCAGCTATTGATCTTCGCGAAGGACGTTGTGTCCGATTAATTCAGGGTGACTATGATCGCCAGATAAATTATAATGATGATCCTGTTGCCCAGGCCCAGCAATTCGAAAATGATGGTGCCCAATGGCTGCATGTCGTCGACCTTGATGGTGCTCTTAAAGGTGGCCAATACAATCTTGAGGTTTTGCGTGAGATTCGCCAGGGAACTAAGCTGCAAATCCAAGTCGGTGGCGGTGTCCGTGACACCAAATCGATCAATAAGCTTTTGGCCTGTGGCATTACTCGCGTTATTATCGGAACCAGTGCATTGGAAAAACCAGATTGGTTCAAACAGGTCGTCCATGATTACCCTTTTAAAATTGTCCTTGGGCTTGATGCCCGTGATGGAATGATCGCCACCCGTGGCTGGAAACATACCGCCGAAATGACTGCTATAGCTATGGCTGCTGATGTCAGCGATTGGCCCTTGGCTGCTATTGTCTATACTGATATCGCCAAAGATGGTATGCTTACCGGACCTAACTACGAAGCTACCGAAAATGTCGCAAAGGCTACTTCTGCCCCGATTATCGCTTCCGGTGGCGTCGGTGCCCTCGATCATATCGAAAAACTAAATCAGCTTCCTATCGCCGGTACGATTGTAGGCAGAGCTCTCTACGAAAATAAATTTACCCTTGAACAAGCTCTTCAAATTGTTAAATAAATAATGGCGTATTACCATAAATAGCTCGAGCATCCTGCTTGACCTTTCTTCTAAAACAATCTAAAACAATCTAAAAAATACACTCAGTTGTTTAGCCTGTAACCTTTACATCGCTACATTACCTTACCCTCATGGTAGGCCCTGTGTCGCAGGCTCACAATAATTTTCAAACATCTATTTTTCAAATTAAGATGTGACTTAAAAAGGTCGATATCTTCTGTGGAAACAATTATAGTATCCGTAGGGGCTATCGGCCCTTTTTTTTTGATTAATGGAGATGATTATGGACCCGCATCAAAACGATGGCATAACACTTAATGACGAACAATTGGGTTTTGATTTGTTGCAGGAAATTGAAAATCAGACTAGTGACCATATTAAACAGCAAAGAAATCATGAACGCCTGACGATCAAAGCCCATGTATTGCTTCAACCGGGTAATTCCAGCGAGTTTATGAATTATAAAATTCAGGGCATCACTGGTGATATATCTGTATCTGGCTGCCAGATGATGCTGCCTGTACCTGCAAAAGTTGGCGATATATATAGGCTTTCTTTTCAGGATGAATTATCACAGTTGCCAATGGTATTTGGCAGATGTCTTCGTTGTAAGCTTGTAAGTGAAGATGCTTTTGAAGCTGGATTTTCTTTTTTTAGTCCCATAACCTTGCCATCAGTGGTGGCAGTACCCTCTGAAATGACTTCATTGATATAATTATGAGCATAAAAAACCCCGAAAAATCAAATACAGTCATTACCGGGGAGGGGAAAATGGCTGAAACTTGCCAGACTATTGGACAATTAGCCCAAAGCTGTGCAAGCCAACCTGAATTTTATTATAAAGCTTTAGCAATAATATCTCAGGCTTTTAATAGTCCCTATGCAAAAATAAATGTCAGGTTGCAGGCCGGAGTTGTCGATAATTATCATCACAATGGGCCTACCGATCCAAAGTTCTGGCAGGAAGCAGTTTCGTCTCAGCTTAATGATACTATCAATGCCGGCAGGGAAAAACTAAAATTTCATCGTAGCAAAAATGCCGACACAGATTTATCAATTGCGATTATCTCCAGTGCCATCATAAACAAAGGCAAAACTATTGGTGCTATCGCTTTGGTGTGCCAGAGCTCAACCCAAAAAGATGCTCAGGTTAATCAGGTCCTTTTGGATAGTTTAACTCAGCTAATCAGTGGTTTGGCACAAAATATTGGACAACTTAAAACTGAACCAGACAAAAAAAATCTGGAACAACTCGGTAATCTTGCCAAAGCCGCCGGATATTCTTCTCAAAAAGAATTAGCCTTTGCGATGGTCAATAATCTTTGTAACCGCACCGGATGTGACCAGATGTCATTAAGCTCAGTCTCAAATAATAAAGTCAGTATGGTTGCGGTATCGGGACATGACAACGTAAGTAAAAGTTCGTTGGAAATTGCCTGCATTATTGGCGCAATGAGTGAAGCCGTTGATATGCGGAAGACTCTTTGCTATCAACATGATAAGCAAAACCAGCAGCTTGATTACCGATTACATCGCAAATGGCATGAATTTGCAGGCCAGGGATGTGTGGCATCAATACCGCTGATAACTGATGGGCAGGTTAATGTTGTTATAAGCCTGAAACGCTTAGCGCACAATCCTTTTACGGATAAAGAACTTGCCGAAATCCAAAAGATGACCGAAACATATGCTTTGGCATTTCCGCTGATACAGAAAGCTAATCGTAGCCTGGTCAATCATCTGTCAGAATCTCTGCGAAACTCTGTTGCTAAAACTTTCAAGCCTGGCTATTGGGCCCATAAAGCTATGCTTCTGGCAAGTTTGCTCGCAATTACGTGGTTTATCTTTGGCACTATGCAATATAGCATAACTGTTCCAGCTAAAATTAAGCCCGCCAGCATCCGACATATTTCAGCTGCTCATAATGCCATGCTTATTGAATCCAATATTGTCGAAGGCGATATTGTTAACAAAGGTGATATTCTTTGTCGTTTCGACAATCAGCAATTACAACTGGAAAATAATAACCTGCATGCTCAACTCGAAATAGCAAATATTGACATTAGTTATTATACCAGTCAGGCCGACGATATTAGTCTTCAGCAAAGCAAAGCTAAAGCTCAACTGCTAAAGGCCCAGATAGAAATCATTAATAATAAAATTGCACAAACAGTTGTCCGGGCGCCATTTGATGGAGTTATTATTCAGGGCGACCTGCGCAAACAAATTGGCCAGACCATGGATATTGGTCAACCATTATTCCAGATCGCATCTGACCAGGGATGGGCCGTTGAATTAATGATACCTGAAAACTCGATAACGAATATTAGAGCTGGCTTAAATGGAATATTAGCGATTAATGCCCGACCTGATATTGTATCAGAACTGGCTATTCAGCAAGTTGCCCCCGGTGCAACTATTGACCAAGAAAAAAATATATATATTTGCCAGGCCAATATTGATATGGATCAGCAATGGGTCAAATCAGGCATGGAAGGGACAGCTAAAATACAAATTGGGCCACGCAAACCATGGTGGATCTTTACCCATAAAATTATCGATTATATACATCTGAATCTTTGGCTATGACAGAAAATAATAATAATACCAATATAGTGGAAAGACTTGCCGATTCGCATGTTGGCTTGCGGTCCGATCTGCAAGTCAGCCGTCATTTGTTTCGCGGTCAGCCTTGTTATATTGTTCGTGACCCCATTACGCTGCAATGCCATAAGCTTCAGCAAAGCCAATATCAGATAATTACCAATATCACTTCTGATAAATCTTTGAACGAAATATTCGAAAATCTGGTAGAACAGGGTCTAAGCGAAAATGAACATCAAGAAGATTTCTACAAATTCATTTTGCATCTGCACCAGCTTTCATTTTTGAATCTTCCGATAAATGACAGCAAAAAATTATATCAAAGACATCAAAAAAGAGAAAAAGCAGAATTCAAAAGTAAATTGTTCGCCTTTCTATTTTATCGCTTTCCTTTATTTGACCCTGATAATTTTCTGGAAAAGACCAAACATTTTGCCAAACCGTTCTTCAGCCCCTTGGCCTTTATCTTTTGGGTTGCTTTGATGCTGGGCGGTTCTTTTATCATAATCAACAGGTCTACCGAGTTGTTTTCGGCCTTGCGGAACATTTTCTCTACCGAAAACCTCCTATATATGTGGTTTACCTTAATTGGACTTAAAGTTTTCCATGAATTTGGCCATGCCTATGCATGCAAAGTTTTTGGCGGACAGGTTCCCGATATGGGTTTATACTTTATTGTCTTTACTCCTTGTGCTTATGTTGATGTGACTTCATCATGGGAATTTCCGCGTAAGAGGCAAAGATTGATCGTAGCGCTCGGTGGCATTTATTTTGAATCTATTATTGCTATGCTGGCATTATTCCTATGGGCTTTCTCATCGTCGCCGGCTATTAAAAACTTTGCTTGCAACACTTTTTTCTTAGCAGGTGTAATGACGGTTTTGATGAATGCTAACCCGCTAATGCGTTTCGATGGCTATTATGTTTTAGCGGACCTGCTGGAAATGCCAAACCTTAGAAGTCGTTCCCAAAGGCATGTTGTTAACTTAATTAAAAAAATCTTTCTGGGCATAAACCTACCACAAAATAATGATTCGCGTTCTATAAATATGATAATGTTGCTGTTTGGCATCGCCAGCTCATTATACAAAATCACAATCGTTATCAGTATTTCATTTGTAATTGCCAGCAAATTCTTCCTGGTGGGGATTTTATTGGCGGCTTTTTACGTAGGCAGCACACTACTGGGGTTGTTTAGCAAAATCATCATCTATCTTTGGAAATCGCCTGAAGCGGCACCATGCCGTTTGCGTGCCGTCAGCGTCAGCGTTATATGCCTGGTTGTCCTGCCTGTTGTGATGTTTAGCACACCCGTCCCTCATTATGCCTATGCTGCCGGACAGGTTGGTTGTGAAAATGAAAATATTATCCGAGCTCAAAGCCAAGGGGTTATAACTGATATTCTAGTCAAACCGGGCAATCACATTCAGGACAATGCCACTTTAATGAAATTAGAAAATAGCCAGCTCAATGAACAGGTCCTCGTCGCAGAATCAAAATTATTGCAAGCGACAATTGACCTGCAAACTTCAAATGGTCAGGGAGATTCAGCAGACCAGTTGGCTAAAAAAAGAAAAATAGTCGAAACCTTTCAATCTGAACTTGATATGTATACCGAACTAATGGATCAGCTGCAAATATCAGCAAAACCAGGTAAATGCATTTTTGTTCTCGACCATAACAATATAGGCAACTTCGTTAAACGTGGTCAACCTATTGCTACAATTGTCTCTGGTAAATGGCAGCTTCATGCATTAATGGATGAGCAAAGCGTAGGACAAACCGCTGTCAAAGCCGGTGACAAGGTTCAGATAAGATTGAAAAATTTCAGTAACAGAATATTAACAGGCACAATAGTTCTTATATCACCTGATGCCAGGGAACAAATTGATATGCCCGCACTGACAATTAATGGTGGAGGCGAAATTTTAGCTGACCCCAAAACCCATATGGCCAGGCAAAGCTATTATAAACTTATAATTGAATTTGACGATATCGACAATATCGATATGACTTATGGCACAACAGCCAATGTCAGGATCTCCGGTCCGACTATGCCCATCGGTAAATCCTTATATCATAAATTCAAACTTTTCCTGAACAATCTTAATAAAGAATAATAAGATTACTTTTGCATTATCTCAAGGTTTATTTCTGTTCATCACTATTATCAATAGGTCGATATTTTCTAATGGGCAACATGATCGTAAATACACTGCCGGTGCCGACCTCGCCTCCTACGGTTATCGAGCCCCCCATGATGTTCAGCAACTCCTTGACAATCGAAAGCCCCAGGCCAATGCCAGCATGTTCACGAGTAACTGAGCTGTCGAGCTGTTGGAATTTTTCGAAAATCACATCGCGTTTATCTTCAGGGATGCCCGGTCCGGTGTCAATAACCCTGATCTGCAATAGTGACCAGTAAGGCTCAGAATAAGGTGGAATGTCGATTGGTTCGGGAAAATCTTTTTCGGTTGTATAATTTTCCTTGATGATCCGGGCTTTAATTTCTACCCGTCCAGAATCAGGAGTGAACTTGACAGCATTGCTAATTAGATTAAAAATGATTTGCTGCAATTTACCTACATCGGTTTCAACTTCTCCAATATTTTCATCAACGATTAATATCAACTCTAATGCTTTTTCATCAGCTTGAGGACGATTCAGATTTATTAAAGATTTGATCAATTCGTCGAATATCATCCGCTGCCAGTGCATTTCGATTTTGCCGGCCTCAATTTTAACCAGGTCCAGCAAATCATTAATAATACCTAGCAGCATCGTTCCACTTTCTACGACATTGCTGGCATAACGAATTGAACGATCATCTTCTCGCTGAACAGCTGAGTCTTTGAGGATATCGGCAAAGCCTAAAATAGCGTTTAATGGTGTACGTAATTCATGGGAAACATTGGCCAGAAATTCACTCTTTAGCTTATTACTTTCATAAAGAGCAATGTTTTTGGCTTCCAATTCACCTAAACGAATATCCAATGCCCGATTGGTTTCCTGCAGGCGATCGTGAGCGATTTTAAGGCGGCTGAGCATCTGATGAAATGCAGTAGCTAAATGTTCAAATTCATCACCAGTTTTAATTTTCGAGGTAATATCCATGGCATTAAGCCATGGGTCGCTTGATTCTGGCTTACCATTTTCTTTCTGGATATTAGCTGCAGATTCAATCGGAACAATAGCCTCAGCGGCCATACGCAAACGACGTACCGGGCTTAGAATGACTCGCTGGGTAATAATATAAAAAACCACCACAGCCATCACGCACGATATCGTTCCACCAATAATGATAAAAATTCGGTTGAACAATAAAGTAACGCTTGACTGGCCAGCGGGTAAATCAACTGAAATTACACCAACCAGTTGGCCTTCGGTAAATTCAGATGCTTTTTTTGTAACTGAATTTTCAGTTTCAGTAGCTATATCTACAGCAGTTGCTGGGGTACTTGCATGGCATTTCATACAAGAAATGTTGGCCCGAACCGGATAAAGATAACGTGATGGCTCATTAGAAGGCAATATTTTCCCAAAGCCTTCAACTTTTTCTTCATTTTCAATATCTGGCAATAAACTTTCATCTTCAACGATTTGCTGTTTAACCCGAAAATCAAAAATATAAGGAATTTTTTTATCTTTAGCGAGCCTGCGAATATTTCTTTGAATAAAGCGATCTTCATGGTTAAAATTTTCCGCCTGACCAGTTATGCGATACCAGTTAGTTATAGGTTTGGGGTTATCAGTATCATCTTGGGGATTTACCAAAGAAGGTTTATCGCTGGTGCCCGGACCGGTGCTGGTTTGGCAATGCCTTTGCAAAACATAGTCAACTTGTGATTTAGCCAAATCAAGCATACCTTGCTCGACCAGTTTGTCCATCCACCGATAAGGCAGAAACAAACCCGCAACCGTAATCAACAGTACCGCAGCAGCAAAACCAATACGACACTTAGCCGCCAGCGAAATTGAAATTTTATACCATTTATTTGCCAAAAAATTCTCACAAAAAGCACTAATACAAACAATTTATATCGTCATATCAGCGATTATTATTTACTTAAACTGACCGAATATTGTTTATAAATACATAACATTTGAGCCATAAGTAAGATAAGCTTCCAGCTTGTCCCGCAGTGCGATAGCCAGATAGAAAACCCTATTAGTTCACTTGTCTAAAGTGTTACAACGCTTTTGAAAACATTTACCGCAGGTAAACACCGCAACTTTTAACTTTTAACTTTTAGTTTTTAACTATTATTATCGCTCAGCCTGCGTATACTTGCCAACACTTTTTCCACATTAATTCCCAGTTTTCGTACAACTGATTTGTTTTCACGGAGATATTGGACTATCAGTTCGTATGAGCCACTTTGATGATATTTCAGCATAGCCATCTGCAATTGCTTTTCACGACGACCTTTGGCCACATAAATTTTATTACAGTTGGCATCCAAACCTGAAACATACATCGCGGTAGCAAGGGTCAAAGGCACCGGGGTAAAATCCTGCACCTGACGCACCCGCCAATTACGTTCCAGTAAATACAAACAAAGCCTCAAAGCATCTTCAGGGCTGCTGCCGGGATGAGAGCTGATAAAATATGGCACGAGGTACTGCTGCTTGCCAGCGATAGCGTTGGCCTGATTAAATTTATTTTCAAAATCTTCAAAAGTATTAAACCCGGGCTTGCCCATCAAATCCAGCACATCCTTACAATAATGTTCAGGCGCTACTTTCAGATGTCCACCAATAAAATCCTTGGCCAGTGCCTGAGTATATTTTTCGCAGCGAGCCGCTAAATCATGCCGTACACCCGAAGCGACAAAAATGTTGACTTTACGTTTCTGCTGCGATTTCCATTTTTGCACAACAGCCATCAGGTGCAAAATCGGAGCTGTATCTTCATCGAGCTGTTTGCAAACTTTAGGGAAAATACAACTGGGTTTTTTACATTCCTTTTCGCACTTGCACTCCATGCCATACATATTGGCCGAAGGCCCACCTATATCAGAAACAGTCCCTTTAAAATCAGGATGAGCTACACAGCGATCCAGTTCATCTAAGATAGATTGCTCGCTGCGACCGCTGATATGTTTTCCTTGATGGAAATACAATGAACAAAATGAACAGCCACCAAAACAACCCCGATGAGTAGTAATTGAAAAACCGATAGTTTCCAAAGCCGGAATTTTTTCTTTATAATCACAATGGGCTGTCCGCGTATATTTAAATGAATAAATCAAATCCATCTGTTCGGTCGTCAGGGGTTCCGCTGGTGGCAAAATCACAATAGATTCGCCATCCTGATCTTGTATGACAGCTTTACCATCGGGGTTAGCCTGATCCTGATAGAGCAGATGGGCTTTCATGAATTCTTCAGGGTTTTCCTGCTGAGCCTGCAAAGAAGGAATTTCAATAGCCCCAGCCGGCGCGGTTTTGTTACGAATCATGCGAAATGCAGTGCCGGGAATATCGGTTAAAGTTTCAATCGATTCGCCATCATTGAGTCGACGGGCTATTTGCTCAATTGCATTTTCACCCATGCCATGCACTAATAAATCCGCCTTGGAATCGGTCAGTACCGAACGTTTAATCTTATCTTCAATATAGTCATAATGAGCCATCCGCCGCAGCGATGCTTCCAGACCACCAATAATTAGTGGAACATCCTTACAAACCTGCCTGGCCCTTTGCCCATAAGCTAATAAGGGTTTGTCAGGGCGGAGCCCGATTTGACCGCCGGGGCTATAGGCATCATCTTTGCGTTTATGGCCCATCGAGCTGTAATTATTCAGTCGACTATCTACCGCACCAGAGGTTATACCCCAAAACAATCTGGGCGAACCAAGCTTGCCAAAATCATCAGCAGACTTCCAATCCGGCTGGGCGATAACACCAACCTTATAACCCAGATGTTCAAGATAACGACCTAATAAAGCAACTCCAAAAGAAGGATGATCTATATAAGCGTCAGCGGTGATAAATATGATGTCAAGCTGATCAATCTTGCGTTTTTTCATGTCAATCGCTGATGTGACCAGAAAATCGGCACAACTAAAAGGGCTTTTGGCAACCTTATTAGCTTTCACAAGCCGCCTTGGCCTGGATTTATCATTGTTTTTCCTGCGTTTTTCATTCATAAAGCGTATTCTATCAGCTAAATACACAATTTAACAAGGATTTTAAACAAATCCTAGCAAAGATGTATTATTTTAGCTATATGAAACAAATCGCAAGGATGGGCTCTGCCATGCTGATAAAAATCATACCGCAATAGCGATACCGATCGTCACGCATTGCTTCACTTGGCTAAAGTGTTATGAGAAAATCAAAATACAATCCTAATCTGTCAACATGACAGAAAGACTTTGAATGTCGAACCGTTTTGGCAGGATTTATGCAAGAGATATTCTGACAATTTAAATATTTAATAAAAAATAGCATTAAGTAAATTCCATAAGTTATTGATTGTCAATGCCTTATGTTGTATTTAGGCATTGCGATTCTGTCTAATTTATCCCTTCGCTATAATTGGCACATTATTTGCATATATTTATACTAGTTATCTGTATATTTGCAGATTTTGGCATAAAATAAAAGATTTTGGGCTTAATGATGGCTTTGAATTTATCACAACCTGGCAATGTAAATGTCCTGATAGGCGACCCCAACTGGGCTTGGCCTCAGGCCGTTACCCAAATTTTCAAGCCCCGTGGCATTAATGCCATGGTCGCCGAAACGCCTAATGATATGGTTCGCATCATCGATAACAGCAAAATTCACCTGGCAATTCTGGGTGAAAATAATGGGATACAAACCCTGAAAATGATTCGACAGCATGATAAATTGTTGCCCTGTATGGTTTTAGCTGATCAGATTAATCATCAACTACTAAGCGAAGCATTGAATTTGAATGTTTTCTCAGTTCTCACTAAACCTGTGGATATGGCCCAGCTTATCAATCAGCTCAATCGTCTGTTCATTAAGTATTATGCATCTAATGTCTTTGCCCAAAGCACTGAACAAACCGAAGATTCAACAAAAACCGTTACCATTAAAAAAACCAAATCGATTTTTGTCCGTTGGCAAAATCGTGATAATAAATAATCATAAACGAATGTAAACAATTATATTGAAAGGATTTACAATGTCAGCAAAAGTAAGACCACTGGCAGATAAAGTGCTGGTAAAACGCACCGAAGCAGCAAGCATTACCAAAGGTGGAATCGTCCTGCCTGATTCAGCCAAAGAAAAACCTCGTCGCGGCGAAGTTATCGCTTTAGGCAATGGCAAACTATTAAATGATGGCACCCGAAGTGATTTTCAAGTCAAAGTCGGCGACCAGGTTCTCTTCAGCGCCTATGGCGGTAGCGAAATCAAAGTCGATGGCGAAGAATTACTCATCCTGGAAGAAAGCGAAATCCTCGCTGTACTTGCCTAATAACCGCAACAATACTAGTGAGCAAAGCGAACGCTTGAAATTTTAGGTTTTTCCTTCTCACTTTGAACTTAAAATAATAGGAGTATATATAATGAGTGCAAAAAAAATCATTTTTGACAATGATGCACGTGAAGCTATCCGCCGTGGCGTAAAACAACTGGCCCGTGCGGTCAAAGTCACACTTGGCCCGGCTGGCCGTAATGTCGTAATCGAAAAATCTTATGGCTCCCCTACAGTCACCAAAGATGGCGTTACTGTCGCTAAAGAAATCGAACTTGAAGATGCATGTGAAAATATCGGCGCACAAATGGTCAAAGAAGTTGCCTCAAAAACTTCTAATGCCGCTGGCGATGGCACAACCACCGCTACCGTGATGGCCGAAGCTATCTTTGATGAAGGCCTCAAAAATGTCGTTGCAGGCGCTAATCCATCTGATCTGAAACGCGGTATCGATAAAGCTGTTGAAGCAGTTGTTGAATACTTCTTTAAGATGAAAATAGCTGTCGATTCCAGCAAGCAAATCGCTCAGGTCGGTACATGTGCCGCTAATCAGGATGCTGAAATCGGAAAAATGATTGCCCAGGCTATGGACAAAGTCGGTAAAGATGGCGTTATTACTATCGAAGAAGGCAAAACCTTAGATACTAATGTTGATCTTGTCGAAGGCATGCAATTTGACCGTGGCTACCTGTCACCGCATTTTGTAACCAACCCTGAAACTATGAGCTGCGAACTGGAAAAACCTTTCATCCTTATCTATGAAAAGAAAATTTCCAGCGTTAAAGATATTGTTCCACTACTGGAAAAAATCGCTCAGTCAGGCCGTCCGCTTTTGATTGTTGCAGAAGACATTGATGGCGAAGCTCTTGCTACCCTGGTTGTCAATAAACTGCGTGGCACATTAAATGTTGTCGCTGTCAAGGCTCCCGGCTTTGGTGACAACCGCAAAGCCATGCTCCAGGATATCGCTATCTTAACCGGCGGAACCGCAGTATTTGAAGACCTCGGTGTCAAGCTCGAAAATGTTGGCATTAGCGAACTTGGTCAGGCTAAAAAAATCAGTATTGATAAAGACACAACCATCATTATTGAAGGCGCTGGCTCAACTGAAGACATTAAAGGTCGTATCGACCAGCTACGCAATGAAATGAATCTTACCTCCAGCGATTACGATAAAGAAAAATTGCAGGAAAGACTAGCAAAAATCGCTGGTGGCGTAGCCCAGATTAATGTTGGCGCTGCAACTGAAGCCGAAATGAAAGAAAAGAAAGCCCGCGTCGAAGATGCATTGCATGCCTGCCGTGCAGCTGTCGAAGAAGGTGTCCTCCCTGGTGGTGGCACCGCTATGGTTCGTGCTTCACAGGTCTTAGCTAAAGTCAAAGCTACTGGCGATGAAAAAATCGGTGTTGATATTATCCGCCGTGCTTTGTTCGCTCCTATCAAACAGTTGGCAACTAATGCTGGCCTTGATGGCTCGGTCATCGCTCATAAAGTTCTGGAAAATGAAGATCCAAACTTTGGCTATGATGTCGCTAAAGATAAATATGGCGATATGATGAAATTTGGCATTATCGTGCCAACCAAAGTTGAACGCACCGCATTGCAAAACGCAGCATCAATCAGTGGCTTGCTATTGACTACCGATGCTATCGTTTCAGAAATCCCTGAAGACAAACCTGCAATGCCTCCAATGGGTGGCGGCGGCGGGATGTACTAGGCACTCCGCGTGAGGCGAACTCGTGGTTGTCGGTAAAATGATTTACCGCTCCCGCTGGTCGCTGCATCCGGATGCGACACAAAAATTAAAAGGCTGCTCCAATTCGGGGTGGCCTTTTTTGTATTTTCAACAGCCGCCTGGCAGGTATTTGGGCTATGTAGGTCAAGCATTCTGCTTGACTTTTTTCCAGGATTGTTAAAAACAGGAAAAACAAAATCTGGAATAATGTCCTGTAAAACCAGCAAGTAAGTTACATAATCAAAACTATGGGATACAAGACAAGCTGGAAGCTTATCCTACATTGCCGCTTTACGGGTGTTTGTTGGCCATATTACAACTCATCCGGATACACAATCGCCGCCAATGTCATTTTATAATATTTCTGCCAGATTTGTTGATCGCTCAAGTTGGAATCCGACCGCGGGAATTCAACAGTAATAATCGGTATTTCTAAAACATTACCCGCATAAGAACCTAGCGAACCGGGTCTGGAACCTAATTTTTTAACTGGCAAATCACAATAGCCCGCCAACCGCTGAGCCAAAGCCAAACCTGGACCATCATAATCAATACAATTCAAAGGCTGATGCATGGTAACAATTCGCCCGGGCTTATATCTATTTATAACATTGTAAACTGCAACTGATTCCGGTTCACTTAATGCCTCAAAGCCATTTTTCTTATTGTCTATACGATTATCCGCAGGAAAATTTCTATTAAGGTCTATCCCATGAGCATTAACACGAGCATTATTTGCCATCCCATCAGGATTAACCAAAGGCATAATCACAACCTTTCGACCCTGCAGGAAATGGGAATTATTCTGTAAATAAACTTTCATGCGTTCCAGTAAAGGCGTCCCGACATTTTCATTTCCGTGAATCGTCGACATCAGCAAAACCACATCACTGCCACCGCCTAAAACCAAACATTCAATCGCCCGGCCATCGACCGAAGTGCCTACCGCCAAAGTCTGGACAACTTCAACAACTTTTCGGTCGCTAATATCAATCCCACCGGAATAATAGCAGCCACCCATCAATAATAGTATAGATGTAGATAAAACAATCCAAAATTTCTTCGCAGTCATAATTGTTTTCTCCATATACATTTCGATAATTAGGGATTGCTCAATAAATCACAAGTTATTTATTGCAAAAGGTTTATGGTTTAAATAGAATACTTCAGATGAA
>JAEIOG010000210.1 GCA_016342495.1 Phycisphaerae bacterium
ACAAAATCACTTTGCTCAAAATGCCGGACCTGCTTTTTAGTTGCGATAACCCGACTGCCCAGTCGCCGGAACCACTTATCAAATAAACTGCGAGAAATATTGTGCTTGCGACAATAATTTGCAATCGACAAACCGCTGGCCTGAAAATCCAACATAACCGCATCCCAATCCCGCATAACCCGTTGCGCCTTAGCCATAAATGATCTCCTTTGATAGTATGAAAATAATCTAACTCAACTGACAGCATTATCCATGAAAATCAAATACAAAACAAGATGTGCTTCACCGAACGCTTACATTGTTATTATCGCACGGACTATGTTGGGTCCTTGTTCAGTTGTGATGAGTCTCAAGGGTCAGCTACTACCGGCCCGGTGATGTTGCGATCTAATGGCGATACTGATGCCCCTTGGGGCACCGCTTACTTCCAGCTTGACTTACCGGAGGATGATAGCTAATGTCATGTCCAAAGACTAAAAGTGAAATATGTGAAAAAGTTGGTGGCTTTGTTGATGCAAGGTTCTGTACTAAAATTTGTAAACAGAACCCATCACAGTTAAAAACTTCAAAAGCTCCGGTAGTTATTGCTAAAGCCCTGTCTGGCATTGAGCCATGGCAAAGAAAAAACAGTCAGCTTATCAGGGACAGGCAAGGCTGTAACTGTAAAGACAATGATGAGCATTTTACTTAATGGCAGGCAAAAGTAGATGCTGAGTTTCAATTGCAGGCACAAGAGCAAAAGGAAGCTTATGCCCAGCATTTACAATATTGCGCCCACGTTTGTGGTAATCTGCGAAGCGACGATTGTCCGGTATGTGCTACTTTGCTGAAGGCGGGGTTTGTGTGTCCGGATGGGAAATGGTGATAGGTAGATTAAGTACATCGATTATCGTAGAGTTAGTATTGTATTATTGCAGGTAAATATGGAATATGTCTGTAAGTTTAGATTTAACAGTTGCTTATGCGATTTCATATAATGGCTGTCGATCCGAAGGTTGCGAGTTCGCCTTGCCCTTTTGCTCCACACCCGGAACAGGAAACAATCAGAATATCGTTGCGAGCGATGATTAAGATAGGTTAGTCAGATTGTTGGTCTAGTTTTTCTTTAATTAGTATAACGATCTCAGATTGATCCACAATATCGAGTTGCATAAACATTTCCACCAGAGCCTTTTCTCGTCTGTTCAGATTATCTGCCGTCTTGGTAGGGCATAGATCTGCGGCTTCTTTTTTGAATAATCTGACGATGCCATCGGCAGTTTTTCGGCAAGTATTGCGTATTCCAGGCTGGGCTAGCCTGCTGATCTGATGCCGAGATACGCCGATTCTACGGCCAATCTCTGCGAATGTCATGTTGTGAGAATACGCCAACTTCCTGAACATATCGCCGTCAATTGGCAGTGTGCGTCGGGGCGTGTTGTTCATTTGATTATCCTTTCACTAGTCTGCCTCTTGTCAAAAAAGTCAAAATCACTTAAAAATGTAATATCTACAGTTCCATTGAAACACTATCAATCCAAATTGTCTATATTTTCTATTTTTTTGGTTATTCAGGTAGATTGCGATAATTATCGGGCCAGGATTAGGATATATCAGTGGCAAAGATAATATAAGAACAGGTCACGAATTCGAGGGATAATTTATCAACGCAAGAGTCGCTAGAGCTTATGGGTTAACATACTGTTTTAACCATCTGTAGTGAGCTTTCTGGGCAAATGGAAAGGCACATTCAAACGATTATTCACATTGCTGCCAGGCGTGATTTTTAGTCGTCTGGAAATTGTTAGCGTGTTAGTTTGCTGCTATGGGACAGCACGTGGCTCGCCGAGAATGATAGTAGCCCCTCAACAGGCATTCTTGCCAGGTTTTGAATTATAAACGGGTTTCAGACAAAAAATTTAGCTATGAAAATCAATCATTTTACCGTATCTCAAAGCTAAATCGTTAAGACCTAAAAAATTTGCAAACTCCCTGTCTAATCAAAACACCACGAAAGGCTGTTTTTACGCTAAAAACCAACCTGACGCACTAATTCCCTGCCCCTATGGGATGGCTGTGAAAAAATGTGTAAAATAGTTAGAAATATGATTTTATGCTTATGTGATTTTTTAGAGTGCTCTTTGAAAAGTTTTTTTTGCTGGTTTGAATTGAACTAAATATGATTTATGATCGATTGGGACGTCTGGAAGGTGCAACGCCTGGTTCAGAAGATGTATTTGGCCAGGATTACTTCCCAATGGATAATTATGAAAATCTATCCGATGCAGCGATTCTTGATGGGGAAGATCTCAGTTACGAAATAAATGATAATAAGATTGTTTCGGTTACTGCCCCGAGAAAAATACTTGATATTACTGAGCAGCTACCCAAGCTGGTATCCAGATGGAAAGTCTTTAAGATAGTTGATTTCACAACAAGTATTCCTTCTCCAGCCGGTGCATTTTCTTATGATACAGGCCTGGCCTATGATGCCTCACGCGGTTATGGCTGGCTTGATGCATCTTTGACAGCAATTGACAATCCAAATGCTGTTTTGAGAACTATCCTGGATGAACAGATTCCATTTGAAACAAATAAAGCTTTTTATAAAGGATTCAATTTATCTGAAGATGTAAATAATCAATACACATGGGAATGCCAGTTGGCCCAGGGGCTCTACAGTGTTAAGATTGTTGCCGGTGATCCGGAAGAATATCTCAATACACATTATCATGTTAAGGTTGAAGGATTTGACTTCATCGATGAAGCTCCAACAGATACCGACCGCTGGATACAAGCAACAAAGACAGTTTTTGTCAGTGATGGAAGATTAACGATTACACAGGGCAATAATGCTGTTAATAATAAGATTTGTTATGTCCAGATAAGCAAAAAAACACTGGTTATGGATGATGCCGATGGCGATTCGAGTGGTAGCGGAGATCCTCAGATTCCAGATCCAGATGATCTCGATGAACTTGGTTTTCCAGAACATAACAGGGACGAACTGATAGTTAAGAGTATTGGCTATGATCTGCGCGGCAACATGCTCAGCGATGGAGTTACTGAATATATCTGGAACAATAATAACCGCATCAATTCGGCGGAGAATAAATCCTACAATACTTCTGCCGCTGTCCATCCTGTGCCGCAATTCATATATTATATTTATGATGCTTGCGGTCGTCGGGTTGCCAAAATTTATGACTGGCCCGCCGGGCAAAGACCCTCTAATCTCTCGGCCAACAGTCACTGGCAATCGAAATCCATGGCTTATGATGGCCTGGGGCTCATCGAAGAACGCTATATCATCGATGGCGGGGCCAATAAACCTGCGGCTCGTTATTATTATGAACCTCAGTCTATCAATCGTCTGGTTCTGACTGAAACTTTCAATAATGATGGCACGCTCAAGGATATTTTTGTTCCGATTATTGATGACCGCGGCACTTTACTGGCTGTCTTTGGCTCATTAGAAGGTGCTCCGTTTACATTGCTGGAAAAACTTTATTATAATTCCACAGGTCTGTGCAAATCATTTGATCCAATAACCAATGAGCAAAACCAGGACCTAGCCGGCAATCCATCTAAATCTAGCCAGTACATACCGTTCGGCTGGTGTGGTATGTATCGTGAACGGTTCACTGGTTTGTACCATACCCATTTCAGAGAATACCATCCAACTCATCGCCAATGGCTCAGCGAAGACCCCGCAGGTTATGCCGATGGCCTTAATCTCCATCATGCTTATATTGTCGTTAATGGGACTGATACCATGGGGCTTTGGAACATGAATGGTATGCTCAATGTCTATAAGAAAAAGTATGGCAAAAAAGGTGCGAGGCTGCTAAAATTAATGCAGGATGAAGGTTATGTTATTGAGAAGCGGGACTATAGGTTTAATGACTGGAGTGAAGATCGATCTGAGCGAGTTATCGGTATTGCTTCCAGCTGGGCATTTACCAGCAGTAATGATGAAGCTGCGGAACAATTATATGATGCTCTGGGCGACACCTTCGATAGCTGGTCCGATCGTATGGGCCGTGGCTCTGTAAATGCCCTTACTGGTCATCTGGATGATGAAAATAGTGAATGGGGTCTAAACGGTAATTGTCAAGCAAAATGAGACAATTCTATTAGAAAATTAAGCTCTAATTTTTCACTTGTTTTGGTGGATTAATCCATACCGCTTGCGGTGGCAGGTCCGCATTGGGAGCTTTATTGACAAAACGTTTGGGATGTCGCTGATA
>JAEIOG010000211.1 GCA_016342495.1 Phycisphaerae bacterium
GGTGTCAGCGCAATCTTATTTGCACACAACTGTTCTTGATATATTAAGGGTCTTTCCTTCGGGAAGGACCCTTTTTTGCGTTTAAAATTAACTGTGAAAGGTTTTGGTATTCGCTTTGCTCATGGCTGGATTGTTGTTGACGCAGGCGGCCTTTCTCGTTCCGACTGGTTGCTGGCTTTGTGTTGTCTTCGATTTACTTTATTATAAGGTTATAACTAGATGCGAAATAATAAAAAACGATTATTTGTAATAACTACGACGTATTGGTCTTTCTTTTTTAATTCCAAGTCTGACTATAGTGACACATTATTAGGGAGATATCAAGCTCGAATAGATAAAGCTCATGCTGATGAAATCAATCACATTAAAGACTTACGGGTAAGTGGATTGCTCACACAGCTAAGGACTCAGAGCGGCGTGAAAGTGTTGATGAGCAGTATGGAGATCAGGAGCAATTAATCTCGGAGATTACTAATAATATGTATGCGGGACTAATTGTTACTCTTTGGTCAAATATTGAGGGATACTTAAAAGGACTAGTTCGAGTCTCGGAGCAAATTGATTCTACTAATCTTAAAAAACAGCCTTGGAAAATCGATGAATTGAAGAAATATTACAATGATAAAAGGGTAATAAAATTGGACAAACTCGAATCTTTTAATTTCGTCGATGCTGTCCGTATATTCAATAATTCTTTCAAGCATTCTGAAGGCTTTATAAGATCAGATAAACCTGATAATGTAAAAGCAATAGAATTGTTAGAGCAGTTACAGGCTCATCAGCAGCATGAAGAAGGTATTCGCATTAATTATGAGAAACTACCCATTGAAGAATTATTTGCTGCAAGTTGTCGTTTTTTTGGTGTTCTTGAAAGACTAATAGCGGGTAAGTTAGGTATTAATCATGGCAAATAGGCCATGTTTTTCATTCCCTTTGGTTGATGGGTATATTCCTTCTGGGATTATTATGAAAAGATTGTATTTTTTGGGTTATTTCTCTTAGGGTTTTCAATATTGTTATTGGGGGGCCCGGTGTCAGGGGGAAAAAGGGCGATCAATATCGGCAGGCAGATTTTCCAGCGTTTTGGCTCAAGAAAATTTCTATTGTCTGACAACTAAGTTAAAAACTTGGTAACATTTTAGCCCAGTGAAGCAATGCGAATAATCGGTATCGCTACCGCGATATGATTTTTATCAGCATGGGCATAGCCCATACTACCTGCTATGCCGACTGCTATGCCGATTCGTGATGGTGGCTCATCTGCGGTGGTAATCAAATTTTGCCCGTGGTGTGGGATAAATTTAGAAAGTGTTAACAGACATTAATGTATTTATAGATAAATTTTGGAGAAATGAGACTTTATGACTGGACCTTTTCATAAATTTGGTGTTATTGGTAAAAAGGAATATTACCGAATACTATTTTATTATGGTGAATCTGAAAAGTTAAAATCTGAGATGATAGATGTTATTGGTATTGATGAATTTGAAAAAATATCACAGGATAAAGCTAATGGCAATCACTGGTTGGAATATATGGGGCGTCAATTAGCCCGTCGCTGCCGCTTAGGGCTGCTTTGCTTGGGGTTGCCAGTGATGCCAGAAAAATTCTCGCTCACTCAAAAGTCCTGAAATCAGATTGGATATTGTGATTTCATGGTTTTTGTGCTATTATGTGTTTCTGTACAGCTATTAAAGGTTATTATTGGTTCAGTGGCCTGGCCTGTACGGACTTAGTGATAGCAAAATCAGGATAATTAATGACAGATAACTATAGAGATAGCATTGAACAGCTATTGCTGCCTGCGGTTCAGACACCTGGCCAATACATTGGCGGCGAATTTAATGAAATTAAAAAAGATGGCCCCATTGATGTTTCGGTGGCTTTGGCCTTTCCCGATACTTATGCTTTGGGCATGAGTCATCTGGGGCTTGGCATTCTTTATGAAGCCCTTAACCAGATGGACAAGGTATCGGCCCAGAGGGTTTATTGCCCCTGGCTTGACGCTGAAAAGATCATGCGGGAAAATAATATTCCGCTGTTTGCCTGGGAAACCCGCGACCGCATCAAAGATTTTGACTTGCTGGGTATAACCTTACAGCATGAATTAGCTTATACTAATGTGCTCTACCTGTTGGATTTGGCCGATATTACTTTTCGATCTGTTGACCGCAAAGAAGATGAGCCAATCGTAATAGGCGGCGGGCCGATGGCAGACAGCTGCGAACCGGTCGCGGAATTCTTTGATATGATTATCTTAGGTGATGGCGAAGAGGCATTGCCGGCGGTAGTTGAAGCTTTTCGAAAGTTAAAAGCAGCAGGAACCTCACGCAAAGATATATTGCTAAGCATTGCCAAACAATTCGATTTTGTATATGTCCCCCAGTTTTATCATTTTGAATATAACCCTGATGGTACAATCAAACAAATGCAAGTCGATCATGATCTGCCACGCTGTATTAAAAGGGCGGCAGTAATGGATCTGGAAAATGCTGTGTTTCCGACTAAACCCCTGGTCGCTAATACCGAAACCCCTCATGACAGAATCGCGATAGAAGTTATGCGTGGCTGTCCGGGTCGCTGCGCGTTTTGTCATGCCGGCTATACCAAAGGCAAACTGCGTTGGCGCAGTGTCGATAAGATTTGTGATATCGCCTGGGAAAGCTTTCTTAATACCGGCCATGACACCGTTTCGCTTTTGAGTCTTTCTACTAGTGATTATCCAAATCTCAAGGAGTTAGTCCCCAAGATCTATGGCAAGTTTGCAGGCTGCCATGTTGGTGTTTCGCTGCCATCGCTTAGAGTTGACAAGCAGCTAAAAGATGTCCCTGCCACCATTACCGGTACCCGGCGGGAAGGGCTTACTATCGCAGTTGAAGCAGCTTCTGCCAGAATGCGCAAGGCTATTGGCAAACGCGTAACTGATGATGATTTGATGGCAACCCTGGAAGAAGCGTATAAATCTGGCTGGAAAAAGGTCAAGCTGTATTTTATGATAGGTTTTCCCGGAGAAACCGAAGAAGATATTGATGGCATTATTGAGCTTGGCTGTGAGATTTCCCGTTTGGGTAAGAAAGTCTTTGGCGCTGCTGCAACCGTCAGTGTCGCGATTTCTTGGCTGGTACCGAAAGCTCATACTCCATTTGCCTGGATACCTCAGCAAACCGTAGACTATTTTATGGCCGCCCGCTATCAGTTGTTCCGCAAGCAGGAAAGCAACAGGCGCGGCGTTTGCCTTAATCTTAAACTGCATCATACCGATGGCTCCAGGCTCGAAGGTGTGTTTGCCCGTGGCGACAGAAAACTTTCTGCGGTGCTGGAACGTGTCTATGAACTGGGGGCCAAATTTGATTCATGGCGGGAATGTTTTGATGTTCAACTGTACAATCAGGCTTTTGAAGATTGTGGCATTGACCCTGATTTTTATTCCTGTCGCCAAAGACCTCAAGAAGAGATCCTGCCCTGGGACCACTTAGCTGGTGATAACAAGGAAGCTCTCTATCGTCGCTATGAGAAAATAATGGAAATGCTGGATTCTGAGTAGAATCCACAGGCCAGAGACCAATGGGAGACTGCTAACCTGATCGAATGCCCGAAACATTATACTCAAAACATAGTTCATATTCCAGAGATTATGCTACGATTATCAGGGGTGACGCATGAAATTTAATTATGTCATTCCCGTGCAGGAGGACGTATCGCAATATTGCCAACAAACAGCGGCGAGCGGTAGCGACCCGCTAAGGACGTCTGCCAAATAGCACGGCACTACCATTTCGTGCTACTTCAGCATTACTAAGTGATGCCAGAAAAAATCACACACACCAGCACCAAGCACCGACTACAACAATCCAGCCATGTGTTTAGCACAAAAAAGCCCCGCCCTCTGTGCCAGAATGGGTGAGACAATTCCTTGTCATTAATTAGACTTGAGGGCGAGGATATATTTATTATGATA
>JAEIOG010000212.1 GCA_016342495.1 Phycisphaerae bacterium
TGCATCTCGTGTTTCCATCGCAACATTATAGCATAAAAATACAAAACTTTCATCTATTTAATTGCCGGAGTAATATTCTTACCCGCAATGTTAATGATGGCAATTTTGCTATATGCTCACGGGAACATAATAAAGGTGGGGCGATTTTGAGTGTGGCTTTGATGCCGGCAGCAGATACCTATGTTCGCAATGGTAGTTATGCCAGCGACAATTATGGTTCTGATACATCAATCATCGTAAAAAACGATGGCTCAAGCTATACGCGTCAATCGATTTTACGTTTTGATTATAATAATAAAGGCAGCGGCGATGTTACCAATGCAATTTTGACTTTGACCCCTTTAGGTGTTCAGAGCAGCACTACTTTACGAATTCGTCTGGTAGATGATGCCGATGATTTCTGGGATGAATATCAAATGAACTGGAATAATCTGCCGGCAGCAGATGGTATGGAAATTATTATACCCGGTTCAAGTATTACTGTTGGCCAACCCAACAGTGTTGATGTTACTGAGCTTCTTACCCAGACTAAAAACCAGAATCATGTGGCTACTTTTATTATTGATTCGTTGGTTCCGGTTCAATATAGCTATACTTCTTTTGTCTCCCGGCAACATGAAAGTTTTGCTAAACGGCCTAAACTTTCGGTAACTTTAACGGATATGTTCGATGCTGGCGATATTAATTTCGACCGCAAAGTCAGTCTCGATGATTTCATGATATTGACCAGCTATTGGCTCAATAGCGATTGCGGTTCATTTCTGTTTTGTAATGGTGCCGACATCGACAATGACAATGATGTCGATATGGATGACCTAAAGGCAATGGCCCATAACTGGCTGAACTAATGCGAGATTTAGTTCAATTCCCGTCTCGTTTCTAACTGAAATAGGCATAAATTCTTTGATTATAATGGTTAATGTTTGATAAAGGCATGAAGGGCTGTTTTTGGGCTAAGAATGCGTTTTTATCCGCCGTTTCCAAACTCGTAACACCCTTGATTTAGGATTATTATAGCAGATTTTGTGTCAAATTGCAAGTTTGCAGAACCATTTTGAATGTGTTATACTATCGGTATGATGAATCCTCAATTTTTAACAATATTAACATGCTTGGCTACCTTGCTGGACAAGCAACATAGGCTGGTGATTGAATACCTCAAGGAGGAGAATAAGATTCTTCGTGAGCATATTCATGAGAAGTGTGATGCTAAAAGAATTATCTTAACAGATAAACAAAAAAGACGCCTGGCAAAGAGAGCTAAGTCTTTGGAGCGAAAGCTTCTGGGAAAAACTACTGATTTGTTCCGCCCTGCAACTTTGCTTGAATGGTATCGAGATTTAATTGGTAAAAAATATGATGGCACAGCTAATCGCAAGGGCGGCAGACCTAAAATTACTCAGGAGAAAATTGGTTGTGTATTGAAGATAGCTGAAGAAAACCCTACTGGGGGGCAGGCCGAATCAGTAATTATATGAAATATCTTGATATGAAACTTAGCAAAGCCTCGGTATGGCGAATCATGGTAGATCATGGTTTCAATCCTGATTCAGAAGTGCGTAATTCAGGCGATTGGGAAAAATTCATCAAAAGCCATCTTGTAGTGCTGGCTGCCACAGATTTTTTTACGATTGAATTGTTGACATGTAAAGGTTTAGTTCGCTGTATGGTTTTGTTTGTGATTGATATAGCAACTTGTCGAGTGCATATCGCTGGCATAAGGATAAATCCAGATGGTCAGTGGACTGAACAAATAGCTCGTAATTTTACAGATTATGAAGATGGCTTTCTTAACACGAAAAAATTTGATGATATACTTGGATTTGTCGGTGTCACATCTGTTAAAACAGTGAAACGTTCCCCTAATCTCAATACATACGCTGAACGTTTCGTTCAGATAATAAAGAAAAAGTGCTTAGATCACCTAATTCTAACAAATGAAGAACAGCTAAAATATGCTATTGATCAATTCATTGAGCATTACAATCATGAGAGACCAAACGAAAATTTAGATGGAAAAATTATTGATCCCTGGCCCCAAGATTCCGATGCAGAAATTATTAAATTCGAGCGATTAGGTGGTTTGTTAAAATCATATAGACGCATAAGACAGGCAGCTTAGGCAATGTTATGAGTTTGGAACGGCTTAGAGCAGTTAAATATAATGCTTATATAGCAATAAAAAGGTTAATAAACTATTAATGTTAATTATTGTATTAGCGGTAAAACAAAATGAATAATAAGAAAAACAACACACAAAAAGAGAAGGCTTTACAGAGTTCGTCATCAAATGACATAGCAATAGTCCGCTCTTCCGCAGCTGAATATTTAACATTTATAGCGGCCAATGGTGAGGGTGGCGTTGAAGCTATTTATGCAGATGAAGATATTTGGCTAACCCAGAAAATGATGGGCGTGCTTTATGACATTGAAACTCATACCATCAATTATCACTTAAAAAAAATATTCTCTGACAGCGAAGTTGAAGAGAAATCAGTTATTCGAAATTTTCGAATAACTGCCGCTGATGGTAAAAACTATAACACAAAGCACTATAATCTTTCAGCGATTATTGCTGTTGGCTACAAAGTCAACTCCGAACGTGCGGTACAGTTTCGCAAATGGGCAAACTATATAGTTAAGGAGTTCACCGTCAAGGGTTATACGATGGATGATGACCGTCTAAAAAATGACGGCACTATTCTCGGGAAAAAATATTTTGAAGAACAACTGGAGCGTATTCGAGAAATACGCTTGAGCGAACGCAAATTTTACCAAAAAATCACTGATATTTATGCAACAGCTATAGATTATGATGTAACAGCCCAAGCCACCAAACGGTTTTTTGCAACAGTTCAGAACAAGTTGCATTGGGCAATTCACGGACAAACCGCTGCGGAAGTAATTATTGACCGTGCAGATCATCAAAAAGAAAATATGGGGTTAAATACCTGGAAGGATGCTCCGAAAGGAAAAGTCCAGAAATTTGATGTTAGCGTTGCTAAGAATTATTTAACAAAAAACGAGATGGTTCAGTTACAACGGCTGGTTTCAGCTTATCTGGATATAGCTGAAGATATGGCATTGAGAGATATCCCGATGACTATGCAAGATTGGGAAGCACGTTTAAATAAATTCATTGAAGCTACCGACCGGGATATTCTGCAGGATGCAGGAAAAGTGACGGCAGAGATAGCCAAGGCCCATGCTGAAAGCGAATTTGAGAAATACCGAATCATTCAAGATCGTCTTTTTGAAAGCGACTTTGATCGTATGACAAAAAAACTAGAGAAAAAGAATAGGGAGGGGTAGTGTTTAAATTAATTGTAATTGTTTGTGATGGCCTTGTCGATTGCACAGGTCGAGGACGTGGTACAAAATGGCAAAAGATCGCTACAAAAAGAAGTATCAATGCATAAAAAAGCTGTTTAGGCGGTGTTATGAGTTTTGAAACGGCTGAGCATCCAGCTTTTTGACAGCATTTAGGATATATTACAAGTGAATAGAAAATTTCTCGATGTCTCTATTCTGTAAACCATTCGGTTGCAGTTTTTGAAGATATAAAAATCAACCGAGCAGTTAACAAAAACAGAGATATGCTCAAAAACCGCCTGGTTAACACAAAAAAATGACCTGAAATTTAGGTTTAAAATTAACCTGAAATGGAAGTTCAATAATTATATTTAACTCATTAATATGAAGTGACTTACAATTCCCGCCAGCTGAAAAATGATTTCTATCACCAAAAATGGCAGAGATTTCAGTTTCGAATAGTTTGGGACGGGAAGGGCTAAAGGTGCAACGTGGTTTATTTTCAAATAGAATTATTTATAAAAAATGAAAGGTTTTGATATGAGATTTTGTTTAATTTTCCACAGCCATCCCATATGAGGTGGGGCTAAAACTAAATATTTCAAAATAGCGGGATATGAGTTACACTGTAGTTA
>JAEIOG010000213.1 GCA_016342495.1 Phycisphaerae bacterium
ATGCCTTGCCAATACAATGAAAATCATACAAAAAAATATTTACAGAACTATTTATTGTGTTATTGAGCAAGCCCTAAGTACAGTCAGATCGATTGGGAAATCACTCTGGAACCCAACGAGAAAATTGAACTGGAATATAAATGGAACTATTACTGGCGTCACTAATCTGAATAAATTAAAAAACCTCCCGGTTCATTGGGAGGTTTTTTTTTTGAATAAATCTATTTTTACAGCTTGGTCACATAAACAAAATAAGCTCCGCGTTTCTTATCATCTTTATCGATAAACCAGCTCTGTAATGTTGTTTCGCCAGTTTTTAATTCAACATCGAAAACAATTGCCTTCTTATTAGCGTCGATAGGTCGGGTAATGTCGATATCAGCAACTTTCAAACGGGCTTTAATTGGGTTTATCACACTACCTTTCATAAATCTGTAATTAGGTGGAACGATCTCTGTTGCCGGGGCCGAAGCATTGATTGCCAGATCCGCCTCTTTTGGCCAGCGGCAAAGCTCAATTCGATATTTGCCCGATACCGCAACATCTATCGCCCAGAATCCATTACCAACCACAGCTACTCTTATCTGTTGTTGTGGCCATACCCTTAGCGCATCTGGTGCCAGCCAGTCATGGCTGGTCAATCGCGAAGGATTCTCATGTTTTGTACCCACGATGACAGGGCAATATTCATCAAAACGAGATGAAATGCTTGTCCACCATTTTTCATATTCATCCCTTAGTCGCTTAACAACTGCAGGGTTTGCTGTGGCAACATCATTTGCCTGGGATACATCCACCTTCATATCATATAGCTCTTTACCGTTAACTAGTCGCCAACGATCAGTCATTACCGCCGACTTACGCCATTTCTCCGGATGCAGTATCCGTTGAGAATCTGTGATGATTACCCGATCAGGCCATTTTGGATTTTCTTCCATAATCAATGGCTTTATGCTGTTGCCATCAAATTTGACATTCTTGGGGCCATTCATATTGCACATATCAATCAGCGTTGGCAAAATATCCAGATGAGCTGTGATTCGATCAATATCCTTGCCGGCTTTTACTTCACCATCAGGCCAGCGAATAAAACAGGGCACCCGATGTCCGCCATCATATTCAGAACCTTTTTTGCCACGCATGTTGGCGTTGAAGCCAAGCTTACCATTCCCGGAAATCCCAGCGGCTGTGCCATTATCGGTCATGAAAATTAAAATCGTATTATCTTTGAGCCCCCGTTTTTCCAGGAGCGTATCCAGTTTTTTGATATTATCATCGATATTTGTTATCATCCCATAGAAATAAGGATTCGGCGATGTTTCTTTATCATATTGTTTGGAATATTCATCTGCGATATTAAAAGGGCCATGGGGGGCGTTTGTCGCCAGGTAGCAGAAAAATGGTTTATTTTTATTTTTATCAATAAATTTCTTTGCCCCGTCAAACCATATATCTGTGCAATAACCTTTGTATTGTTTAATTTCACCATTGTGCCAATAATTGTCATCAAAATAATCATTGCCCCAGGCGTCAGGGGTCTGGGTAACGCCTCCGCCACCATGCCTTAGCACTTCATCGAAACCTCTATCTTCAGGCCGAAATGGATAATTATCTCCCATATGCCATTTGCCAAACATAGCGGTAGCATAACCATTATCACTAAATACATTGCCAATAGTTACTTCATCTTTTCTCAGCAGTGACCTGCCCATAATCGTATGCCAAACCCCGGTGCGATTGCAATTACGCCCAGTTACCAGCCCGGCACGAGTTGGTGCACAAGTTGGCCCGACATGGAAATTAGTCAGCCTTGTACTTTCGCTGTGCAGTTTGTCCATATTGGGCGTCTTAATAATCTTATTGCCATGGCATCCCAAATCGCCATAGCCCTGGTCATCGGTCAAAATAATAATTACATTAGGCCTGCGTTTGCCGCCACCGACCTGAGCTGCCATACATCCTGACATTCCCACTGCCAATACCGCAGCGCCACTTCTTCGTAAAAAACTTCTTCTGTTTAGCATATCCATTTTTCCTTAATTTCTCAAACTGACACTCGGTCAGTTTAGAATTTACTTGCTAAAGGTAGGATGGGCTTTGCCCATGCTGATGAAATTCCATTTAGATACAATACAAAGATTATCAATTTTAAATTCAAAATTGTCAATTAAAAAAGCCCTAAGACTCAATATCTCAGGGCTTTTGTGTTTTATTGTCGCATTTAAGCTAAAATTCTTGTCTATCACGCATGATATGAATCAAGCGATAGCAGTTTCGCTGAACGCTTAGCATCTAGCAAAGCTTTTCAAGCGGCTTACCTGCCTTGACCATCTTGTAAAACGCATTAAACAAATAATTCGCATCATGTGGCCCTGGCGATGCTTCCGGATGATATTGCACCGCAAATACCGGCAGGCTGTTATGAGCAAAGCCTTCCAGAGTATTATCATTCAAATTAATATGCGTCATACGCACATCGGCATCTTTCATCGAATCGGCATCAACGGCAAAGCCATGATTCTGCGAAGTGATTTCAACTCTATCGGTGTCAAGATTCTTAACTGGCTGATTGCCACCGCGATGGCCAAACTTTAATTTATAGGTCTTGCCACCCAATGCCTGGCCAATCAATTGCAAACCAAGGCAAATGCCAAACATTGGAATCTTTTCATCAATCAATTTTTTAACTGTATCAATTGTATACTGAATTGGTTCCGGGTCGCCCGGGCCATTACTGATAAAAATTCCATCCGGTTTCATCGCCATAATATTTTCAAAACTGGTATCTGCTGGAACAATAGTCACATCAAAACCAGCTTCAATCAAATTTCTACTGATATTTTGTTTCAATCCACAATCAAAAGCCACAATCGAAGGTCTTTTCGCATGACCACTCTTAGCCTTATCCATTCGGACCGGACCGGCAAATTTTGATTCATCACCTTTGTCCCACTGTTTGGTTTGTGTTGTTGAGACATCCTGTACCAGGTCACGGCCAACCAGCCCGGCAGAATCTTTGGCCATCTGCACAAGCTTGGCATCATCGGTGATCAAGGTGCTAAGTACGCCTTTCATTGATCCTTTGATTCGGAGCCGACGTGTCAATGCCCGCGTATCAACTTCTGCTATCCCAACAATACCATTTTCCTTAAGATAATCACCCAGTGACATAGTAGCGCGGAAATTATTATGCAGCGGGGCCATCTCACGCATCACAAAGCCGGAGACTTGTACGCCATCGCTTTCGACATCTTCGGGGCAAACTCCATAATTACCTATTTGGGTATAGGTCATCGTCACGATCTGATCGCGGTAGCTCGGGTCTGTCAGGATTTCCTGATAGCCGGTCATACTGGTATTAAAACATACCTCCGCTTCACTTGTTCCGTCAGCTCCAACGCTCACGCCCGTGAAAACGGTTCCATCTTCTAAAGCAAGTTTAGCTATCTTAACATTATTATCAGTCATAAGCTTTTGGCTACCTCTGCGCAAAAAAAAGTTATCGGTTTTTAAATTGTTTACTGTATCTCGGACGATACATAAACCTAAGGCTGTGGGTCACCCGATTTTTCGGGAACAGCCTGGCATGGAGGGTCCGAGTTTCGGCGAGTTCGGATCCTCAAAATTTTTCTATCCAACTCACTCGATATCCTATGCACATCAGTCATCAAAATTTAATCTAAGGTGACCCTCAATGCATAGATATATTAATTTCAGCCATATTATCCCATAAATACATAGAAATCAATAACAAACTTATCATGCAATTCAAGATTTTTTGTCTGGCATGGCTATTTATTTTGGTATTCTGAGGGGAAATATAATATTTTTACTCAAATTAAAATCCAAAGATTGGTATAGTATCTTATATTACTCCGGCAATTAAATAGATGAAAGTTTTGTATTTATCTGTTATAATATTGCGATGGAAACACGAGATGCAC
>JAEIOG010000029.1 GCA_016342495.1 Phycisphaerae bacterium
CCCCCCAAAACAAGTGAAAAATTAGAGCTTAATTTTCTAATAGAATTGTCTCATTTTGCTTGACAATTACCGCTTTTCTGTTTCAGATATGAGCCAAGAGTGTCGTTGGCATTATTTAAGACTCCACTGAGAGTGTTGAGTCTTTGGCGTTGGTTGAGATAATCTTCTTGTTGGGTTTGAAGTTGCCTGATTTCTTGCAAATCAGGCAACTGGGTAGAAGGGGTGGTGTGGTTTAGGGTTGAGCGTAAATGATTGCCGATGATGGTTTTGTTTATATCACGAAAATGAGCTAAAGCAATATGGCATTCGGGGAAATGAGACAGTAAATAATCATGTAAGCCCGGTATGTCACGAGCCCAGGTCTGGCTTTCCTGGCTCATGGATCGCAGATAATATGATTTTGAGCCTTTTATGAGTATCTTATCATCAATTTGGGCGATAATGATTTGAATGCAGTGTTTAGGGTGCCACCAGAGTTGCAATTGCAAATTGTATGTTAAATTCCCTATCAGCTTAAAACCACGCTGATTAATTATATCATCGACGGCGTTGGGCATTTCGAGCTCCTGTTCTGGTGGGAGTTGTAAGTCTATATAGGGCGATTCGGTCCTTTATGCCTTGTCTTCTGGATTGAAGGTACAATGCTTTCCTGCGCAAGGCATTTTGCCTGAGCTGTTGTTGGCGTCTAAATTTTTCTTTGCTGAACATAATTTTGTCCATCATCCCCTGGCGTTTGTATAGTTTAGGTAAGCAACTACAGCATACCTGCAATAAACGCTGACCTACGAAACTATGGCGACAGCGACCACATATCCTTCGTCTGCAAGCATGACATATAGAAATGCATTGATTGCAAAGAGCATGACCGCAGCAGTCGCATCTTCCCATCCATTGAGTGATATCATGTATTGGTCGATGACAACTGGGGCATCGTGTAGCTGATTGGATTGTTTCAGAGCGTATAGTTACGCCATCATCTATTATTTGCTCGGTTTGTCGACCTATGATTTGTCCTTGTGGGCCTTGAATTAGGTTTTGTTTTATTATTCGGTTACTCATAATTGACCTCCAGAAATTAATTCTATATAGAGGGCTAATGCAAATTAGCCCTCTATAAATTAGTTATGCATGATTATTGTTGACTTTGTCTGCAAATTTACCCTGGCAGTCTGGGCAATCTTTTTCATAGCCACCCTGGAGTGCGATACTGGTAAATGAGAAATTAGCTGAGCTGTCACCCAGATATTTTGCAAAGATATCTTTCTGGCCCATACGATATTCTGGGTCAATTTTGACCTGAATTAAATTGCGATCACCAAGTTGTTCGATAAGTCTGCCCATACGGTTTTCTGAACCTCGTGTGAGGATACCCAGAGCGATCTGACCAGCGATTGCATCTATGAGGTGTAAGTCAAAGATTGTGCCACCCGAACTTGGGGTAGCTGCTATACCATTTTGGAAGGCTTTGTACCTAGATGAGCATATACATCTGTAGCAAGCAGCTGTAGAGCTATCAGGAACATGGTAAATGATTTCTCCGGCACGAGCTCCAGCATACATACCGATGTATAATGCAGGTTTGTTGAGCCTAATAGCTTCGGTATTGCCCCTTGCTTGAGCTGGAAAGAAGTCTGTTGCCATTATGAACAAATCTGTATGACCAAATAATTCATCAAATTCTGATGGAGTAATGGAACAGAAGTCTCTGGCAAGGCAAGTAACTTCGGTTTGGGGATTGATGCGTCTTATAGTATCAGCTGTAGCTTGTATTTTAAGACGATTAATATCCTGGTTATCGAAATCTTGGCGGGCAGGATTTGTTTTATCAACAGTGTCAAAATCAACCAAAGTGATAGATCCCATACCGCACCTGGCTAAGTCGCATGCCAATTGAAAAGCACCTCCGACAATTGTTACATGGGATTGCTGCATAAGATTGACATTTACTGTATCTTTTATACGATCATAATTCATGATTTTATTCTCCAAATTAAATTTTAATGTTGTAATTATATTATTGTTAAGTCTGCAATCACAGGATTGTTGTATTGGCCTCTTAGCACCATCCATGGGATGAGTCTAAATTCTTCAGGAATGACAATTGGAGCGATAAAAAAGTCATCGCGGGGGTTGCATTTCAGTAAGCGTTCAATATAGGTTAAGTCGCCTCCACTTAATCTGTCAAAACGATTGGGGTGACTGTGAACTACCCCTTTCATTTCAATGCCTTCATCTGCCCATTCAGTTTTTAGTAAGTGCGTTAATTTTGCATAGTCTGGGGTGTATGTAGCTTTTGAGCATTGGCCATCATTATCAAAATAGAAGTCTGATATTTCATTTTTATTAAGTGGCCCAAGAAGAATTCCGCCGGTTTCTGCGGGCTTTGTGCCGATGGTGTTGAATATTTTGGAGATAACGTTACGATGGCAGATTATATCCGGACTAATTTTTTTATTTTTATTTTTCATCATATATCCTTTAGTAGATTGTTATTGGGTGATGCCAGTGCGACGATATTCCAACATATATTCGGCCCATTGGCCTGCAAGCTTTCGAGCTTTTTGGATATTGGCAGGCTCTTTACCTGCATAGAAACATATTTTGCCACTGCGAAAAAGATGAGTTTTTTCAGGATTGGTATTCTTGCCATTAAAACCAGGGTGTTTATCGCAATAGATATTGCAAATACTGCCATTTTGGACAAATCTGAATTTGAAGTAGTGTTGACCATTTTTAGATCGATAAGTTTCACTTGCCATGATATATTCCTTTCGGAGTAATAAGGTGAAAATTTGCTTGCCAGATCAATTAACCTGGCAAGCGGTAAGAGTTATTGATGTTAGATTGCATCAGGGTGTGTAAGGTGATCAGGCTTGGCATCATCGTCTTCTGAGAAATGCTGCTGTGGATCATCAGAGCAAACCACATCATTATCAGAAGTGCCATCAAAGTAGTTCAAACCTGGGATTTCCATATTTTCAGGATAAAGATGATGGAATGTGCCTGATTCTAATTCATTGCCATGAAAAGTTCCTGGTTCAAGTTCATTACCAGCGAAGCTACCAGCGATAAAGATTTGCACATTATTATTGACTTTGTTCACGATAGCTTTTTTTGCAAATTTGTTCATTATTAGTTTCCTTAAAAAATAGTTAATTAAATTATTGAATAAACAGTGGTTGGGGTATATTTATGGAATTTTCATGATTGCACCTCCTTTTGGGTTTGGGGATTGAGAGTTATCGTTTTCTTGTTTAAGAATATTTAATTGTTGCAACAGGTTTGTATATTGCAATAGATGTGCCAACAAAAAAATAATAGTGAAAATATTTAAGTTGAAATTCAGAAATGAGATGAATGTCGCCACCTGTTTGCATGCTAGTAGAAGAAGGAGAAGCGTTTTTGGATGCGTAATGCTTAGGTATGATAAGTCTATGTGTGTAAGCCAGTTATGAGGGATTTGTCAGTGATAAGCAGTGTTAGAGATTGATTGTTAAATAGGCATGTGTGGTCGGGATATATTTTTGAATGAAAATTTATTTAAAATTTGATCATTAGCAATTATTGTTGGAAATTAAATCATGAATAAAAGTAAAAAAAATTGCAATAAAGTAAATAAAGTTGTAAAATGTCATGATAGGTTTACTAAATATCTTGGTAATTGTTTCTGTATATATTCATGATTGGAGAGTTTTATGGCAAAAATTCTATTAACATGGCTCGGTGTAACTGATATTAATTCTTCTAAGCAGGATTCTGGCGGGAATTTAGGGCCAATTGCAGGAGCGGTCATTGATCGTAAATACAAAACGGTATTTATTCTTTCCGATTTTGCGAAGCCAGTCTCTAATAAATATAAAAAATGGCTGAAAAGCACCGCAAAGGTGACCGCTATAATTAGAAATGTGGATTTAAAAGATCCTATGGACTTTGGGAGTATATATGAATTTGCCAGGCAGTTGGTAATTGATGTATGTAAGGAGTATATTGCAGAAGATATTGTATTTGATTTAAGTCCAGGCACTCCCGCTATGGCTGCAGTTTGGATAATTCTTGGTAAAACCATTTTTCCCCAGGTTGAATTGATAGAGTCTTCAATGCAGGATAAGAAGGGTAATTATCATGTAAGGACAACATCTGTACCTTTTGATATTTCGGCCGCAGTTATAATGGATATGCTTTCAAATCCGGACGAGAAGTTGAAACTTATGGCACAGAGTTTGCCTCCAAAGACTGCTGATTTTCCCGAAATAATCTATAAATGTAAGAAAATGGAAAGAGTAATTGCTATGGCACGCTTGGCCGCAGTAAGAAATGTACCAGTTTTAATTTTAGGAGAGTCTGGTACTGGTAAAGAATTGGTTGCGCAAGCGATACATACAGAGAGTCTTAGGGGAAATAAGAAATTTGGGGAAATAAACTGTGGAGCATTATCTCCTTCATTGGTTGAATCAGAATTATTTGGGCATGTAAAGGGTAGTTTTACGGGAGCGACCAAGGATAAAGAGGGGCTGTTTTGTGTCAATAAGGGGGGGACGCTTTTTCTTGATGAAATTGGAGATTTAGATTTGTCTCTTCAGGTGAAATTACTTAGAGTGATTCAGGAGAAAAAAGTGGTCCCCGTTGGAAGTGGGGATTCGTGTAAAGTCGATGTGAGAATTATTGCAGCAACTCATAGAGATTTGATGGGGGATGTCGCAAATGGTAAATTCAGAGAAGATTTATTTTATAGATTAGCAGTAGCAGTGATTTGCATCCCTCCTCTGAGAGAAAGGGGAGGAGATATTGATTCTTTGACTGATTTTTTCATGGCCAAGATAAATGACGAATTTGGAGATGAGCAGCCTTGTTATAAGGGGCCTAAAAAGATATCACATAATGCGAGAATAATGCTTCGCAATCATCAATGGCCGGGCAATATAAGAGAACTTCAAAATACATTAATGCGAGCGGCAATATGGTCTACAGGAGAAACCATAAAAAAACAGGATATTCTCAACTCCATTATACAGATTCGTTCAAAATCAGATATTGATTTATTGAATCAGTCATTGGGGCCACATTTTGAGATTAAAAATATTGTGGATATAATTGTCAAACATTATTTCAGTAGAGCTCTTAAAGCATCTGGAGGAAACAAGACCGTTGCGTCACGATTAGTAGGTCTTCCAAATCATCAAACGTTTACTAATTGGATGAAGAAACACAAGGTGGATTAATCAATATTACACTATATAAATGTCTGAGGGCAAGCTATGGCCAATAACATGAACCAAGATTCAAGTAAATCTTTACTTGAAAGCATTCTTGTATTGATGTCTTCTGAGCAACAAGAACATTTTCTTAAATATTCTTCAGCTGAGGAGATTATCTACGCCAATAAGCTACCTGTTTTTGATCAGCAATTATCTATTTTACTTACAAAGAAGGTTTATTATCATTGGGTTGAAATATATAAAAAGGAAATATTATCAGATGTTTCTACGTTGCAAAATGCTTTTGAGGTACAGTTTTATTTAGATGAATTAAAGAACTGTTTGGAGATGGGAGTCAGTTTTCATACTTTGCATTGGAAGGAGGGGAATGATGGTGAAGAGAAAGCATTTGTGTATATTCAGTCAAGTCTGCTTGAAATGAAATGTATTATGGAGACAGGGCTTAATAAAAAGGCATACTTTAAAGCAATTCATTCAAAATCATTCAATGAATTTCAAAAAGATAGGATAAAAACCAAAAATGAGAGTTTTGTGTCATCGGAGGTATTTGGGGAAGATGTTCCCATAGACACTGATGTTATAGATGTTGGTGAAATAATTCATGACCACCAAATATTGAATAAAGGTAAGCCGAAACAATTTATTCCGCAAATTAAAATGATCTGGAATGTTCATTCTCCCTATTCGCAGGAGATACAGCGTTTCGATTCTGAAGCAGTTCTTAAAATTATCTGGGAGAATTTTAACAATCAAAGATTAGCAATGGTACTTAAATGGACACGTAAACACTTGAGGGAGCTCGGGGATATTGTTAATCTTGGTCAACTTGCAATGCAATTTAGATATGAACTTGTTAGTCAGACAGAGACCTCCAAGGGTAGATATTGTAAAATTAAAATTAATGCCGCACAAGAAGATATTGCTAATATGAAATTGGCATGTGTGTATGCAGAGGACAAAGAGGCGGATAATAAAAATGGAAATAACTTCCGCAATATTAAGCAATTTTTAAAGCGTAGATTGAAAAAAGCATTAATATTAGAAATGGAAGATTGTAAGGGTGATATTTATTATTGTAATATTTTTGGGACAGAAGAGATGCCTTCTGAAGGATTACTCGTTGATGTTGGGTTAGAATCGCAAATTAAGAAAAAAATTGAGGCGATGCATAACGTCTCTTTCTCAAAAGGTATGGTTCACCTTTTGAAATTAGCAACTTTACTAGGCAAGGTTGGGAAGTCAAAACTAGAATTATTTAGCTGGGATGATAAGAAGTTAAAGCTATATGATGAATTATTAACAGGGCGACAACGTGAAGCAGTTTTGAAAGCTTTGAATACCCCGGATATCTGCCTGGTCCAAGGTCCTCCTGGAACTGGGAAGACCAGAATTATCTCTGAAATTGTCCAACAAGCATCCAAAAGGGGTTATAAAATACTACTGACCGCACCCACACATGTTGCAGTTGATAATGTTTTGGAGCGACTTGGTTGTGATGATAACACTAGTCCCATCCGTTGTGTTAATAAGGATAAGTTGGAAAGTCTCCCAGAGCATATACGCCAGTTTACTTATGAACAAAGAAAATCAACCTTGGCAGTAAACTCTCAGAAAAGAGTGAAAGCTGATATTTATGCTTTAAATAAAGAAAAGCTTAGGCTTGTAAATGTGTCCAATATGATACAGAGACTATGTACTCTTCATGATGATAAAGTCAAGTTACTAAGAAAAGAAAAGCGTTTAATAAAAAAATATGCTTCTATAGAAAAAACTGTTAAAGAAAAATTTGCTGAAAAATTAAATATTAGTGAAAGAATAAAACTTGAAAGAGAAAATATCCTTTATGGATTTAGGCAACATTATGCACTTATTGATAATGAAGTGAAAGTTCTTAGATTAAGATGTAAAGAATACAAGTCAGATCAATATACTGATATAGATAAAAACAGATTTGATCTTGGTCAGTTAGGAGTCGATAGAAATCAAGGTAAGTCTCTAGGTGTTGCAAGATCAGAATATAGTCAGGCTAATATTGATAGGGACGAAATTAAAAGACAAATTGAGCAAACTGGTGCTAAGTTGGGAAAAATTAAAGAAACACTTTTACTCTTAGGTAAGGGAGAAGTCCCAGCAAATATTTATAAGATCATTCGAGGTTCAATAAGCAGCCTCGAAAAACAACAGGCCCACATTGTTGCTAAAAAATGTGTTAAATTAAAAGAAACTAAAAATAATTTATGTAAACATAATGAGGAAGTATGTATTTTAAGGAATACGATTAACGAATTGGAGACAAAGCAGAGAGCGTCTGAGAATATTAAGCATAAACCATTGTTGAGTAAGCTATTTAATGGGGTTTGGTGGCAATCTAAATTTAATGATTATCAGGCTCAAGAAACAATACACAAAAGGTTACTTGCTGATTCTTTAGTGACTATAGCTCGCTTGGAAACAGCGATAGAAAAGTTAAAGCTTCGTTGGGAAAAAAGTAAGCAAGACAAAAATGAAAAGCTAGATGCTGCTTATAAGTCAGAATTGATCACTCAGAATTATTTGTTAAAATCTAATGAAGAAGAGTTAGCTTTAGCATTAAGTTCTATGAATGGACAACTTCAGCAAAAAAACACAACTATTGAAAGCCTGGATGAAAAAGTTAAATTGTTACAAAAAGATTATGATCGGGCTTCTGGCCAGATCATTCAAGCAGTTAAAAAACAACTGCATAAAGAACTTGTAAATCAAATCAAAAAACTCCGCAAAGATTTGGTCGTGTGCAAAGCTGATATAGTCATAGCTAATAATATATACTGTAAAGCTAAAATTGATTTTGAAAAAATACAGTTAAAAGTTTTGGAATCAGTCAAAGATAAAGTGCAAAAAAACGAATCAGATATTGAAAAGCTTAACAAGGATATTCATGTAAATAATTCGACTACTTTGCAATTGCAATGTCAAGCAGCTTTGTTTTTTTGCGGTAAGCCACCAGATAAGCCATCAGCAAGGAAAAAAGTTTTAAAGGAATTGGAGGATCAATTAAGTCAAAATGAAAGAAGGATAGCTTTTTCGGAGAGTTGGCTAGATTGTCTTCGGCGCAATACAGAAAGTCTTTCTCTACGTTTAGCAAAATATACTAACCTTATTTGTGCCACCACAATTGGTATTGCTAGTGATGACTATTTTGGAGATGGCAAACCTTTTGAACAGAAAGAGTTCGATTTACTTATTATTGATGAGGCGGGGAAAGTTACTGAGCCTGAGTTTCTGGTAGCGGCAACCAGAGCAAAAAAATGGGTGATAGTTGGGGATCATAAACAGTTGCCTCCTTATTATGATCGTAAACTCAATGATATTTTCTTGGGAGTAAATAAATTACGTAGTCAGGATAATTTGTCCATGCTTGATCCTATTGGATTACAAATTAGTTATTTTGAGAATCTTTGGAACCAATTAAGTGTTAAAGGAGATGGTATTGATAAGGCAAAGGCTCGTTTGGTGACACTTGATGTTCAAAGAAGAATGCATCCAGATATTGCGAGATTTATTTCAGATATGTTTTATCCAAATGAGTATAACTCTCCTGATGAACCTGAGTTCTTACAGGAAAAAACATTGGAACTATCTCGGTTTAAATGTGCGATAACATTTATCGAAGTAATACCTCCCAAGGCAGTGAAAGGTTATGAAGCCAATCTGAACTTATGGGATAATCGTAAAGATTTAAAATTGTTTAGTAAAACTGGGTATGCCAATCTTACAGAAGCAAGAAAAATGGTAGAAGTTTTAGTTAATCTTCTTGGGGAAGAAAGTGTTTTTGCTGAACAGAGAGAACTTAATGATAAAAATGACTCATCATCGGCCATTGGAGTGATAGCTTTTTATGCAGGACAAGTGGAATTGATAAGTGAATTAATTAAAGAAGAACCATTTCTGGAAGCAGAGGAATTATCCAGTGCTGGGCATTTTTTATGTAAGGGAAAGGTCAATGTTACAGTGAATACTGTTGATTCATTTCAGGGCAAGGAATGTCCAATTGTAATTTTGAGTTTTACGAGGAGTAATTCATGTCAAAACATTGGTTTTGTCAAAAACTCCAATCGCTTGAATGTCGCAATGAGTCGAGCAAGAAAAAAACTTATTTTGTTAGGTGATACAAAAACTTTTGTACATAGAGCTATGATGGATGAAAGCAAGATCAAAGGCGATGATACGAGGTCAATATCTGCCGAAAGTATCTTCTTTAAGAAATTAGTGCAATATATTGAAGGATATGGCGAAATTAAGAAGGCGTTTCATGTGTGGAGGCAAGAAAATGGCTCCGTTTAAGATCAGTATTGAGGCGAAAAAACAAATTTGGGATACACATTCACAAGCTGAAGGTGATTTTGCGATTTTTCTTTCTAAGTGCTATTTCCACGCCATAGAAGCTTGCGTATCGGTAAGTAAGTGTGAAAATATGGATGAATTTGAGCATTTTGTTTTGAAGGCGGTTGTTCTTTTAGATGTTGCAGGCATTGAGGAAATCAATAGTCTTCTTCATATAGGAAGACAAGTTATTAAAAGGATTGTGGTCAAGTTGGTCGCCGATGAGCTATTGGTAGAGGTAGATGATGGTGTCATTGAGATAACAAAATTAGGTAGAAAAGTTGTTGAAACCAAAGTTATGATGAAACTTGAAAAAAAACGGCATATATTTCATTTTTTAGATGGAAGTAATGCATTTTTGCAAATAAACAATAATCATAGGTTTTTGATAGATTTGCAGGCTAACGAAACTCCAGTAGAGTGGCGTTTTGATGTTGATTCTTTACGGAGGTGCATAAACCAAACGGATGGCTGGAAGAAACAACAACAATTTCCAACTGAAATTTTTGACTTGATTACATCACATGGGCAAGATTTAATGACCGATATCGATGTTGAAAGCACACTTATTGTGGATAAGGCTCAGGTGGCTAATTGTGCAATCCTAGTTAAGTATACTGAGAGTAAACCATCTGGGTTGTTTGCATATCCTATTTCATTAAATGGTCGATTATTGGGTGCTGATTGGTTATTTTCCCTAAAAGGTGAGGATGAGATACTTAGTGCATTTCCTTGTATCACGAATGTCCCTGATTCAGAGGAATCTAAGGTAGCTTTTATGTTGTCTGGTAGAAGATATTTTCTAAAGGATTTTGATGATATATCTGTCGAGAGTCAAAAAACCTGTACTGCCATTAAGGTTAGAAATGACAGTGATGTCAATTGGGCCAAGTTTTATTGGCAGAATTTTCAGGGGAATGTTTTTTTTGATATTGAATTGGGAAAAACAATTAAAATGAACAAGTTAATGATTATCGGCAAAAGCGATAAGCTGCGTATGGTAAAGCATCTATATACACTCAATAAGTCATGTGTTGCTGATGACCACCTGAAAGATTTAGCTACATATAGATCCTGGCTAAGTGAGCAGGTGCATTTGGCAGATGAGCCAATTAGAGATTTGACCTCATTAGCATGGGATATAGACAATTACAGATTGGCTTACGATTTAGCTGAATTAGAGGATATAGAAGATGCCAAAATATAATATTAATTATGGAGACGCACAGATTGATGGCGGACTATTTCTAAAGCGTAAATCTGTTGTCTCTTCATCGTTAGAATATAAAGATGGAGAAGGAGATCAATTTAAGCATCTTTCAACATTCTCGGGAAGATCAACAATTAAAGAGAGTATTATTGCTGCTTTAAAGAATGCTAAACGATATGTTTTTTTTACAAGTTTTTTAATACAAGATGAGCAGATAATAGAAAGCTTAATTGATTGCGTAAAAAGGCTAAAGGGGCATGTGTATGTGCTTACGACATTGAAGGATCGGGATTTTGATGAGCTTGCAGTGATGAAAGGTGAGGGGGATTTTGATCAATGGAATTTTAAAGAACATATGGAAGGCATAAAGGAGCTTGTTCGAAATGGTATTTCAGTAAAAGCAAGAAAAGATTGTCATGCCAAATTTGTGGTGATTGATGATAAATATGCTATAATTACAAGTGCAAATTCTGTGCCAACATGTTTTGCCGATATACCCCAAAAGAATGGTTTTGTCCGAGAAGCAAATCCTGAAAATGGAGTTTTGATTGAAATGCATCTGGAAGTACTCCGTCTTTCCAATTTCTTCCGATATATTTGGCGTTCTGCTTATAATTATTACATGTCTCCTGACTCTCAGGTTTTGGATATATGTGAGTTTAGCAAAAATATAATTCCTATTGCTTGTCGAGAGCCAGCGATAGTGCCAGGTAAAGATCAAGTGATTTGGACAGCACCGAATGACTATCGAATTTTGGAATCACTGGTAAAAATGATTGATATGGCTGAACATAGTGTTTGTATTAGTTCTTGGGTTATTAAAGGCATTAAGGGCCATTTGTTAGCTCAAAAGCTTGTACAGGCTACCGAGCGAGGCGTTGAAATTGAGATTTTACTTCGAGGTATGTATCGTAGCGATCATCTTGAAAGTTGTTATTTTCTTAAACAGAGTTTGGGTAAACAGATTAAGATTTTAGGTGATTTTTGTAATCATTCAAAGGCTGCTCTTGTTGATAACAAACAGGCTATGTTAATGTCAGCAAACATTGATTCTCAGCATGGTTTAAATTCATCTGTTGAAGTTGGTTTCTTGTCAACCAATCCAGATTTCGTCGAATCGGTTTCAAATTATTTGAATCGACTTAGAGCGGGATGTGTTTTAGAATTTATTGCAAATCCGACTCAAAATCATGCTGCTCAAAATCATGCCACTTTATATAAGCCTGTTATCAAAGATGATTTTATGTTAAACGTTGAACAAAAATGGAAAGGGAGGGACCAAAAAGTGAATAAATTGCTCACGGAAATGAAAAGTCAGTTGATAAGGGTGTCGTCGCCGCGGGGTAAAAATGGCCAAGAGATGAGTTTGTATACGAATAATATGATTATTGATTGTGTCAGGCAGGATGCGAAATCATTAAATGTTTTGAGAATAAATGAAACTCCCAGAGCTGCAAGCTTACATTTTCGACATATATTGTCAAAGGTTAAGATCAAGATCAATGTGAGTTGATTCTTTTTGATATGGATATATTGCTTTTAGGGACAACTTTAGTCCATCTTTAATAAAGCTGATTCCGGGCATATGTTGCATAAACAATGAAAAACGTTCTTCGCTTTCATGCAAAGCTTTTTCGGTTTGTTTGCGATCGGTGATGTCCCAGAATATACCTAGAATTCCAACTGAATTTCCAGCTTCATCAGTTAAAGGTGTTTTAACGGTTTGGACGAATAGTTCCTTGTCATCTTTGAGATATGATTCTTCGATTTCTTCTGTATTACCATTTTCCATAACCAGTTGGTCATCTTTGCGGTATTTTTCTGCTAATTCCTTAGGGTAAAAATCAAAATCATTTTTGCCAGCGATGTCCTCAGCTTTAATGCCTAGGTCTCTTGCATAATGTTCATTGCAAGAGATGTATACACTATTTGCGTCTTTGTGGAATATACGCTGGGGCAGATTTTCTGTTAATTCTCTATGTTTTTCTTCGCTTTGAGTTAATGCCTGCTCAGCTAGCTTGCGTTCGGTGATGTCCGCAAAAATACAGGCGAATTGGTTGATTCCAGGGCTAAATGCGGTGACTTCAAAGTATTTGTTTAGCTCGGCAGAATAGTTTTCAAAAAACTCAGGCTCACCAGTTAAGGCAACCTTGCCATAAGTTTTAATCCAATGATGCTCTATGTTGGGCATTATTTCCATTATAGTTTTGCCTATGGCATCTTTTGCTTTTAGGCCCGTCATGCGTTCAAATGCTGGATTGACATTGAGGAAACGATAATCAATTGGTTGGCCTTGTTCGTCGCAGATTATTTCGTGAAATGCAAAACCATCCAGCATCTTACGAAAGAGTACCTGGTAATCTTGTTCCAGGCGTTTGTGTTTTTGATAGCTTTCCAGTAGTTCACTGGTTTTGCGTGATACCGCCAAACGCAAACTTTTATGCCACATATACGATAGAGTCCCCACAGCAATAATCCCAATTAACAGCCCCAGCGTTACATAAAGCCAATTGTATTCTGGTTTATCGTCAGGATCATAAATAAAATCTTCAAGAGATTCAAGATTTTCTGCCATTCCTATTTCCGCATAAGTGTCTGCGATATGTCGCCAGCGATGCGGGTTCATATGCCCAATTTCTACCAGGGTTGGATGGATAAGATCATTGGTCATTACTTCTGCGGCAAACATTAGCTGTTGACGAGTTTGCGTTATGGTTTTTGAATTAGCATAAAGCTTTGTAATAATGTAGTCAATTATTTCCTCAGGATTTTCCATTGCGTATTCCCAACCCCGCAGGCTGGCTCGACGAAAAACACGGACTCGTTCGGGATGATTTTTGATTTGGGATTGCGAGGTGAATAAGGTATCGCCATAAAAATCAATTCCATAATTAACTGGCCGAATGACTTGGGGTTCAATTCCTTTTTCGCGCAAAGCAAAAGGCTGGTCGCTTAGGTAAGACATTCTGGCATCAATAGAGCCATCAATGAGATGTTCCACACCAGCGGTTTTTTTTGCAATTGTCATTTTTTCAATTGCAATGCCTTCATTTTTGAACGTAGCCAACATCTCAGCATCACGATAGTCGCCTTCCATTGCGATTGTTTTGCCAATGAGCTCTTCTAAGGTTGTGATCCCGGAATCTTTCCGCATAACTAATGCCAAAGGCGAATGCTGCATAATGCACGCCAATGCAACAACGGGCTTGCCTTGCATACGCAAGTAAATTAGCTCCGAAGTGGAACTGCCAAAATCAGCCTCGCCTGATAGCACGGCATCAATTGGATACTGATTGAAATTGCGGTCTCGTATTTCAACATCAAGACCTTCTTTGGCATAATAACCTTTGATCTGGGCAGCATAATAACCGGCAAACTGAAATTCATGATGCCATGGTAACTGCATCGAAACTTTGTCCAGTTTTTGCCTGGGCGGTAAGGATGATTCACCATAAACCATCCCAGCTGAAATCAATATTATTGAGAAAAATAGAATTATTTGCTGTGATATTTTCCATCTCTTGTTGTGTAGCATATTTATAATAAAACTCCATTTTAGATTATAAAGTATTTAGCAATGAAACGAAGATTTTTTTCTATGTCAGATACCTGGCAATCGATACGCATCACAATTGTTATCCTTAGACCTTTGTCGCCAACTCTGTTGTTGGGATCGAGCCTTTAGAATATCTCGATCTTTCACCTGACAATTTCTTGTTAAACTAGTACTTATGTTTGAATTCGCTGTTCACAATTTTGTCAATTATAAACAGCCAAATTCCCATAGTAAACCAAAATAAGTGGAAATTAGCCATTAAAACAGAAATAATCCTCTTTTTTTTGCTTTAATCGTCAACTTATTAATTAGGATTAAATCTGCCTACAAACACGAAGTGTACCTTTGCCTTGGGCTGTTTTGCAGGGCGACCGCATCTTAATTTTTATCGTTATTTTTAGGCAAAAAACTTGGATTATCACATGACAATAAAAAAAGTCATCCCCGCGCAGGCGGGGATCCAGGAACGCAAATCCATGTTTTTGAGTCTAGGAGATGGATTCCCGCCTGCGCGGGAATGACACAATGAATTTAGATGCGGTTGCCCTGGGCTGTTTTGGCAATGCATTGACAATGTTAGAATAATTTGGTTAAATATACGCTCAGCGTCAGAGTCCCCAAGTAATTGATATGGGAATTTTAGATTTCATGTCTAGTGGGTGGTCAGGTTTTTGCTGGTTAAACTAACTGAATTGAATCCATATTTAGGAGTTCGTCATTTGGCTAGAGTTTATTTAGAGAATGTTAAAAAGGTTTTTGATGATAATTTTATTGCTGTTGACAATGCCAATCTTGACATAGCTGACAAAGAGTTTATGGTGATTGTCGGGCCTAGTGGTTGTGGGAAAACGACGACTTTGAGGATGATCGCTGGGCTTGAAGAGGTCAGCGAGGGAAAAATATCAATTGGCGAAAGGGTTGTCAATAATGTTGCTCCCAAAGATCGTGATATTGCAATGGTCTTTCAGAACTATGCATTATATCCGCATATGAGCGTATTTAACAATATGGCTTTTGGCTTGAAGCTTCGAAAGGTGCCAAAGGCTGATATTAAGAGACGTGTTATGCAAGCGGCTAATATGTTAGGCATTGAAGAACAGCTAGAAAAGAAACCCAAGGCATTATCTGGGGGCCAACGCCAGAGAGTTGCTCTTGGTAGGGCTATTGTACGCGAGCCTGCAGCTTTTTTGTTTGATGAGCCACTTTCCAATCTTGATGCCAAGCTCAGAGTTAGTACAAGGGCTGAATTGAAATTATTGCATCAAAGATTGCAAACGACCAGCATATATGTAACCCATGATCAAGCAGAAGCGATGACTCTTGGCGATAGAATATGTGTTATGTATAAAGGCAAAATCCAGCAGGTTGATGAACCCATGGCGGTTTATAACAGGCCCGTTAATCGATTTGTCGCGGGCTTTTTGGGGACGCCATTGATGAACTTTTTTGAAGTAGAACTACATGATAATGTATTAAATCTTGGGCAGGAAAAGATTTCGATATCTGCGGAAATGCTTAAAAAAATAAAGGCATATGATGGGAAAAAGCTTGTTTTGGGGGTTAGGCCAGAATGTTTCTCCTTATCTGCAATTGAAGGCTTGAGTCAAAATAGTATTCAGGGGCAAGTGCAAGTAGTAGAACCTTTGGGTGATAGGATCGAAGTGTATTTGACCAATGACCAGGGCGAGCGTTTTGTCGTAATTTGTCAGCCACATGAAGCACTCAGGCCAAATCAAACAATGCAATTGTACATCAATACGGGAAAAATTCATATTTTTGAACCGGGAGAAACTGGTAAGAATTTGTTATATTAGAATCTCTGTTTTGCAAAGGGAGTTAGTGGGCCAAAGGGTTGTTTGTGTTAGCTAAAAGCTGTTTTTTTTGCTTATTAAGTGGACTATTGAGTTAATGCTTGTTTATTATTTGTTTGGTAAGGGACTGGGGGGAGTCGGGCTTGCAAAGGTTTTTGTCGGTTTTTGCTATTTGCAAATATTCCATAATTACATATACTATTCCTTATTATCAAGAATATGATTTGACGAGATAGTCAAAATAACCAGAATTGAATTAAGGATTCAGAGATGGCAAATTCAAAAAAAATAGAATTTCGTTGCAATAAAGCTTTTACATTGATCGAGCTTCTTGTTGTTATATCTATCATTGCACTTTTAGTTTCGATATTAATGCCAGCTTTAGCTAAAGCGCGAACTTTAGCTAAATTGGCGGTTTGTAAGAGTAATCAGAGGCAGATTCTTGTTGGCGTTGAAACTTATACCACAGACAGTGATGGCAAGCTTCCAGCTCATGTTGCGATGAATGATAATGGCTTTAATCACTGGTGGGATTTTCCTAACTACCTGGCTTGCCATGCTCCCCAGCCTGTGGCAGGTTCATTAGGCTCGCAGTTTCAGTATGCTCTTCCTAGTGTCGACATCTGGTATTGCCCAATGTCTGTATTGTCACCCAATATGAAAAAAGCCGGCGTGGTTGACAGTATCGAAAGAACCTATCAAGAAATATATCAAAAACCAGACCCAGAAAATTATCCGTGGGTATTTATGACCTATGCCACTTTTTGGCGTTTTGGTGGATTCGCAGACACTACCCAGAACCCAATTAATGCGACACCATTTCGAGGACCAGGCTTAAAACCTGCCAACAACGTCCTAAAAGATAAAAATCACAAATTCGCAATAATGGATTTTGTTGCACATAGGCCTACCGTTGGCATATGGGAAAGTGGCCATTCTTTTGATGGGGCTAATAAAGGCGATTATTTCCATGAAAGCTCAGAAGGTGTTTTTGAAGTTGATCCTGTCGAGGCACTGGGCGACATTAGGATTAATGGCGGTTTTATCGATGGCCATGTTGAAGGATTTATGGCTAGCGATTTGTCAAAAAATCGTCAACATTGTCGTGGCCGATATTATTATCTTCCAGAAGAAGCTTTTCGTTTTTAATTTTTCAATTTTGATTTGTGTTTGTAATTTTTTGAGAAAAAAGTATTACGCAAAAGTTTTTCATGGGATAGGTGACAATGGCTATAAAGAATAGTTCGCGTCGTGATTTTCTTAAAACAGCAGCTTTGGGGTTATTGGCTGTGGGGGCATCGGGTTGTTCCAGTGCCAATGACGGGAGAAAGGCTTATGCCAAGCCTAATATCATCATAATCTTAGCTGATGACCTTGGTTGGGCTGAGCTGGGATGTTATGGCAATGATTTTAATGAAACGCCCGCTATTGATAAATTGGCTAAAAAGGGGCTTTGCTTTACCGATGCTTATGCTCCTGCTCCTGTTTGTTCGCCTACCCGGGCGGGGCTATTAACTGGACAGTTCCCCGTAAGAGTTGGGATTACCGATTATTTACGCCCAGAAGATGGTGGCCTTTCTACAGACCATATTAGTATTGCTAAGATGCTTAAAAGGTCTGGATATGCTACGGGCATGGTTGGCAAATGGCACCTCACTGGCTATGCTCACCATGGAGCAACCAACGAAGTCCGGGCAACCGACCATGGCTTTGACGAAGAACTCATCACAGAAATCAAAAGTGTTGGAAATGGCGCGAATTTTTATCCTTATGTATTTCGCGATCAGAAAGTATGTTGGCTTAATGTCAAAGAAAAACGCCTGCCTGGCAATGAGTATCTTGTCGATCGAATGAATCTCGAAGCTGTTGACTTTATCCTAAGGCATAAGGATGAACCTTTCTTTCTTTATTTGAGCCATTTTGCCCCTCACACAATTCTTAATGGCAAAGAAGAGCTAGTTGAAAAATATCGCAAAAAACATGCTCCCGGCAAAAGCACGCGGGATAACTGCTATCTTTGTCAGGATGCCGGGTTCAAAGGCGATTCGCAGAATCATTGGGCAGGTGACCATAATCCTCATCTGGCAGCTATGATCGAAAGTATCGACGATGGCGTCGGAATGATAATGGCTAAGCTTGAAAAGCTTGGAATAGCTGACAATACAATCGTGATTTTTACCAGTGATAATGGCGGTGAATCAAATGTTACTTCTAATTCGCCATTGCAAAAAGGTAAAAGCTGTCTCTATGAAGGCGGGATTCGCATACCAATGATAGCCCATTGGCCAGGGAAAGTTCCTGAAAATACAATGTGTGAGTCGCCTGTCAATATTTTGGATTTATATCCTACTTTGCTCGAAGCGACAAAGATAGAACCTGATGTCAGGCAGAAGCTTGATGGAGTTTCTGTTTTGCAGCTATTTAAAGAGCCAAAAGCAAATTTAGAGCGTGATACCATGTATTGGCATTATCCCCTCGATAAACCCCATTTTCTGGGGGGTAGATCATCAAGTGCGATACGCAAGGGCGATTGGAAGCTTATCGAATTTTTCGAAACCGAAAAAGTTGAGCTTTATAATCTTGCCCAGGACAAAGCCGAGAAGTATAATTTAGCTAAGCGATATCCAGAAAAAACAGCCACATTGCATCAAATGCTTGTCAGGTGGCGTAAAGAGGTCGGGGCTGAAATACCCCAAGGCCAAAATATAGTAGAGTTATAGACAATTAATATATTTATGAGATGAAAGAGTTTAAGCATGTGTAAAAAGAAATCATTAATGGCATTTTTAGTTTTGTTTATGGTAGTGATGCAGGGATGTCCTGGAAATGACCAGAATGAAAATGGTGAGCAGACCCAAAAGGCCGACAAGGCTGCAAACGATTATTCATTGAAGCCTATGTCTTTTGAAAAAGTGAAATTGCAGGATAGTTTTTGGTTGCCTCGGTTGGAAACCCAAGCTGAGGTAACTGTGCCATTTGCACTTGAAAAAACTGAACGGGCAGTTGAGAATCTACGTCGCTGTGGCAACTTTGTTCATGGCCGAGGTGGCGAAAAGCCTTTTACTCATCGGTTTGTTTCTTCAGATTTGTATAAAGTCATGGAAGGCGCTGCTTATATACTAACCGTTGAAGATGATCCTGAACTTGAAAAGCAAATGGATGATATTATCGATATTATTGCTGATGCTCAGCAGGAAGATGGTTATCTATATGTTTCTCATATTTGTGGCGTTGCTAATGAGCGTGAAATGGGTAAGACACCTTATTCGTGGGTTGTTCATAGCCATGAGCTTTATAATCTTGGCCATATGTATGAAGGTGCTATTGCTTATTATCAAGCTACGGGTAAAGACAAATGGCTTCAAGTTGCAGAAAAAAGCGCCCAGCATTTCAATAAAGTATTCTTTGAAGGTGATAAAAATTATAATGATGGCAAACCTGTCAATCAGGCACCAGGTCATCAGGAAATCGAACTTGCTCTTTGTAAGCTTTACCGAGTCACTGGCAAACAGCTATACCTGGATATGGCCAAGAAATTCCTTGATATCCGTGGTGTAACTTATTGTCCTGAAGGCGAAGGCACAATGTCACCTGAATACGCTCAGCAGCACAAACCTGTTCGTCAGCAGGAACGCGCTGTAGGGCATGCCGTTCGAGCTGCGTATCTTTATGCGGGCATGGCTGATGTCTCTGCAATGACCAACGATGAAGAACTTGCGACCGCACTTGGTAAAATCTGGCATAATATTGTTGATACCAAAATGCACATTACTGGCGGCCTTGGTGCCGTGCCGGGCATCGAAGGCTTTGGCCCTGAATATGACCTACCCAATAAAGTTACCTATGATGAAACCTGTTCTGCTGTTGCAAATGTGTTCTTTAATTTTAGAATGTACCTGCTACATAAGGATGCAAAATATTTTGATGTTGCTGAAGTCTCACTTCTAAACAACTCCCTTGCCGGCATGAGTATCAGTGGCGATAAGTTTTTCTATGTCAATCCGCTTGAAGCTGATGGCATTATGATGTTTAATCATGGTAAGGGTGGTCGCAGTCCATGGTATGATTGTGCATGTTGCCCATCGAATCTTGCCAGACTTATGCCACAGATTTCCGGTTATATGTATGCAAATACCGATGATGAAATATATCTAACACTTTATGGCAGCAGCCAAACAGATATCGTAATGGGTTCAAATAATATCGCGATTAAACAAGTTTCCGATTATCCCTTTGATGGCAAGATCACTCTAAACATTGACCCTTCTGCCGACCAGGAATTTGCTCTTAAACTTCGTATTCCAAGCTGGGTGCAACAGCAGTTTGTTCCTGGCCAATTGTATGAATATGCTGATGGTGTCAAAGAAAATTGGACACTTACAGTTAATGGAAAAGAAGTTGCCTCTGATGTTGAAAAAGGTTTTGCTACTGTAAACCGCACATGGGAAAAAGGTGATGTTGTTGAGTTAAATCTACCAATGCCAATCCGCTACAATGTCTCCTCTGACAAGATCAAGGCTAATCATAATCGGTTGGCTATCACTCGTGGACCATTGGTTTACTGTGCCGAAGAAGCCGACAACGATACTGGCATGGTGCAAAGATTCTTTGTCCCTGCTCCAGCTAATCAAGATGATGTGAATATTGAAATGATAAGCGATGGAGTGTTGAAAGGCGTGCCAAGATTGACCGTCCCTGGCAAAGAAATCGCTGGCGATTCATCAAAAGATGCTTCGGTTAAACTTGTTCCTTATTATGCATGGAATAATCGAGGCGATGCTTCAATGATCGTATGGATGCCACGTAATGCCCAGCTTGCAACTGAAGGAATGAAAAGTAACCTCTTGAATAAATCGCAATATGGTGAAATTCTTGCTTCACACACTTGGAAAGAAGATGATATTGCTGCGATTACTGACGGCAATTGGCCAAAAGTTTCAGCTGACCAGTCTCTAACACGATGGACAAGCCTTCCTTATAAGAATCGTCGTGGCGATATATCAATTGATTTCCCTGAAATCAGAAAACTGGCAAGTGTGTCGGTTTATTGGTATGAAGATGCCACTGGCGAAAAAGTTAAACTTCCGCGTGAATGGTGGGTCGAATATAAAAATGGCGATGGCGAATGGAAGCGTATGACCAAATACATTACCGATTTCTATGGTCTTAAGAAAGACACCTTCAACATGGTCAGGCCCGAGCAGCCTTTAACTTGTGATGCGATTCGTATCAGGGTCTTGCCTCAAGTTGAATTCTGCATGGGCATTCATGAAATAGAACTTAGCTTTGAAGAATAAGCTTTGGTAAATTATTAATAACAAAAAAACCTGTCAGGTATATATATCTGGCAGGTTTTTTTATGTATTGATAATTCCTGAGATGAGTGGGATCAGTCGCGATTTAGCCAAACGGTCATTTGGCCCGTACCTCTGTGTGCCCATGCATAATAAGGTATCGCGGCAAATTTGCATGTTTTGTTGTTGTCTGCTGGGTTTTGGGTATTGCCAGAAATGACATTTAAGCCATTGAATAAGTCTTTATGGAACTTGGCCTCAAGGACGGCATCTTTGGAAATAGTGATCTTCGATACCGGGACGATATTGTCAATTTCTTCAACGCAATATACAATCGGACCACGTTGTAATGCTACTTTTTGGTGATTGTCGATAGCTTTTTCATGCGCCAACACTAGTCTTACTGGCATCGGGATTGTCATTTCAATCCGGTCACCTTTACACCAAATGCGGCTTATGATCGCATAGCCATTTTTGATTTGGTAATCTATTATTTGACCATTAATTGAAATCGTTACGTCGTGATTTTGGTTGTCGAGATACCTGTATAAATCTTCGGGTAAAGGCGAATTTTGTGACCAGCAGGGTATTCTGAGTTTGATCGTAAATTTTGTTTCAGATTCCGGTTCGACATTAATTTGGATATTTTCGTCTGTCGGATAATCGGTGGCCATTGTGAAATTAACTTTTTGGCCTGAAAATTCAGTATTGATTTTGCTGGCAATATAGAGGTTTATGAACAATTCGTTTTTGCCCAGAGCGTAAATGTATTCGGCAATTTTGGGTACAAATCTGACAATATTTGTCGGGCAGCATGAGCAGTCAAACCATGTTTGATGTGTCGCGGAATTTTTATTGAATAAGAATTTGCCATCTGATTCGAGCGGATTAACATAAAAGAATTTATCACCACTGATTGCCGTCGATGCTGCAAAAATATTATATAAAGTGGTTTCAATAATATCGATATATCTGGCGTTAGGTTCCAAAAGGAACATGCGGTGGTTCCACATGATATTGCCTATTGCTGCGCATGTTTCTGAGTAAGCAGATTTATTTGGCAATTCGTAATCAACACCAAAGCTTTCCATCTCGTGCCTGGAGCCTATGCCACCTGTGATATACATCTTTTTGGTGACAATATTTTCCCATAAAGCTATGAGTGTTTTATGGTAGCGAGGTGCAGGTGACTCAGCGTCAACGTCAGCCATAGCACAATACATATACATTGCTCTGACGGTATGGCCCACAGCTTCGGTTTGTTCGGTAATTGGCTTATGATCCTGGGCATACGTGCCATAGGTTTTGCGATTTTTGTTATTGCCGCGTTCTTCGAGAAAGAATTTTGCCAGTTCGAGATGCTTTTTGTCTTTTTTCAGGCGATATAGCTTGATAAGTGCAAGTTCTAATTCCTGATGGCCAGGCACGCCGATTTTTTTGTCTTTACCGAAAACAGAATGGATAAATGATATAAATTTAGATGCGACATCCAAAAGTTTTGTTTTTCCGGTAGCATGATAATACCCGATGGCAGCTTCGATGAGATGACCTGCGCAATAAAGTTCATGTTTATGTTCCAGATCAGTCCAGCGATTTTCGGGATTTTTATCAGGCAAGGAATAATAGGTGTTGAGGTAGCCATCGCTCCATTGGGCCCCAGCTATTTCGTCAATGATGTCATCTACGGTATTTTCAAGCTTTGGGTCTGGATGAATTGTCAGGCTATACGCTATGCCTTCGATAACTTTATAGAGATCAGAATCGTCATAAAAAATGCCTATGAAATCAGCATTGTTATTGGCAGCGACATTTGCGAAATTGGCGATTCTGCCTTGACGGCATTTTTCGAGAACCGATGGAATCGTTACTATTCTATTTGTATTAATGCGATTGGCCCAGAATCGGTCGGTTATTTCCACATGCCAAAATGGTACAGTGTTGGCAAGTCCATCTGGCTTAGGCTTTATCTGTACTATTTCTGGCCAGATATCAACAGCGGGGAGCTGTATTATGGGATTTGTTTTAATTGTGTTGCCTTGTTCCATTATTTAAGTTAGTCCGATATTCTGCCATAATTGAATTAATTTTGAACTTGTATTGTTATCGATATTTATATATATTGAATTTGTTGCTTTTATGCGAGGGTTATCCCGCTTTCTGGTCTATTATATGGATGATTATATCATAATAGGAAATATTGTTAAATGGCTCAAACCGGCAAAAATATTCGTGAAACCCTCATTATCGATTCTGAATGTAATGAGATGTTTATGCCCATATCTTCTCCGAAGCTTAATTTTTTAAGGGAACATGGGATATGTTTTTCTGGGACAAGTATTCTTCGTAAGGGATATGAGGTTTCCAGGAAAACGAATAATGCCCATTTGGTTCTTTATACTATTAGTGGGCAGGGGTGGCTTGAGACTGATGGCTATGAAGGCGTTTTAGGTCCTGGTCAGGTTTGGATATCAGCTGACGGTATGCCCCAGTCATATAAATTGCACGGACAGGAATGGCAGATTTTGTGGTTTGATCTTCAAAATCAAGCTCCCTGGACAGTAATAGGTGAGCTTGGTACTTGTGTTCGCCAGTCAGTTCAGGGTATAAGATTTAAACAGATAATGGATATGCTGATGTGGGAGTTTCAAACCGAAGGATTGCATGCAGATAGGATGATACAGCTTTGTTCGGAAATTATTCTTGGTTATCTTGAGAGAGAATTTGTTCTGGAGTATGACCCTTCAAGTTACAGTATTGCAAATCGTTTGCATCATCTTTTCTTTGATACAGTTAAATCCAGGATTAAGCACCCTTGGACGGTTAATGAATTGTCTGAAAAATCTGAGCTTTATGTCTGCCCAGACCATTTCAGTCGTCTTTGCATCCAACATCTCAATATTTCTCCTATGAAAATGGTAAATCAGTTGCGGATGGAGCGAGCTATGGAGTTACTTCACGGGACGGATTATCGGATACAGGAGATAGCCTTACTTGTCGGCTATCAGAATAATTTTGCATTTTCCACAGCCTTTAAAAGATGGACAGGGAAATCGCCACGAGCTTTTCGGAATAATTTGCTTAAATAGGGCTTTGGAGGGCTGTAGAGGGGTTTGTTGTGTAATTAAAGGGCAGCTTTGGGTGAAATTGGCTTGATTTGTTGGTTATTTTGGAGGATATTGCAGCAAAATCAGGTATGTTTGGTAAGAAAATGATGTCGGATAAGCAAATGTTTTTACAGTTTTCACCTATTTACTTGAATGTTTGGATATATTACAATTGTTCATAAGTTAGATTAGAAGTGATTTATGATTGTGCGTTTGCTTTGGTGAACGGCAAAAAGATTCGATAATCATAATAAATTTACAAAAAATGATGGATCTGCTTGTTGTGGGTACATTTCAATATATTGTCATACATTGTTAAGCCTGTGTGTGTGATTGTTTTTCGGAGTTTTCTTTTTCAGGCTAATAGATTCTATTTCATGGAGTGAGGTAAAATGAAGAAGTTATTAAGTGCAGTTATGGTATTGGCGATGGCAGGTTTTGTTTCTGCGGGCCAAGGTTTTAGTAACAATGGTGGCGACACATCTTGGGGCAATGCGGGCAACTGGAGCCAGGGTTATATTGTCGATGATTCTACAACTAATCCAGGCGATTTTGTTCCTCAGTGGGCTAATACTGTTGAATTCAGAAATAATGCTGTCATGGATATTGGCGATGGCGAAGCTCGTCAAACTTATGCGTTTCAGATGGGCGTATATGGATCTGACAATACCGTGCTGAATATGAGCGGTGGTTCTTTGACTGTTGGTGGTTGGGGAATGGATATTGGTCGCGGAAGTACCAGCAATGCAAATCATGATGGTGATGCGACAATCAATATGACCGGTGGTGTGATCAGCACTCCATGGTTGCTTGTTGGAAATGACTTTAATAGTTCAGATACCGCAATTGTTGATATTGATTCTACAATCAATATGAGCAGTGGCATTATCAATGTTGGTAATCACATGCGAATTGGTATGAATCATAGTACAGGTACAGTCAATCTAAGCGGTGACGCAGTTGTTAATGTTGGCAGCATGCTTCAGATGAATACCAAAAATGGCTGGAATGAACCTGATGAAGCTTATGGTGCATTGTTGACAATCAATGATGGTGCTGAAGTTCATGTCACTGGTGTTGGTGCTGGCACTCCTGAAGATATGGCAGCTGCTCTTGCAGAAGAAATGGGAATGTATAATATGTACAAAGATTTCGGTTGGATCACAACTGATGCTGATGATATTAAAATTGAATATAATGAAGCTACAAATATTATTTCAATTACTGCAGTTCCAGAACCTATGAGCATGGTTATGCTGGGTCTTGGCGGTTTGGCTCTTATCAAAAGACGCAAAAACTAACTGAAATGATTTTATGATTGAATAATTGAGGTTTATGCAGTTATGTATAAACCTCAATTTCTATCAGAAGTAAAGGTTTAGAGGGAAACGCTGTTGAGAAAGACAGCGCAGAAGACAAAATAAAATAATACCTGGAGCGCTAACTATGTTAAAAAAAGCTATATTCTTTTCATGCTTTGCTTTGCTGCTGGGCATGGCAGGCAATGCCATTGCGAATGAATACATTGGCCCTGAAGATCCCAACAGCGGTGACAATTTCTGGATGATCGAGTCAAATTGGCTGGATGGTTTGCCAAATATAAATAACACTGATGGCAGCCAATGGGCTGGAATGCCTCATCCTGATACTCTATGTATCGTTCAAGAGGGAGATGATGCCAGTGCTAAAGGTATTAATATTGGTTCTGAAGGTGTTGAAAACTGGATGGAGATTCGTGGTGGTACTGTTACCTGTACTTTTTTTGATGTTGGTCGAGGCGGTAATGGCCACCAATATGATGATGACACATTTGGGCATTTGTTGATGACAGGTGGCCATCTAATGACAGAGATATTTTCGGTGCCTACACAATGGGAAGCTCCTCCTGTCGTAAGAGGCGAAGCAATTATTACCGGTGGGGTAATAGATGTTTCTAATTTGATGCAGATTGGGCTTAATGCTGGCATTGGTCTTGTTGATTTTCAGGGTGGGGTAATAAATTGCAATAATTTTTGGATGAATAACAGTTGGGCAGAAACTACCAGTGAAGAAGCTACGCTTGATATGGCTGGCGGTGTTCTGGTATGCAATGGCAATATTGTCGATAAACTCAAAGGTTATATTGATCAGGATTGGATTGTATTTTATGGTCAGCCAGCAACGGATGTCAGATATTATACATTGGATTTTGGCATTACCAATGAAGGCAAAACGACATTGGCAGCAGTTGACCCAGCGACGATTATTTTTGAAAATCCGTGGGGGCCAACACCTGGCAATGGCGATATTGTAGATATTACTGATGGCAATACAATTATTAGCTGGAATTCTGGTGATCCAGTTGGCAGCTATAAACATGATGTATTTTTTGGCACTTCACAGACACCTGATTTGGAAAGTCAAAACCAAAGTGAAACTTACTACAGTGCTCTTGCAAGTCAGCTTGATACAACATACTATTGGAGAATAGCAGAAGTTGATGAAAGCTCAGGAGAAACTTACGAAGGGCCTATATGGCAGTTTACCACAGCAGACTTTCTTACCGTAGATGATTTCGATCCAAATGATCATGCAACTTACTGGAGTGACACAGGCAGTGCTGAATCGGTTTTGGTAGAAAATATGGGTTTGTCGATGCAGATCACTTGTCCAGCAGGTCAAAGCGGCAGTGCTTATAGAATTCCCCCTCAAAGCAATTGGGATCAGCAGGACTTGAAAGTATTGAGGCTGTCTTTGTTTGGCAATGAAGACAATGCTTTAAATGCGACATTGTCCTTGAAAATCAATGGTGTGATAATAAACTATGATAATGCTGATGGACAGTTGCAAGAAGCCCAATGGACACAATGGTATATCTCATATTCTGAATTGGCAGAGTTGGGTATTGATCTGAACAATGTGACAAAGGTTGAGATTCTTGTTAGTGCTGGAGCTGAAGATTTTCAGTTGGATGTAGATGGTATTGAATTGACTCTTTTGGCGTGCGTAGAAATGCCTGAAGCTGATATTAATGGCGATTGTGTGGTTAATTTGTTGGATATGGCAGCATTGTCTGCTGGCTGGATGGATTCAGGACATGACTTGCCATAGTTGTGCATCTTTTCGATAGCGATAAATATCTGCAAATGTTGTGTCAAATTCGATTTGGCGTATATAACAATCTAAATAATAAAAGCTTAGGTTATAAAGAATAAGAGGAAACGATTATGAATAAAAGTTTGATAGTAATAATATTGTCTTTGGGATTGTTGTCTGGTAGTTTGTGTCAGGGGAACATCTTTACCGATAATGGCAATGACCATTTATGGCGAACATCTTTCAATTGGGATCCGGGGCTGCCCGGGGCCAATGCCGATGCTGATATGTCAGTAGAAGGCACGATTTGCGAAGTTAACAGTGCTTATGACATTACTTGTCGAGGCGTTTATGTTGGAGCTTATGGCGCTACTAATGAAATGTTTATTTCTGGTGGCAATCATAATTTCACATGGCTAAATGTAGGCCGTGGCAATATCGCCAATAGCAATGGCACATTTACGATGACTGGTGGAACAATTGAGACAGGTGATTTTATTGTGCCAAGACAGTTTGATTCAGGTGGTGAGTATATGGTCGTCGGCAAAGCATTACTTCATGGTGGAACTATTACTGTATTGCAGAATTTTGGCGTAGAAGATCGCATTCACGGGAAAGATGGCGGAGGCAATGGGACCATTGAGATGAAACCTGGCGCTAAAATCAGGGTTGCTGATACTGTTCCTGCAGGTGCTGAATATGGCAATGCTCATTTGGCAATTGTTGAAGATTTATTAGCAGGTTATATTGTTTCTACTGATCCAAATGAGGGTGAGACTTTTTCGAATATGATCGCCCTTAGCACTGAAACAGTTGATGAGCAGGATTATACAGTTATTCAGGCAGTGGGTACTACCAGCAAACAGGCATATAATCCTGGTCCTGGCAGCTGGGCAATTGAGGGTTATACTCTTAGCTCACAGACAACAGAGATCAAATGGGATTCTGTGTCGAATCCATACAAAGAGTATTTGTATTTCAGTGAAGATAGATCTAAGGTTGCTAACAAAGATATTTCTGTCAGAACAGATGTTACCAGAGCAGTGAAGCCTTATTCTATGGGAACTCTCGAATCTGGCAAGACATATTACTGGCAGGTTCAATCCCAGATCATGCTTACCAAGCACGATGGCCAGATTTGGTGTTTGCGTATTCCTGAAGCTGTTAAGGTCGATGACTTTGATACTTATACTGGCAGCTGGAATGCAGAAGGTTCTGCAGCATCAGCAATAGAAGATAATGCCGGTTTGAAATTCAGTCCATATGGCAAAAATCTTAAAGTAACAGTTGGCCCAGGCCAAACCGGTGCGGTAAGTTCTGTTCCATTAGGAGCTGACTGGACAGTGTTGGATTCAATGGGTTTGTATGTTGATGTTTATGGCAATGAACTCAATGACGCTTCAGCTACTTTGACGGTAACATTGAATGATACTGCCAGTGTAACTTATGCTGGATCATTACAGGATGTTCATACTGAAGCTAATGAGGTAGCGGTATGGAAGATACCCGTAGAAGATTTTGGTATTAGCATGGACAATATCACAAAAATTGCCTTTAGTGTTGATAATGCAGCTGGTGCAGGTGATGCTGTTGTTCATGTTGATAATATCAGATTGGTTGCTAAAGAATGTGTTGAGCGACCAGAAGCAGATGTTTCGGGTGATTGTATTGTTGATCTTACAGACCTTGAGATGATAGCACAAGGTTGGCTCACTGATGGATTGGGTGTGCTTGAATAGTCATTGCTATTTAATACATTCGGTTGTGAGGGCAGTAAGTCAATTGAGAATAGTTTGAGAAATAAAAACATCCCTTCTTAATTTAGAAGGGGTGTTTTTTGCAATTTATATAAAAGCAAATGGAGAAAAAATGAGAATAAAGTCTTTGCATGGAATCGTTACGATTATAGCTATGATAAGCGTTGTTGCATTAGGTGACAGATTTACTGGTGCTGACCCGGATAGCGATTTATGGAATGCCGCGGCAAACTGGTCGACAAATGAGATACCCCAAAGTAATGACTGGTGCGAAATGACAGTCGATGGCACCAGGTGTGTTATTGATGCAAGCCATGTTGGTGATGACAGCGCAAAGGGGCGAGGGGTTTATGTTGGCTGTTATGGCGGCGACAATGAAATGTATATGACAGGCGGGGAGTTGACTTGTCAATATTTCAATATTGGTCGCGGCGATGCTGGCAGCCAAAGTGATGGCTTTTTCAGAATGACAGATGGGTTGATTCATGCAATATCTGAAGTGATGATTCCAAATCAATTCAATAGTGGTCAGGGTAATATTAGCGGGCAAGTCGACCTTTGGGGCGGAACAATTATAACCGATGGTTTTTTCCTGATAGGCAGCAGGGTTAGCGGAGCATCTCATGGCGGAGTTGGCAAAATGGATGTCCGAGCTGGGACGCTAATAGTTAATGGCGATAGCTTTGATAGAATCCAGGGGTATATTAATGCTGGCTGGATAACCGCTTATGATGGCGATGGTGAATTTGATCTGGATTATAATGAAAGAAATGCGGGGAAAACAACTTTAACAGCATTCATGCAGGGAATAGCAGGCAATCTTGAGCCTTTGGATGAACAAGAGCAAGTAGAAGCTGATGTTGCTTTAAGATGGACAGCGGGCAAAAATGCTATTTCGCATAATGTTCGTTTTGACACCAGCAATCCACCAGCTTTTGTTGTTAATCAGCCATTGGCACAGTGTAGCTATGCCCCTGAGCTATTGCCTGAAACGACTTATTATTGGCGAATAGATGAGGTTGGCGATGAAGGTATTACCGAAGGAGAGACCTGGAGTTTTACAACAGAAGCAACTGCGGGAGAAGCAAAAAATCTTTCGCCTTTGAATGGTTCAGAAGATCGTATTTCTGGCAAGGTTTTCTGGTCAGCTGGCGACAATGCTAATTCGCATAATGTTTATTTTGGTAAGACAAATCCACCAGCTTTTATTGGTAATCAGTCTCTGGACCAAACCAGCTATGAAAGTGAAGCTCTTGACCCGGGTGCGACATATTATTGGCGCATTGATGAGGTCAATTCTTTTGGAAGCACCGAAGGCCAGGTATGGTCATTTCATGTTGCCCAGCTGCCTTTAGGCGATCTAAATGCTGACAGGATAGTCGATTTATTTGATCTTCAACAGCTTTTGGCAAACTGGCTTGATATACATTGCCTGGAGCCTTTGTGGTGCGATGGTGCTGATATGAGCGAAGACGGCAAAGTGAATAATAGTGATTTTGCTATTTTGTCGTCGGAGATAATGGCGTATGAGACAGTGCAGCCACCTTATACAGATTATAATGCGATGCTCAGCCAAGAGATTCAGGACAAAAAACATGGATTCATGGCTGGGAATCTGACTTATTATATTGGCGGCAAATATAATACCTGGGATAAAGCCGAAGATGAAACTCTGGGCTTGACTCATCCATTTTATCATGATCTTCGAAGCAGAGGCACTGGTATGGTTCAGGACGGTGATACCGGTTATGGTCATGATATGGCTGGTGGCTCATGGGATTTCTATCAATTTACTAAAGTAGCATATGGCACAGTTATTGTTGATGGCACTGAGTATCCTAATCCCGTGCCTGAGAAAATGTATTGGCAGCCCGATAAAATGATCTGTGAATACAGTGTTGGCGGTGTAAATATTCGCGAAGAAAAATTCATCGCAGAAAATGATGCAGCCTGTACGATCATTACTTCAGATACGCCAGTGACGCTTAAGTTTAATGGTCAGAGCTTTTGGTCAAGGAATAATAGCGTCACATCGACAGCGAGTTGTACTTATGTTCAAAATGATAATTGTATTCGTATCGCAGAAGGCGGCACTGTTACTGTCAAGCCCAACGATCCAGGCCCACTTTCTGTTGGCAAGATGGTATATGATGGCATGACAACGGTTCTTACATCCGATAGACCAATGACTGAATATATTGCGTCAAGCGATGCAAATAATCAATGGTTTTATGAATTTAAAGTTAGCTGTGACAGTCAGGGTACAGCTATTGTCTGGTCGATGCATGATGAACAAAGTGTCGCAGTTGCAAACGCAATGGATATTGTTGGGGATCCAGCAGGGCAGAAGCAGGCTAAGTCTGATGAAATGAATGACAAACTCAATTATGAGATTCCATATTTCCGTTGCAGCGACCAGGATATTGTCGATGTTTATTATTATCTCTGGGCAATTAATCTGATGTATTATATTGATGTGGATAAGGGTTGGGAACAATATCCTCATACTCAATCTGCGGTTAATAACTTTATGGGTATGCATCGCTATGACGCGGTATTCCAGATTCGAGTAGGTGCCTGGGCTGCGGATAAAGAAAAATACGCTAATGGTAATGCTTTGGTATGGAGTGCATTGTTGCCCACCGCTAAGCATCCTGGCATGGTAGCTGATAATATGGGAATTGGTTGGCATTCAGGGATTTATGGCCCTGAGGTAATCGCCCATGTGCCACAGGCCTGGCTGATTTATGAACACTCAGGCGATCTGGAATTTCTGGCTCGAGCTTATGCATTCTATAAACCATTGTTCTGGAATGGAGCAGCTGGTCATTGGGGATATATATTTGAAGCTGGCGAATCTCTATGCAAGATGGCAGAAACATTGGGCTATCCCGAAGATGGCAGCCATTGGCGCAGTAAGATGGGACTAGATAATGTTCAGAATTGGCTAAATGCCAGATGGGATGCAGAAAAACATATCTTTCTGCCTCAAACTCCTCAGGGATGGACATCATTTGCCTATATGGCTATGGACGAATTTCCCGATGAGTGGGCTAAAGAAATGACAGAGCATTGGGCATTGGATAGTGTCGATGGATTTTTCACAGAAGTGCCATTGGCTGTGCGTGCCCTGAAAGACTGGGATACCTTACATGGTGTAGATAATGTATTTGTTGTCACCCCTGATACAAATTGGTATGCAACACGCGGGATGTATAAACATCATGTAGGCCAAGCTGCTAATACCTGTGCTCTGGGTCATCTTAAAAATTATAATATGTATTGGGGTATCCCGATTGCTCCTGAAAGTTTTGATATTAATTTCGAGCCTTGGGGCGATCAATACTCTAATTTTAATACAGGTAAAATTCTGCTGATTCTGGAAGGCATGTCAGGTATTTCTTATTCGATAGTCGATGATGAATTTGAAGTAGCCGACTGTATGCCTTTGGAATGGGACTTTATGGAGTTCTATATTCCTGTCAATAAGGATGGGCAAACCAACTGGACCCGTGTAAGAACTGACCGTAACAGCGATGGTTCCAGCGTTGAAAAAACAGTAACCGTCGAAGGTAATAAACTCCAGAAGCTCAAAATCCAGCCTTGGCTCGACGAAAAAACTTTGTTGAGCGCCCCAGCTGGATATATTGATCAGACTCCTATCGGACATATTGGTTATAGCTTTGAAGGTACTGAAGATGAAACTATCGTAATTTATTTGCAGAAATAGAATAATGTTTTTTAAACACTTAAAGTTAATAATTATCGTTTTACTAATATGTCTAGCTGCAAATGTTATTGCAGCTGATGTAAGCTACACTGGCAATGGTGATGATCATCTCTGGACCAATGCCGAAAACTGGAATGGGCCTATACCCGACGATAGTTCGGTTGGAGCATCGTTTAATAAAGAAGGCACAGAAGTAGAAATTACCAATGGCGTAAATGCTGCCTGCAAAGGCTTTATGCTAGGGATGTATGGAGTGACCAATTCCGCTACAATATCTGGCGGCGGTCTTACCTGTTCATGGCTTGACATTGGCCGAGCTAATCAAAATGGCGGCAATGGCAGTTTGACGATAACTGATGGCAATGTTACTGTTTCGGGAAGTGTAAAGCTTCCGACCCAATTTTCAACAATGACCAATATTGATAAGATGGGTACAGGGCATATAGATTTATTGGGCGGGACGCTCACCTGTGGCTCATTTTATATGGGCAATCAGCAGGTCGGAAATAATGGCGGCATTGGAACTATGGAAATAACCCATGGCACACTTGTCGTAAATGGCAATCAGACCGCACTGCTTCAGGGATACATCAATAGCACCTGGATCACGTTTTATGGCGGTGGTGGCGATTATGAATTAGACTATGGTGTTAAAAACTCAGGCAAAACCACCCTGAGTGCTGTAAGCACTGGTCAAGCTTTCAATCCAAAGCCAAACCATAATGCTGCAAATGTCCCAATTGACAAGGTGCTGAACTGGTCCGTCGAAGCAACTACAGGTTCGGTTAATGTATATTTTGGGACAGCTGATCCGCCAACATTTATCCGTAACCAGCCCCTAACCGAAAAAACATATGCCCCTGGTCAGTTGGCATATAATACAACTTACTATTGGCGTATTGATCAAGTTGATGGTCAGGATGAACTGCAAGGCAATGTCTGGTCATTTAAAACAGAAGGGCCTCCAGCGCAAGCGATGAATCCAGAGCCTGCTAATTCTGGAAATGGTATAAATCCCAATATAAAATTAAGCTGGACTGATATTCCAGATTCTGATTCATATGATGTTTATTTCGGCGATAGTAATCCGCCAGCATTTATTGGCACACAGGACAGCAATGTTTATGATCCGCCAATGCTGTCAGCTAATCAAATTTATTATTGGCGCATTGATTCTCAGAATCAGCATGGCAAAACCGTTGGCGACGTGTGGAGCTTTACAGTTTCAAATTTCCCTGATGGCGATATTAATGGCGACTGGTTTGTCGATCTGCAGGATTTAAAACTTTTCTTTTCGCATTGGCTTGAGGAAGGTTGTCAGCTCAGTAATTGGTGCAGCAATGCTGATGCCAATCAGGATTCTATTGTTAATTTACTGGATTATAGAATGCTCCAGTCACAGTTTAGCCATCGAAAACCAAATATTATTATTTTCTATACCGACGATCAAGGCTGGGCCGAAACCTCTGTTCCAATGGCTCAAGGCAGAGCAGATAGCTGTAGTGATTTCCTACAAACTCCAGCACTTGAAAAGATGGCTCAGCAGGGCATGGTCTTTTCCAATGCCTATTCTTGTGCACCAACTTGTACTCCCAGCCGAGCTGGAATCCAGTTTGGCAAAACTCCAGCTCGACTGAAATATAGCGTTGTCCATGATCGCTTAGCTCATGACAGAGGCATCGACCTGAAAGATCAGCTTTCAATTGCTCAGCTGGTAAAATCTATTGATTCTGAATATGTTACTGCTCATTTTGGCAAATGGGGCTTTAGTCCCAGATCCCCAGATCACGCAGAATATGATCAAAGTGATGGCAACACTAATAATGGTGAAGGCGATTTTCTTTCAGTTCAGGACAGGACCCCATTACCGCCTGACGACCCCAAACGAATTTTCAGTATCGCTGACCGTACTGATGCTTTTATCGAAGAGCAGGTCGCCCAGGGAAAACCATTTTTCATGCAGCTGTCCCACTATGCTGTTCATGTAGATAGCATGGCATTAGCTGAAACAATCGAAAAATATCGAAATCTGCCCGCTGCTTCAGACCCCAAATATCGGGGCGAAGATGCTTATGTTTATGCAGCTATGATCGAAAATCTTGACACAGCTCTTGGGAGACTATTGCAGAAAGTAGAAGAACTTGGGATTAAAGATAATACTTATATTATTTTTACCTCTGACAATGGTGGTGGATTCAGAGGCAATAAACCTTTAAAAGGTGGCAAAGCTAATCTCTGGGAGGGTGGCTTACGTGTCCCAACTGTGATCTGTGGCCCTGGAGTGCTAAAAGAAACCTATTGCGACACGCCAATTGCTGCATGGGACTTTTTCCCAACGATCAATGAAATAATTGGTGGCCAACCACTGCCAGCTGAATATGATGGCGGAAGCATTGTCGATTTACTTATGAAAGGCAATGATGGCAATATCAATCGAGGCACAAAAGAACTATTCTTCCATTTTCCATGGTATGGTTCAGCTCCACCAGTATCAGCAATGCGTGATGGTGATTATAAACTTATGATGAGCCTTAACAATGATGAATATCGCTTGTTTGATCTTTCTACAGATATTGGCGAAGAAAATGACCTGAAATATGCTATGCCTGATCTTGCCCAGCAGATGCATGAAAGGCTTTTGCAATATCTTGAAGATGTCGATGCTGAAGATGTAGAGGACATGAGGCTCGCCAGGATAAATGAAGTGCAGGGATATATTCAGGACGAATTAGCTAAGCCAAATCCCGATCCTGCAAGAATCCAAAGCCTACAAGAACAAATTGAAGTGTTCCAGCGGAATCGCCTGCTGGACATGGATGGCAACATATTTTAAAGTATCTCTGGGTTGTAGCGCAAAACCTTAATGTCGGCTGGATATATTAAATTCAGAGATGGGCTGATCATTTTGGCGTTCTGCTTGAAACACCAGGGATTTCGACCTTAATTCCGAAAGTTGACGAAAAAATCGATTGTCAATGTATGCAGTATTTGCAAATGTTTTTACCGGTCTTGCCTATTTACAAATGCCACTGCATGTGCAATATTAATGGGATATGTAAATCAGTGTCCTACAATTAAGTGTTTATAAAATGGTCAATATATTTTAACAACTTGCAAAATTTTAATAGCACCTGTCAGGTTCCCGGTCTTCGCCGGATTAGGAGATTTGAAATGAAGAGGTTAGTTTGCTTAATTATTGCAATGTCGTTTAACAGTATTTGTGAGGGAAACATCTTTACTGACGCCACAGGTGACCATTACTGGGGTAACCCTGACAACTGGAGTGATTTTCATATTCCCAATAGTTGTACCTTGAATGGAAGGGCCAATGCTGTTAGTTTTTTAAGCAATACTATGATGAATATTGGTTCTGGTGAGGACCGTCACTGTTACGGTTTTCACCTAGGCGTTTATGGATCAGGTAATGACGTTGTAGTAAATATTGATGGCGGTTCCTTGTGCGTTGGCCCCTGGGGTGTGGAGGTTGGCTTTGGTGATTCTGGTTATAGCGATTATGACACTACTGTCAACATGACAGGCGGCGTTATTAAAACATCCTCGCTAATGGTTCCAAGGCATTTTGATAATTCAGGAACAGTTAGTGACGGTGTCGGTGTTATTAATGCCAGCAGTGGCGTGATCAATGCAAATTTTCTTAATATAGGTATGGGGGATGGAGTTGGTACTGTTAATCTTAGTGGCGATGCAGTTGTTAATTTAGATACATCGCTTCAGATGAATACTTTTTTGGCCGGCTGGGATGAGCTTTCATTGGCTCATACCGCTTCTTTGGTTATTGATGACAGTGCTCATATTACAATAGGCGGTTACGGTGATTACACACCTGGCCCTGGTGATCCAACCATTGAAGAAATCATTCAGATGGAATTAGATATCTATCAGGCTTATATTGATTTTGGCTGGATTACCTCCAATACAGGTCCTTTGGCAATGAATTATAATGAAGCAACTGATACAATCGTTATTGTACCAGAGCCAGCGACAATGCTGCTTCTTGGGCTTGGCGTTATGCTTGTTCGTAGAAAAAAGTTAGTGGCAGGGGTCCAAACAGACTATAGAATTTAGGAGTGAAATATTGCTAACCAAAGATTGTGAAAATCGACTAAGGAGATTATTATGTTTATGCGTTTGATGATAGTTTTTTCTCTTTGTACAGCTGTTTTTGCCGCTGAGACTAAAGAGCATATAAAAGTTCAAACTGACAGAAATGTTATTCATCCCTTTAATTACGAAGGTGTTGAACTTTTGCCTGGCCGATTGCATGACCAGTATAACCAGGTGAAAGATTTTTATCTTAAACTGCGTAATAATGATATTTTAAAGGGTTTTCGTCAACGCCATAAAAGCCATACTCCTGGCAGAGAGCTTGGCGGCGCATATAGTGATTCAGGTTTGACTTTTGGCCAATGGTTAAGTGCCTATGCCAGAATGTATAAAGTTACAGGTGATACAGCGATTAAGGATAAAGTTGTTTCCCTGATGGAAGAATGGGCCAAGACTATCGATGAAGATGGTTTTTTTGGCTACCATAATCCGCCCCACAATCCCGGCCATTATATCTATGATAAAATGGTAGGTGGCCTGGTCGATATTTATGAATATACAGGCAATGAAAACGCTATCAAGCATCTCGATACGATAACCACCTGGGCAGAAAAAAATCTTGATCGGAGCAATCCTTTTGCCCTGCCTTCAGAGTGGTACACTCTAAATGAAAATCTTTATAGAGCATATCTTCTAACAGGCGATAAGCGCTATTATGACTTTGGCAAAGTTTGGGAATACAATGACTACTGGGATATTTTTGCTAAAGAGCAAAGCCCATTTCAGGATATATTAAAGTCAAACCCAAAGCATGAAAGCTATCATGGCTATAGTCATGTCAATGCTTTTAGCGGTGCCTCTTTAGCCTATGAAGTTACAGGCCAGCGACATTATCTCGATGCCGTTGTCAATGGCTATAAATTCCTGAAAGAAACCCAGCTGTTCGCTACAGGCGGTTTTGGCCCAGAAGAAGGTTTTATTGTGCCCAATAGTATGCCTGAGATTCTCGAAGGCGATCAGCGGGGTGAATCTAATGTTCCTGTTCGGTTTCATTTTGAAACAGCTTGTGGCTCCTGGGCAGCTTTTAAAATGAGCCGTGATTTAATGAGATTTACAGGCGATGCTCAATATGGCGACTGGATCGAGCGTTTAATCTATAATGGTGTCGGTGCCATGCCTCCTATGAATGAAGATGGGATGATAATGTATGGCTCTTGCTATCATCACAAGGGCGCCCAGAAGAAGCTTTTTACTGTCTGGTTTTGCTGTAGCGGCACCTTGCCCATCGATGTTGTTGATTATCATAATCTTATTTATTTTCACGATAAAGACAATCTTTATGTCAATCTTTTTGTCCCTTCAAAAGTGCAATGGGATGGCCCTGACGGTAAAGTTAAATTAACCCAAAAGCATCGTTTCCCCGAAAAAGATTTTGTCAATTTTGAAATCGATCCTGAAATTTCAGGAGAATTTGGAGTAAAATTCAGAGTGCCACTGTGGGCAGATAAAGGGATAAAAGTCAAAGTCAATGATAAAGAAGTTGATGTCAAATGCATCCCTGGCAAATGGGCAACTATTCGTAGAAATTGGAAAAAGGGTGATAAAGTTTCGCTTCAGTTTGATATGACCGCAAGAGGCGAACCCTTACCTGGATGCATAACACCCCTAGCGGTAATGTGTGGTCCGGTTGTAATGGTGCAGGCATCAGCGCGTGAGGAAGAAGGTTGGCTTGCAAAAGTTAGCGATTTGCGTTTCCCAGCAGATTGGCTGTCAGTAGGTAGCCAGGTAAGTGTTGATCAAACTCGGGGTTTGCATTCAAACCAGGTTTTGCGACCATTTTATGATATGAATGTCGGCGAATATTATCAGATGTATTTTGATCGCTGGGGGCAAAAAGAAATATTGCCTGAAGAAATGGAATTTAAAGGCGATTGGACTACAAAAGGAGTCAGTCGATATTCAGCCAAACCAGGAAGCAGCTTTGAATGTAAATTTAATGGCTCTGCAATTATCTGGGAAGGGCGCCGTCATAATAACGCTGGAATCGCCAAGATTTTTATTGATGGAAAAGAAGTTGAAAATGTCGACCAATATGGCTACACTGATGTGTATGTACAAAGGCTTGATCAGCGTGAAGTTCCTTTCCGCTATTCGCTATCAAACTTAGGTGGCGGTGAGCATCATATTAAAGTGACGTTATCGCCCCAAAAGAATCCTTCCTCAAAGGGAACCGAAATAAATATTAAGAGATTGTTAGTTTTTCCATAAGAATATAATAACGTTTTAGGAGTTTTGTTAATGTTAGGTAGATTATTATTCGTTGCAGCATTGTTTGTCAGTTTTTGTGGTTGTCAATCTGGTCAGAAATCAATTACGAAGGATTCTTTTGGGTCCACAGGTGATGGCAAGAAAGTTGATGTTTACACTTTGACTAATGCCAATGGTGTCCAGGTGGAAATTACGAATTATGGCGCTATTGTCGTTTCGCTCAAGGTGCCTGACCGCAATGGTGAAATAGCGGATATTACTCTGGGATATGACAAGCTCGAAGACTATATAAAAGATACGCCTTATTTTGGGGCAATTGTTGGCAGATATGGTAATCGTATTGCCAAAGGTAAATTCACGCTCGATGGTAAGGGATACACCCTGGCAACAAATAATGACGAAAATCATCTGCATGGCGGAATCAAAGGCTATGACAAAGTCGTTTGGGAAGCAGAAATGGTTGAACGTTGTGATAGTGTTGGCTTAAAACTCAGCTACTTAAGCAAAGATGGCGAAGAAGGATATCCCGGCAATGTACAAATAACAGTTACATATCTTCTCAATAATGATAATGAACTTGATATCGAATATCATGCTACAACTGATAAAGCTACCCCTTTCAATCCAACCCATCATAGCTATTTTAATCTCGCAGGTCAAGGCAATGGCGATATCCTCAATCATCAAATGATGATCAATGCAGATCGCTTCACTCCCGTCGATGCTGGACTTATTCCTACTGGCCAGCTTAAAAGTGTCAAAGGCACACCAATGGATTTTACCACACCAACAGCAATAGGTAAGAGAGTAAATCAAAATGACCAACAGCTCGTATATGGCAAAGGCTATGATCATAATTGGGTGCTGAACGATTGGGATGGAAAAATGAATTCCGCTGCCAAAGTTTATGAACCAACCTCTGGCAGAGTTATGGAAGTCTTGACAACCGAACCTGGTATCCAGTTTTACTGTGGTAATTTTCTTGATGGCAGCAATGTCGGCAAAGGTGGCAAGGTTTACGAACATCGCTTTGGCTTCTGTCTGGAAACTCAGCACTTCCCAGATTCACCTAATCAAAAGGATTTCCCATCGACAATACTCAAACCTGGTGAAACTTATTCACACAGAACAATCTACAAGTTTTATACTAAGTAAGATTAAGTTTTAGCCCCCGAGCCTGTCTCGGGGGTTTCGCTTAAAATAGGATTTGACTAGCCAAATAATTGAAGGCACACTCATTATGAACAAAATTATTTCACGCAGAAAATTTCTCAAAAAATCAGGTTTAGCTATTTCAACAATTGCCATTTGTGCTTGCAGCGCACAGCAAAATAGCATCGCAGCTGCTCCTAAAGCCAAGCCTAATATAATCCTTTTCCTGACAGATGATCAGGGCTGGACAGATACTTCTGTACAAATGATGAAAGACAGGCCTGACAGTAAAAGCGATTTTTACCAAACTCCTGCATTGGAACGCTTAGCTAAAGATGGAATGATCTTTTCTTCGGCTTATTCGCCTGCTCCTACATGCACCCCTACACGCACAAGTTTGCAATTTGGTAAATCTCCTGCCAGACTTCGCCAAACAGTGGTGCATGATGTTCTTGCCAAGCAAAATGGATGGGACTGCAAAGATGAAATTACCATAGGGCAAATGATAAAGAAAATCGATCCCTCATATGCAACCGCACATCTGGGAAAATGGGGCATTGATGTATTGCGCACACCAGAAAAAGCTGGCTATGATGTCACCGATGGCAATACCAACAATGGCGAAGGTGATTGGCTGGTTCATATGAAAAAGCCATTGCCCGATGATGACCCTAAACGGATTTTCAGTGTGACCAAAAGAGCGAATGATTTTATGGAAGCTCAGGCAAAGGCACAAAACCCTTTCTTTATGCAGATAAGTCATTATGCTGTACACGTATCCAATTTTGCTCGCAAGAAAACTATCGAAAAATACCTGAAGCTCCCACGCGGCCAAAAATGCATCGATAGTGATTACAAACAACCTTATCCTAATCGTAACAGCTGGATGATGAACTATGCAGCTATGATTGAAGACCTCGATACTGGTTTGGCGATGGTGCTTGATAAAGTCCAATCCCTTGGCATTAAAGATAACACTTATATAATTTTTATTTCAGATAATGGCGGCGGTTTCAGAGACAACAAACCTCTCAAGGGCGGCAAAGCTAATCTGTGGGAGGGTGGCTTGAGAGTTCCTATGGTCGTTGCTGGCCCGGATGTGCCGAAAAATACTTATTGTGATGAGCCCGTCGTTGGCTGGGATTTATATCCCACCTTTAGCGAACTTGCTGGTAATAATAAGTCCTTGCCTAAAGAATATGATGGCGGCAGCTTATGCGATTTATTTAAAAAAGGCAATGACGGCAAGGTCAAGCGTGGCACCCAAGAACTCATTTTCCATTTCCCATGGTATGCTGGCACCTTGCCCATGTCCACAATAAGGGATGGCGATTACAAGTTAGCAATGAATCTGCTTAATAAAGAATATCGCCTTTACAATCTAGCCAAAGACATTGGTGAAGAAAATGATATCTCTGGCAAATATCCCACGATAGCTAAAAAACTTCACAGTAAGCTTGAAAACTATCTCAAAGAAGTACAAGCAGAAGACCTCCAGGAAATGTATGCTGCCAGAATTAAGGAACTCCATGGTTATATGGAAAAAGATGCCAATGACCCAGAAGCATTAAAACGCCATCAAAACGGTTTAGATCAAGTCAAGCGTTCCCAAAGTCAAAAATGGTAATTGATATGAATAAAATTAAAATTTTGCTTATGTTTTTGGTGCTGCAAAGCATTGTACTCGCTGAAATCAAACCTCCTTATACCGACTATTGTGAAATGTTGGCCCGAGATATTCAGGGCATTCAGCATGGCTTTCTGGCAGGCAGGCACATGTATTACTGTGGCGGCAAGACCAGTGCCGAATGGGATGTTATCGAAAATGAAACCATAGGGTTTACCCATCCGATGTTTCGCGATGGCAGGGCACGTGGCCATGGAATCATTACTGATACCTATGGTACAGGTCATGACAAGTGGGGCTGGGAATTCTGGCGAAAGACCAGGGTCGCTTATGGCTCGGTTATTGTCAATGGCAAGCGATATGCTAATCCCGTTCCCAAACGTATGATCTGGCGGCCTGACAGACAGATTTGTGAGTATGAACTAGATGACGTGACCATAAAGGAAGTGAAATTTATTTCTGTAGATGATGTGCTATGTGATATTATCCAAAGCAGTCATCCAATTAGTGTTGAGTTCAAGGGCCAGAGCTTTTATAATAAAGAAGGTATTGGCACCTTCGATGGCGATTCGTTAAAACCTTTTAGCCAAAACTCAACTGCAAAGGCATATTACAACAAAGACGTTAATGCAATCCAGATCACCGAAGGTGGAACCATTATCGTCAAACCAAACTGGGGCGAAAAGGCTGTCGAAGGTAAGCTAATGTATGATGGTATGAATGTTACACTAGCTGCTTCACAGGATATATCCTCATTGCTGCAACTTAAACAGCAGGACCAGGGCTATTGGAAATATTCATTTACGCTCGACTGTGAACCTGACAAACCTTTGGTTTTGGCTTTTGCGATGGGGGATGAACAAGGAGAAGTGTCAAATAGGGTAACAACACTGTTGGCTTCACCTGAAAAACACCTTGAAGATAAAACCGCATGGTTTAACAGTTTGCTTAATGATCAAATCCCATATTTCCGCTGTAGTGATGACAATGTCATAAAAACATATTATTATCTCTGGTCATTATATTTTATGTATTTTACTGACGCTGATGGCTGGGAAGAATATCCTCATACCCAAACCGCAATCAATAATTTCATGGGACTCCATGCCTGGGATTCATGGGTATATAGCTTGGTGGGCAGCTGGGTTGTTGATAAAGATGATTGGGCTCATGGCAATGTCCTGAGCTGGAAGCATATGGTCCAGTTCAAAAATAGAAACAACGCTCTGCCAGATAATTTTGGCAAAGCCTGGTATTCGCCAGCCTGGATGGGCATTGAGCTTGTCGTCGAAAATGCATGGAAACAATATCTCCAGTCTGGCGATATGGCATTTCTCAAAACTGCCTATGATGAATTATTTGTCCCCTTGTATTTTGATAAAGGGCCAAGGTTTGGCTATGGTATCAATCTTATCGCTTTAGATACCCTGATTCTGATGGCTCAGGAGTTAGATCGTGACAACGATGTTAAACATTGGCAAGCTATGCGACCTGATATGGTCAAGAGATTTCAAGCTGGATGGGAGAGTAAGCATCCAGCTTATTATGGCGGCGGAACATTCCGAGACATATGGAATCTAGCAGCACTAATGTCCCCTGAGATGAAAACCCAATGGGCTGACAGATTAGTGAAAACATGGATCATGAATACCGAAACGGGTTTCTGGGGTCCTGTGACTCTTGATATTCGTCCGCCTGATGAAATCGAGAATGCTGTTTTTGCCGTTTCTACCATTAGCACCTGGCTGGTCGCCGAGGGCATGTTCCGTAACCATTGTGATGCCGAAGCGGTTTATTGCACTTTAGGTCATCTCAATGGCATGGTTAAAGATTTTGGTTTTCCGGTCGCTCCAGAATGCTGGGATCCTGATTATAAGCCCTGGGGTTCGATGTATTACAACTGGGATGGTGCGATGGTGCCTTTGATCATTGGCCGATTGGCAGGGATTACATGGTCTGTCCCTGAAAAAACATTCAAAGTATCTGATCATTTGCCAGAGACCTGGGATTATGTTCATACCTTCACGCCCATCAAGCAGGGCCAGGAAATAAAATGGTGCGAAGTTAAGGTGAATCGCATCCAAAATGGGCCAAATGTAACCAAAAATATAACAATTAAAGGCTGTCCGCTGGAGAATATTGTCCTCGAGCCTTGGCTGGAAAATAGAGAGCTGATGAAATCTGCTCCGCTGGTTTCTGAGGGTAAAATCTCCCAAAGAGGCCATGGCCTTTATCGATTTAATACCGCCAATGCCGAACTTAGTCTTGATCTTGGCAAAAGAACTAAAAGTATCCCATTGCTGGTTCGTGTCACGCCTTTTGAACGTACGTTTGTTGACGACATCACTATTAATGTAGCCCCTATGATCGCAGGCTCTCATGTGCGATATACCACCGATGGCAGCGAACCTACCGAAACATCTAAACTATATCAAGGCCCACTGAATTTCAATCATAATGCCACATTAAAAGTGCGAGCTTTCAGGCAGGGCGATACCCCTGGCCCCACAGTGACAGCTGAACTGATTAAAGCTAAATTGTCCGAATCGACAAAGCTATCCGCCCCGCAACAGGGATTACAATATGAATATTATGAGGGTAAATGGAAAAAATTACCTGATTTTGATAGCCTTAAAATCATAGTAAATGGAGTTGTAAAAGACTTTGATTTTTCTTGTGCTAAGCGTCCAGAGCATTTTGCGATAAGATATAAAGCCTACCTCGACGTTCCTGAAGATGGCATTTACTATTTCAATCTAAAATCAAACGATAGCAGCCAATTGTATATAGATCAGCAGCTGGTTGTTGATATGAATATTGGCACAATGGGTCGTGATCCATGGGACAAAACCGGTTTTATAGTCTTAAAGAAAGGTTTTCACCCAATTACAGTCCTGTACCATCAGGCAAAAACTGTAAAACACCTTAATATATCATGGGGGCGAGATAAAAATAAAATGCAAAAAATTGATCCCTCCAGCTTATTTTATAGCAGTCCCAACTGATCACTGATACTTGGTATTCAAACAGCGGCGAGCGCAAGCGACCCGCTAATTGTTTTGTAATCGTTCAATCTGCAAATAAACTTTCTTGACTGATCAGCTTAAAGTTTTTAATATGCCTGTATTGAATAAGACTAGGAGTTAAGACTATATGGCATGCACCAGACGAAAATTTATGAAATCCACTGCCCAGGCAACCTTTGCCGGTACTGCCTCTGCGGGTTTCTTTTTATCTGGGTGCAATAAAAAAGATAGCTCTAATAAAGTGAAATTAGGTGTCAGTGGCTTCTCCGCAGATGCTTACCGAAAGCTCATCGACGAACTTGGCTTCACCGACAAGACAGGCATAGAAGTCGAAGTGGTGCTTCGTCCCAAAACTACCAATGAATTGTTGATGCAGATGGCAAGTTCCATTCAGGCAGGAACAAGTCCATACGATATTCTAGACTTTGAAGATAGCATCGCCATGAGCCTTTCCCGGGCTGGTTGGCTAGCTCCTCTTGACGATCTTATTTCCCAGGATGTATGGGATGACTTCACTCCTGCTCTAATGAAAATGACAAAGGATTGGGACCAGTATAAAGGCCAAACCTTTCGCATTCATCATAATTTTGAATTATGCTATTGGTGGTATCGCAAAGACTGGTTTGACAGTAAAGGCATAGCAGTCCCGAAAACATGGGACGATGTTTCAGCAATGGGCAAAGTTTTTACTGACAAAGCCGCTGGAATATGGGCCAGCGAAGAAGGCTTAATCAAAAACTGCAACCTTTCAGTATATCTCGAATGGATAACCCGCCAAGCTGGTGGCAACCCTTATCAAGCGGGGCCGGAATTGCAAGCTGCCTTACGTTATATTCATGATCTGATGTTCAAGCACGATGTCATGAACCCTTCATGTATCCAAAAAAATTATGATCAGCAGAACAATGATTATATTGCTGACCGTGTTGCTTTTATGCGACAATGGCCATTTTTTTATGATGTCACCAGGCAGCATAAAAAATGGTTCAACGAAGACAAAGTAGTTTGTGGCCTTCCGCCTGTCGGCCCAGCAGGGGCGGCGTCTTCCACATATGCCTGTGGTTGGGGTTGGGGAATACCCAAAACCGCACCAAGATATGATCAAGCTTGTGAATTGCTGAAGTTTTTGATTAGTGTTGAAAACAGCCCCAAACTGCTTAAATACAGCAACTGGTTCTTAAATGCTCGTCATTCTGTCTTGAACGCCGCTGGAGAAGATGGACTTGTCAAATATTTGAAAATGTATTTGGATGCTGGCATTGTCACAACTCGCCCGTTTCACTCTCGCAGGTATACAGAAGCAGTTTCAAAAATTGAAAATATCGCCTCAGCATATTTAACCAACCAGATCACGTTGGCCGATGCCATGAAATCAACACGTAAAAAAATGGATTTACTTTGATGCACCAAAACAAACGAAAAGCAATATTGGTTTTTGCTATCCTGGTCGCTCCTGTAATCTTGCTGCGTTTAGCTACCGCTGCTTACCCCATAGGCCAAACCATCTGGCTAAGTATGACCGATACGCACCTCTTTGAAAGCGAGCATGCATTTGTCGGCCTTGACAATTACCGCAACTTATTTGCCGATCCAGAATTTCGAAGTATACTTGGCTTTAGCCTTGTTTTTATCGTAGCTTCAACTTTACTTGAAATATTTTTTGGCCTTCTTATTGCTTCATTGTTAAACACCAAATTCAAAGGCCGTTTTTTGGCCAGAACCATTAATTTACTCCCATGGGCAATCCCGACCATTGTAGCTGCATATGCATTTCAATGGCTGCTCGACGACCAGTTCGGTATGTTCAGCCATTGGATTTCGCAATTTACTGGCATGCGTCCTTCCGTGATGAGCTCTGCGTTAAATGCAAGAATTACCTTGATCCTGGTCAATGTATGGAAAAATGCGTCATTCATGGCGATTATTTTTCTCGCGGGACTTCAAGGCGTGCCACAAGAATTATATGAAGCTGCCAGAGTTGACGGTGCTGGCCCTCTAACGCGATTTTTTAAAATAACAATTCCCATGCTCATGCCTCTACTAATTACAATGGGTATGTTTTTCCTGATCTGGCAGTTGACCAATTTCGATCTGGTCTATGGCCTGACAAGCGGTGGCCCTGGCACTGCCACGACCATTGTCCCACTGAATATTTTCCATGAAGGATTGATATTCTTTAAATTTGGTTATGCATCAGCAATTAGTGTCATACTGATGGTTTTTGTCGCCGTGCTTGGCCTTGTGGGTGTTTGGCAGTTTAGACGATTTGATTATTGAAAGTTTTTTTGAAAATGAACAATTTAAAATCAAATAATAATTCAGTTAACAAAGGGGCTTTGGCTCAAAAGCTATTCATGTACATCGCTTTGGCCATATTTGTCCTTGTTGTAATAATACCTTTTTATTGGCTAATGAAAGCTTCAGTATCAACGCCCGAGCAATTGGTAGAGATACCTCCGTTGTTATTTCCAAAACCTGTGCTGGATAATTTTCAGACCCTGGCAACCCAATTACCTTTAACTCAATATCTGCTAAACTCAATTATCTTTTCTGGTGTAACAGCTTTGGCTACAGTCTTTTGCTGTTTTCTTGCCGCTTATGCATTTGCCCGCATTCCCTGCCCAGGTTCCAGCTTTCTGCTTTGGGCATTAGTAATAACAATGGCTTTGCCGGAAATAGCAACGATTATCCCTTTGTATCGAATGTTAGGGGCCATGCATTTGTTGGATTCATTGACTGGATTAATCTTTGTAATGACTAGCGTGCTTACCCCATTTACTGTTTGGGTTTTTATCCCTTTTATCAAACAAATACCGATTTCAATCGAAGAAGCTGCTGTCGTTGACGGGGCAAACCTCTGGACGATTCTATGGCGAATTTATTTGCCGGTGATGACCCCTGCGATTGTGACCATGATGATCATTAATTTTGTTAATGCATGGAATAATCTGCTTTATCCCCTGACATTTTCTGTTACAGCTAAATCCAAATGCATGAGTGTCGCCATAACCGAAGTTTTCCAGACCGAGGTCCCCTGGGGCCAACCCTGGCATCTAGTTAGTGCCTTAGGCGTCGTTATGGTGATTCCCGTTCTTGTCCTGATCCTCTCCTCCCAACGTGCCGTTGTCCGTGGCTTAACTCACGGTGCGGTGAAGTAAAGAGTAGTTGTCAAACATGTGCGTGTCCTCATCAAAAACTAATTAGAGCATGAAAATGAGTGAAATTTGATATTGATTTTGTAATAATTGATTTTTGGAAACAGAAGATGAGGGTGTTTTAGCTTATCTCTGAGCCTAAAATATGAAATTAGGAAGCATTATCCTGATGTGTGCGCACCGATTTTGTTGAGCTTGATGGTATGCTTAAATTTTGCTTCAGATTTTGAAGCTAAGCACCCCAAACTAGTCCTCTAAATGATGCTATGACGATTCGGACAGGCAAACAATAAGGCCAGAAGGGTGCGAAGGTAAGTGATAGAGAAAAACAGCGTCTCAATCAACTTGCCCTCCATACGTCCAGCTAGACGGCAAGAATGCCAAAAGCGGTAAGGACGCAAGAATTCCTCTTCAGTTAGAACTTATCTAAAAGACAAATTGGGTGTTTATCGCAAACGAACATTAGCTGATAGTCGGACAGTTTCTCCAATTGCTTTACCTGGCAATATGCCACTGTTTAATGTGCCGCGTGACTTTATCAAAATATTTGATCGTGACTTGAAGGCCGCAGGGATCACTAAACGCCACTTACAAGGCCGAACGGTCGATATCTATCGTCTAAGGCATACTTTCGCAACGATGTTCTCTAAGGCCCGTGTAAACCCGCGTATCGCCCAGGAACTTCTCAGACATAGCGATATCAGCCTCACGATGAATACTTATCTTTCCTGGCGATAATCAGCATTGCCAAAATCGTCAGGAATTGATTTGTCAAAAGTGGTTTGAATTGGTAAAATTGTCGCCATGGGAGTACTCCCTTCGGGATGATTTTTTGTGATGGAAAAATTATAGCACACCTAATTTTACCATTTTGGCACAAATTCGCTAGCTGTAATTGTATAAATATCACATAAATCTTTTTATGACAAGCACTTATGGTTGTGGATAAGCTCTAAATATCTTGATGAAATCACACCGCAAAATGCAAAGGATTTTCGTGTTTATCTTCGCAGTGTTGTGAAGCTTGGTGAGAACACAATACGAAGGCTGTTTGTGAATGGATTGGTAACTCGCCACAGATAGCAATGGCGCATTATGCCCAGGTCACAGAAGAAGATATGCACGAGGCTGCTTGAAAGAGTGTGATGGCCGACGCAAATGCCATGGTGAAAAATCCGGTGCAGAACCTTGCCGAACAGAATCGCATGGAGTTGGCCAATAATAGCTTGAATGATTGTAAAGGCTTGGAAAACAAGGGTTTATGCCAGCGCAATAAAAAACCTGCGATTCTATGCGAACCGCAGGAATGGGCGATACAGGACTTGAGCGAATTTGCGCAAAGTGTTGGTAGTAAAGGAGTTATGGATAGTGAGGGTGTTGGTG
>JAEIOG010000214.1 GCA_016342495.1 Phycisphaerae bacterium
TATAAATCCAAAGCTCCACTATAGCGATATGCTATCCCCAGCGGAAAAACATAAAACAAAATTGAATACCATTGCAACCCATCAGCCAGGTAGGATGGGTAAAACTTGTTTTGCCCATGCTGTTTAAAATTCTCATGAGCGCAGCGAATACTTTTTTAACATGCTCAACCAGGAACATTCATTTAATTTTTGAAATACCGCATAACCTCAGACTTCCTCAAAATAAAAATATATGAACGGGGGTGGCAGCGCCCTGCGCAGCAACCCGAAACCCAATCCGTCTCAACCATTAAATTGCATTGGACCAATCTCCTCTGGCCCACAAACCCGCCCGTTGGCCCTCAGCCACGCTGTTTTTATCCCATCATCTCCAAAGCCCCAAAACTATCATAATAACATTTTTCACGCTCAATACAAAAAATAAAACCCAAACCTGCCCCAATAAAAATCAACATGAGCGCAGCGAACTCCACAACCCAGCCCACCAACTAACACCGACCCATCCCCCGCAGCATATCAAACCATCGCCAACACAAACCAACAAAAATAAAACAAAGTCGCCCCAGCGACACCAACCTCTTACTCTCTTACTCTCTTACTCTCTTACTCTCTTACTCTCTTACTCTCTTGCTATCTATTCCCACCATTTGCGCATCCCCCTCCAACCCAAAAATAAAAAATTTTTCAACAGAAAATCCCGCTTCCCGTCCCATTTTAACCGATTTTAATTTCCACAATCCAAAAAAACTATACCGATCGCGCATATTCACCGGTAATATAGAGATGGTTCTGTTCTTTGACAAGTGAATATCCAACTGCCAATCAGGCAAACAATGCCGAACCAATTCTCACCATTGTACCGCCTTCTTCGATGGCTTCTACATAATCCTGACTCATCCCCATTGACAGATGCTTAAATTCCGGACCGACGATCCGGTCGGTTTTCATATCCTCAAAAATCTCACGCAGACGGCTAAAACAGAATCGGCACCGATCACTGTCCAGCGTATTCGGTGCCATCGTCATCAATCCGGATACTTGCAGGTTTGGCAAGGTTATAATCTGTTCAGCCAAAGCCGCTACCGCTCCGACCGCCAGACCATACTTTTGTTTTTCCTGGCTGGTATTAACCTGCAACAGAATCTTAACTTTTTCTTCCAGACCAAGTTTGGCCGCGGTGGTATTGATTTCTTCCGCTAATCGCAGGGAATCTACCGAATGAATATATTCTACGATTGGCAATAATGATTTGACTTTATTTCTTTGCAGATGCCCGATCATATGCCATACTGGCCTTATTGGCCGATTATTGGGATTAATCCCCGGCAACTCAATCCGGCGGCTGATCGATTCATTTATCACTGCGTTTCTCTTGACAATTTCCGGCGAACGGGATTCGCCCATGTGGACATGACCCAGCTCCAGCAAAGCTCGGATACTGTCAACCTCAACTGATTTCGTCACCGCAATCAAAGTAACATCATCAATCGAACGGCCAGATTTATCACAAGCCTTCGCTATATTGTCATTTATTATTGCTAAATTATCTCTGATCTTTTTGTCCATGATCCACCTGCAACTATATATATTATCTATAAATCCATTTAATCAAATCATCTTAGCCTAAATACGCTACCCTGTAAAATGTTTTTTTACTAAGTCTATAATTAGCTTTTATCAATATCTATTTAAACTAACCACGCTTTTTCAAGAATAAATCAATGTTTAGCCGATAAAATTTACGAACTCTTATACTCATTATAAAATATTATGAGTGTCATGTTAATATAGGAAACTTAGCATAAGCATTTCTAGTGTAATGCATCATAAAAGGGTAAACTGCTATGTCTGAAATGGTAATAATTAGAGAAATTGCCGAAAAGGTTTTAAGTATTCCTACAGCTAAAGGTAATATTGATCGCTATCTGATCGACCGGGCTAATCGTATTCTACGTCATTGTGGCAGCATTGCCCAATTGAATGAAATTGCGCGTTTTCAAATTGACCAGGAATGCCTTAATATCGCCGCATTGATGCGTGACAGCGGTTTTGCTCGTTATGCCAACCAGGAAGATGATTTTGCCCGGATGGTCTTAGCCGATCTGACCGATGACGATATGCGAGATTTTTCTGCTCAGGTTGTTCAGGAACGATTAGCTGGAGTACTTAATCCACGACAGATGGAGCGGATTTGTTCAATTATAATTGAATCTGGCCATCGTGAGACAAATTTAATTGAGGCCATGATTTTGTCCGATGCCCGTAATCTGGACGATATGGGCTCGATTGGAATTTTCAATGAGATTCGTCGATATCTTGTTCATGGTAAAGGAGTTACAGAAGCTCTGGCTAGCTGGAAACGTAAGATAGAATATGAATACTGGGTTGCTCGAGTACGCGAAGGTTTCAGATTTGAATCGGTTCGCCATATAGCCCAATGCCGACTGAAATCAGCTGAGATGTTTATGCAAAATCTGGAATCTGAAAACCTCGCTGGCGACCTGGAAAAGATGCTTATGGAACAAAGAGTCCAAACCAGCAATATCCATGAAATTCCAGCGAGAAAACCCGTATATCAAATGCAAAATAGATAGTAATTTGCACTGCCAACAACTAAAATTGATCCTCGTTTATGCGGGGATTTTTATTTTTAAAGAAAGATAAATATCTTAATGACAAATACTTATATCATTCGAGCAAAATGGGTGGTCCCTCTAATCGCCGACCCGATAGCAGATGGAGCGGTGGTGGTTACCAATGACCGGATCGCTAAAGTAGGGAATTATAAAGATTTACGTGGTTTTTATGGGGTTCAGGAAATTGTCAATATTGGTAATGCCGCATTGCTGCCGGGTTTTATATGTATTGAACCTGAAATACCTAAAGTATTGTCAGATAGTAAGTTAGCTATGATAGATTTTGTTCAGCAAGCAATAAGTCATGGGGTTTGCTGTATTGGGATGGCCAGCCCGGTTGAGCAGCAGCTTATCAGGGTTGTTGGCTATAAGGATTTAGCCAGCGATATAATAGTTGGCGTAGATGGGGATATACTGAATCGAATGCGACAGATGACTGGGGTCGAGCCGCTTGAGATATTCAGTAAGTTCACCATAAATCCTGCTATGGCATTGGGTTATGAACATGTTGGTCTGGTTGGCGCTGCTGTGGCTGATTTGGTTGGGGTAGCCATCGATAATGATGCAGAGGAGCCATTGGCAGATATATTGGAGTCGAAATTTTCGGTAGTTTTGACAGTCAGTCAGGGTCGGATTGTTTATCGTCGGGATAATTAAAGTGGACTTTAATTTTTGGCTTTTATAATCAAATGTTAAAATAAGTCGGGCGGCAACGGTCCCGAAAAGACATAAAAAAGCATCAAATTGACAGAAAAGTGCAGAAAAGTGCAGAAAAATCACTAAAAATGTTAACATGAAAATTGACTTAAAGTAGACTTTAATTTTGCAAAACCCTAAGATGGTAGGCCCTTCTTGTGCTGGATTTTCAGATGTGTTTTTTGAGTTTTGGCAACTAGATACTTCATAGTTGGGGCGATGGTTTGAAATTCTGCTGGCGATCAGTGGGTGTTAATTAGCGGGCTGGGTTGCGGTGTTTGCCTGAGGCAAACGTTTAATTTTTGGAAATAGTAATTCATATCAGTATGGGCTAGTCAATTTTACAAAAAAAATTCATGAAAGTACTGGAAATGAACTTATTGATTGTTTATTATATTAGTCACAACCATCCCATAGTCTAGGGAATAGGTGTGTTAAGCTGATTTGCGGTAGCAAAAATAGCTTTTTTTTGGGG
>JAEIOG010000215.1 GCA_016342495.1 Phycisphaerae bacterium
CGTTGTGCCAGATGGAATCGGGCAGAATTATCGAGCTGGGTAGCAGCAGGATTACCACCCCGTAAACACTGGCAAGAACTTAAACCAGGGCGGGCCGGGTAATGGATCACGAGCCAAAACACTGGGTAAAAGAAACCACTTTAGCAAGCAATGACCGTTTTGTTTTCAGTAAAAAAATGGTGAAGTCAAAAGCATATGCTAAGCTTAACCTGGCAGCAGTACATATCCTTATTGAGCTTTATACCAGGCTTAAAGTTAGTGTAGTGAACAGCAAGAATAAAGGCCAAAAAACGACCAGTTATCACGCTACCAATAACGGCCAACTTGTAATGACATACAAAAGCATACACAAGCTTTTTGGGCATTCAGAGCCAACAATCGGCAAAGCAATTGACCAGTTATGCGAGCTTGGATTTATAGAAATTGCTGAACCAGGCTGCGGGGCCCATAGGCAAAGCCATAAATTTGCACTTACCACTAATTGGCAAGATTATGGCACTGATAAGTTTATCCCAAATAAAGGCAGACCGGGACTTGGGCCTGCAAATGGCGGTTTCAAAACCAATGGCCACAATAAAAAAGAAAAAGTCAACTGTAGAAATTAAAGTGGTATCGCTGTAGAAATTAAAGCGGTTGTGCTTGAAATGTCAAGATGGGTAAACATAAAAGTTGGTATCACTGTAGATATTAAAGCGGTTGTGCGAGGTACTCACTGTAGAAACTACAATATATTATAAATTACCATACCCCCACGGTAAAGGGACAGCAGTTATCAGGGATTGGTCCTGCTGAATTTATCAGATGCTGAAGATGGCATTGCAAAGATGATAATAACATTAATTTTTTAAGGAGCTTTACAGATGTTAAGAATGATAGAAATTTTTACCAGTGATGAATTTATAGAAACCCTATTGATTGTCAATTTATGGATTATTGTATTGAAGTGGTAAAGGGCAGCATTGTATCAAGCGGGTAATGGTAAGCGATTTAAGAGGCTATAGCGAGCGTTTCAGGGGCAAGTCTGAATATGTAACAGGCAGCCAAAACACAATTTTTTTAAGAGGTAAATATATGAGCAACATAATTTCAAGAAATCAAATAATAACCAATATTCAACAACACCATGAATTAGGTTGCAAGCAGTTCTTGACAGGTGCTTCGCATTGGTTAGAAGCTGGCAAGCTATTAATCGAGCTTAAGGAAAGAACACCGCACGGGCTATGGATTAAGACGATTGAAGATAACTTTGATTTTTCAGGCAGGACTGTACGCAGATATATAGGCTTTTATGAAAAATACAAAAGTATGGGATTAGAGGGCCAGCCGACCTTGGCGGAGATAGAGCAAATACTAGGTGAGCAGTCCAAATTGGCCAGCGTGGCCAATTTGGACCATGAATGTAGTACAGACGAAAACCCCGATAACGACCAAGAAACGCAGAAAACAGAGCTTGAGCCATTTGAATCCGACAATGACGACGACGACGATTATGAGCCTGAAACAAGCGAATTACCTGTAACTGCTAATGTTGTAAATGTTGTTAAAGATAGAAACGGTATGATGATCCAAGAGAATCTAAAGCCGATTTTCGAGACCTGTAAGCAATACAATATCTGGAGAAATACATTAAATGGCGTTAAGGCCGAAATGGATAGTATGTCAGATCAGGACGGCTTCAAAGCACTTGACAGGCGGTATACTGATTCAAGATTTAAGAATGTGCTGGAGCTTTTGACGTTCGCCAAGCCTTATTGTGTTTGTCCTGTTTGTGGTGGCGATGGTGGCCTGGGTAGCGTTTGCGGCTATTGTCAGGGCAATGGATGGATAACAAAACGGCAACTTGAGATGATGCCGAAAGAATATAAAAACTTTGATTGAAATAGTTTTGTATTAATTCCACAAAGTAACAGGTGACAATTTTCACACTCTTAAAAAAGGAGTTATTAATATGGCAAAGACGGCCAAAACGACCAAAAAGAAAAAGGCAGCGACACGGCCCAAAGATAAAAAGGCTTTGATGCTTAAAGCGATGGTATCGAACCTGGGCAATGTTAGTAAGTCAGCAAAGCATACCGGGATAGACCGCCGGACGCATTACAATTGGCAAAAGTCTGATGAGGCATACCAGGAAGCGGTGAATGACGTTCAGGAGATGATCCTTGATCAAGTTGAAGCCAAGCTATTTGAGCTGATAGAAGACCTTAATCCTGCTGCAATATTTTTCTTTTTGAAATGTAAAGGCAAGGGCCGGGGTTACGTCGAACGGCCAAAAGATGACCATTATGACAATGCGGGCCGGATTGAAGTTATCAGGATAGCACCACGGATTGTTAAGGCCGATAGGGCAGGCATTTTCCGGGATAAATCTTTTCCAGGTTTCCAGGGTCGTATCGGTAAAATCAACACTGCGTTTTCTACCTAAAAAACCAACTGGAATAGGATCTTTACGCGGCCCGATATTGTAGCGGCTGATATATTGATTGGCCATATAATAGGCAAATAAACACAGCCAGACACTTTTGCCGCCGCCTTTACCGCCGCCATACATAATATCGGTAATATCAGGTCTTTGAATCGCCGACCAGGCCATAGACTGCCGGGCAGATAAATGATAATCTCGAACATTTTCGCTATCGGCCATTTTCGCTGTTTTCTACTGGAATTTTTACATCTTTATCATCGTTATGGAGATGAATACTAATCGCCGGCAATTCCAGATTTTCACCCTCGGCGGTATCGGCCCAATTCTCTGGATCGCGTTTTTGCAGCCAGAATTTAATCGCCGCAAAATGCGGGGCATGTTCAATCAGTTCGATTTTCTTTAAGAGTCCTCCGCAGCTATCAAAATCGGCCGGAGTTTTAATATTTTCCAGCTCATTTTCTTCGGCCTCCATAGTCCGTTTTAAGGTTTTATAGCCCAGGGCCAGCTTTAATAATGCCGCCTGGACATTTTCTGAATCAAATTGCCGCGACCCATCCCGAATCGCCACGGCAAAAGCTGGATATTTATTTTTCCAGTTGGCGATTGTCGATTCTGACACCCCAAAAAAATCGGCTAACTGGCCAATATTAAAACCGGCCGCGGCACAAATCTTTTCAGCCATCGCAATATATTTGCTCTGCCATTTTGTGCTGCAGCCAGCTTTTTTTTTAATCTTTTTTTTAGCCATAGAATACTAATTATTCCCAATCTAAAGCAGGATAGCTATAATCTTCAATAATTTTCCAGTCTCTTGGCAAAGTAAAATCCCAGTTAGTAAATGTGGCTACTTTCATCAATTGCGCTGTAGTTTTAGCTGTTGCAGGTGCATTAGCCGCCACAATTCCACTGGTATCTGAATCCCAGAAGCAATCGCTTGTAGTTGCAGTTCCATATGTACCGCAGAATCCACCAATTGCAGCAACAGTATCGACAGCACAGAAACAATTTTCCATTGTTCCAGATGACGTGTTTCTCCCACCAAAACCACCAACAGAATACCAACCTGTGAAGTCAGCACCAGCGGAATCCTGTCGTATGATTTCTTCGACATCGCGGCCGTCCTGCCCCAGAAAACCTCCGGCAACGATCCGGGAAAAATGCAGAACATTTTCAAGCCTTTCCATTTCAGGCATTTCATTCATAACTTGCTCTTTTCTGCAAAATAGTGTTCCTAACGATAGCATCGCCATAATCATTTTCGAACAATAAATTCCAGAACTAGTACATCCAGTTAACACAAAAAACAGTTAAATCCCGAATGTCCACATTCCCATCACCTGTCAGATCGGCATTT
>JAEIOG010000030.1 GCA_016342495.1 Phycisphaerae bacterium
GCCCTGAAAATCTACACCAAAACCGGAAAACTACCAAAACTAGCCGACATATCTGCTTCACATGGCTAAAGTGTTACATATATTTTAATATTTCTAGTAAAAACCCTTGGTAGAGAGTTGTGTGTTGTGCGTGTAGTTGTTTTGTAGTATTTCAATTCTTATTATACAACTATATTTCTTTAAAAGGTGATAAAGATGGCAACGAGGGTATTTGAAACATTTTTGACTGTCAAACAAGCATAGAATTGATTTTTTAGAGGTAGCTTTAAATTGTTGGCAAAGTTATAATATCGCGATAATTGAAAGAAACCAATTATTAGAGGCTCCCTATAGTATATATAACTGTTTGCCGGATATTGATTTGTAGCTGTTAGGCAGATAGTTTTGATGATTATAAAGATTTCTGTTTCAGTTCATCGTGTCAATGAGCTCAGGAATCATCTATACGGGGTTGAATATCCCGATTTTGTTAAAAGGAGTGTTTATGAGATTGTTGACAGTAAAGCTGTTGGCGGCAATAGTGGTATTTGCCTTTTGTGCATTGCCGGTATTTGCTGGCTCAGTTGACAGCCAAACTTTCCAGCCGGAGAAAATTTCTGCTTTTGATGCTGATATACCGGCTAATGTTAAAGGTTATATAATGCGGGGGCAGTATTCCCAAACCCAGCAACCTGGAAACGCCAAAGACAAGGATGTCAAAGCCTATCCTGAAATTAAATCCGATAAAGCGATTTTTGGCTTTGTTATTCTAAATGCCAAAAAATGTTCTTATGTCATTGATGATACTCAAGGTAAAGGCTATGACAAATTAATTATTGATATTAATGCTGACCAGGATTTGACTAATGACCCGGTCCTGAAGTTGGATAAAAAATCACCCAGAGCAAAAGATTCAGCTCCAGGCAGTATCCATTTTAAGCCATTTAAGCTTAAAGCTGATGGTTATGAAATTTCATTTTCAGCTAGTGCAGTGCCAGTTCCTGGCCGCGATTTGGGAACCATCGATACTAATGCCCCAAAATCCTATAGCCTTATCCTGGTTTGTCAGGATGCGTATAAAGGTAATGTTTTAGTGAATGGTAAAAAAATTGACGTTTTTTATACGCAAATTGGCAGTATGTCTGACTCCTTTTCTGGTTATTCGACTGCTCTTTTTATGTCGCCAGAATATGATTTCCAGCGTCTTAGTGGCAGAATGATTCTGGATGGCAAATTTCTGGATTTTAAATTATCATCTGCTGGCGATAAACTTACAGTTGATACTTATAATGGCCCGATGGGACAATTGAAATTCAGTTTTGATGATAAAACTCCCAAAGTCAATTATATGACTATTAATTGCCAGGACGGCAAATCTATAAGAATCAAGCCTGAAATGTTCAAAAATAATTTTCTTGAACTTCCTGTTGGGCAATATTTAATCAGTAGTGTTGGTATTAATCTCGATCATTATCAATTCGGCATGACCCATATCGGGCAAAGGGAACCAAATTCTACAATTATCGCAGATAAACCATTGATAGTTGATCTTAAAAAAACCATGACAGTTGCTTTTGCTTTACCTAAAGAAGATGTTATTAATTTAAAGGCAAAAGAGTTTGATGTTAAAGTCAGTGCATATTTCTTTTCTCCAGAACTTTCCATGAGGCTTTCTGGTATTCGTGACCTTAGTAAGCTTGAACGCGAAATAAAAATGTCTAACGGTCAAATGTATAAGGTTTATAACACCTTGCAGCCTGAGGTCAAAATTACCGATACTTCTGGCAAGGTCATTGCTCAGGGCCAAATGCCCTTTGGCTGAGGTGGCACCTGTGGCTACACGTGGCGTGTAGCAGAAGACCTCAATGCTTCTGGCAAGACTTTCACTATTGAAGCACTATATGACACTAAGGGTGTTATGGGAGTGATTTCTGGCAAGAAGACCATAACAGTCAAATAAATTATTCAACAAGCTTTCCGCATCGATGCGGAAGGCTCTTGCTTTTATCTTATAGATGGATTATTGTAATTTTCTCTGGCAGAATAAAACAATAATTAAAGAGAAAATAAATGGATTTTTTAGATTTTATCCCTACTGATATTTTTGAATTTATTGGTATAATAGCTGGTTTAGTTGCCAGTGTAGTGATTTCTTTTCAAGTTAATAAAGAATGGCGTGATAAAAATCCCAGTAGTTTATCGCTGATTTTTATTGTTGGTTGGCTCTTAATATTTTTATTTTGGCTACTTTATGGCATTCGCTTCAGGGCTATTGCACTATGGCTACCTAATTGCTTTGCGGTAGTGTTGCAGTCTTTATTATTGATTGCAGTGATAAAAAAGAACCCCAAAAAAGATATATAGATTTGTTTTAAGAAAGGAATTATGATGGGAAGAACTGTTAAATGTCCGAAATGTGATGCTAATATGGCTAAACTGGATTATGAAGGTATCTACGTTAATCGTTGCCCAGATTGCAAAGGCTTGTGGTTTGATGCTTTTGAACTTCAGGAACTGAAAAAGCTTAAAGGTAGCGAAACAATTGATCTGGGCGCTAATGACAAAAGTAAAGAAAATGATGAAAACCGCGGCATAGATTGCCCGGTTTGCCATACCCAGATGATTAAAATGGTTGATATCGAACATCACATGAAATATGAAGCCTGTACGGTATGCTATGGCGTATATTTTGACGCTGGAGAATTTAAAGAATATAAGCATGAAACGCTGATGATGAGCTTGAAAAAGATGCTGTTAGGCAAGGGGATATAGATGCGATTAGACCACATAGCAATATGGACCAATGATCTGGAATGTTTGCGCAACTATTATGTCAAGTTTTTTAATGGCGTTTCCAACGAAAAATATACCAATGAGGAAAAAGAGTTTCATAGCTATTTTATCTCTTTTGATTCAGGCGCGCGGCTGGAAATTATGACTATGCCAACCGTGTCTTCTAATCTAAATGATACGAAAGAACATCAGCACACTGGCCTGATTCATTTAGCTTTTGAGCTGGATTGTGTTGCTGATGTTGATGCAAAAGCAAAGGTATTAATCGAAGCGGGTTTTGAAATTCTGGATGGGCCGAGAATTACCGGTGATGGCTATTATGAATTTGTGACTCTGGACCCGGATAATAATCGGGTAGAAGTTACTGCATTGCCATAAATGACTGGAGAATAGAGCAATGATGCGTAAATTTATCGTGTTAGTGATAGTATTATTTGCAGGGTTTTGCTGGGCACAGGAAAATAAATCCTCACAGATTACTGGCTATATCAAGTCCAAAAAGCTGGATGAAGCATCGGGTTTGGTTGCCAGCCGTATTCATAAGAATGTGCTTTACAGCCATAATGACTCTGGTGATGTCGCCAGAATCTTTGCCTTAAAAACCGATGGTATGATTTTAGCTCAATATCTTTTGAAAGATGTCAAAGTCAGGGATGTCGAAGAGATAGCTATTGGCCCAGGGCCTGTTAAGGGCATAAATTATATTTTTTTAGCGGATATTGGTGACAATAACGCTGTCCATGATAATATCAGTGTTTATCGTTTCCCAGAGCCCAACGTGCCATCTGAACCTGATGAATCAGCCGATGCAAGAGCAAAAAAACAGGTTGATAAGCTCCATTTAATTGAGAAATTTGACACACTTAAATTTATCTTCCCTGATGGCAAACGTGATGCCGAAACTATGTTTGTTGATCCGCTTAATAAAGATATCTGGATTGTTTCAAAACGTGAAAAAAAATCTCGGGTTTATGTTTCACGTTATCCTCAATTGATTAAAGAAATCAATAAACTTGAGTTTATTACAGAACTTCCTTTTAATTTTGCCACCGCTGGTGATATAAACTCCGATGGTTCAATTGTATTGATAAAAAATTATGTTTTGTTGGCTAGATATGACCGCCAGCAGGGCAAAAGTTTAGACCAGGCGTTCAAGGCTGACCCTCAATATATTTCAATTATGCCCGAACCTCAGGGTGAATCAGTTTGTTTTTCAGCAGATGGCAAATATTATTATACTATCAGCGAATTTATTGAAAAGTTTCACAAGAAGACGGGTGTTCCTGTTTATAGGTTTGGGTTAATGGATTCTAAAAAGTGAAACATAGGGAAGAAGCCGCGGATAAAAAAGTAGCTGATCATAATAATGATCAGCTAGGAGTGGAATCGCAGACGTGTGTGTCTGCGTATTGTAGTTGATTGTGTGGCATTGCAACCCCCATTGACTGAATATGCTAACCTGTCAATTATACTTATATCTCTATGTTGTTGTCAAGTTAACTTTTGAGATTTTTATCTGATTTTTCCCAGCGGCTTTGGCATCAAACAGAGCATTGTCGGCGTCGCTCATAAAATCTTCGATACTCTGGTTGTGCTGGTATTGCCCCAAACCTATGCTAACAGACACTTTTAGCTTCTGGCCATCAAAATCAACCAGATCTTCGGCTACAATGCTATTAATACGTTCTGCCAAATGGTAAGCTTCTTCCATGGATGTATTTGGTAAAATTGCCGCAAATTCATCTCCGCCATAACGCGCCGCCATATCGGTATGACGGACACATTCCCGGATTTTATGCGATACATGTAAAATGACAGCATCGCCTGCGCGGTGTCCATAGGTATCATTAATTTGTTTCAGGCCATCAAGGTCAATCATAATCAACGAAAGGTTGCTTTTGTAACGCCTGGCCCGGTCACTTTCCCGCTGAAGTACCTTGTAGAACGTGCGATGATTTAATAAATTGGTCATGCTGTCGGTTTGGGCTTTTTTCTCTAATTGTTCATAAAGCTCAATGTTGGACATAGCCGAACCAACAATCTCGCATAGAAGTTGTACCGGAGGCAGGTCTATTCGGCTGTCAAAACTGTAATCATCGATTTTATCCGCCAAATTAAGGATGCCTATAACTTTATTGCCACTCAGCAGTGGAGCTATCATGCAGCTATTGCTTTGATAATTTTTAGAAAAATCACGGATGGTGTCAATTCCCTGAAAATCCTTGATCAACTGGATTTTTTTGTCTCTTAGGGCCATACTCATTGGGCTGTCAAGATGTTTTTTTACATTTATAATCTTAGCTATTCTATAAGGGTGGTTATGTTGCAAAAGTCTTAAAATGTGGTTTTCACTATCATATGAATATAGTGAAGCAAATCTGGCTGAAATTAACTTGGGGATATACTTGATACAAACCTGGGCAATGGTTTCCAGGTCAAGGCAGTTTATCTGGCGCGACAGCAGGCTGATCTGATTAATTTTTTCCAGCACTTTTTCCTGGATAATCAGATTTGAGTCAGCGGTTGTCAATTGCTTACTTAAGGTTTTTACCTTATGGGTTAATTTGCGGTTATTGCTAATAAGATGGTTGGTCTTGCCAGAAAGGGCAGCGATACTTTTGCGGTAGAAATCAATCTTTTTGCTGAGGTGATTGGGGTTCTGGTTAAGAATATCATCGAAATAATCTGCAATATCTCCTGGTAATTCATTTTCACCTTCATATTGTAAAAGTACCAATAATGTTGAATTACTTTTGATACCTTCTAGTTGGGCACTTGAAGCATTAAGAGCTATATTGCTTTGAATCAGCACCAGTTCAGCTTCAATTGGTTCAATTGAGCCGATTTTATCCTGGCATGTCTGTAAATTTAGATCATGGGTTTTACAGTAGCATTCCAGTTCGGTGATGATCGCTGTGCTTTGGCCAATATAGATGATTTTTTTGTTCATAAGTGTTTGGTTGATAATATTTTGTGCTTTTTGTTTGTTAAGGGCCTGCCAGTTGATGAGTTAAAGTATCATAGCTATTGTTTTCTTTGGACATTTCAGATAGATTTTAAGATATAACGGCAATAATTGCCAAAAATTAAAGAAAAAAAGCAAAAAAATTTAAAAAAAGCGCAAAAATTGCTGATTTAGGGTTGACTTCTTTTCAAAATAGTATATTTTACAAAATGTAAAATACGTTTTTTGGGCAGTTAATCGATATTGAACCTTGTGCAATTCTGGTTGATTTGTTCTGATTGTCTGTAGTTTTAATAAATAGATATGTTTTGCCTGGAATTGGCATAGCAACCGGAGTTTAATAGCAGTGGAAACAATTGCAGAAAAGCTTAGAATCAACCCGCCGGTTAAAAGATATAAAATTGGTGAAGTTGCTAATTTTAGCGGTTTATCGCGTCAGACAGTGCATAATTATACTATTATGGGTTTGATAACTGAAAGTGACTGGTCTGAAGGTGGGCATCGTTTATATGATGAAGCTGTTTTTGCCCGGTTGGCTTATATCGACCAGTTAAAACGAAATAAAACCTTGCGTCAGATACGCGAATTGATAGCTGAGTATGACCGGACAGGACGTCCGCTTGAACTCAATGATCTAAATAACTGAAATAATGGTTCGCCGACCAGTTTTAGTAAAAGTAAATAAACCCTGTTTTTCAGGGTAAGATATATAGCGAATTATTTTGAATAATTCATAAAAGACCCACAGCTAAGCAGCAAATGGATTTGCTGTAATAAGGTATTGCATGGAAGCGTCGCCGAATGACAATTTAACTTTCCGCCAAGCTATCAAAGGCAAGTGGCAAATGCCGTTATTTGCCTTTTCAATCATTCTTTTTGCCGCGGTATTGGTATTGGGTAAACCGGCTAAGCCTGCCAGTGATGGTTTCGACCAGAAACTTAAATCCCTTGAGCTTCTTTCTCAAAAGGAAGATTTCCAGCAATTCTATATTAATGCTGAGCAATTGCGTCTTGACCTGCTCGAAAAAGATTATGATATCACAGAACAGTTTGCCAAATTAAGGCTTTTGTCGGCTTCTACCCGCGTTTTGGATGTTTCAACACGTCAAGAGTTGTCTGTTAAGGCGAAAGTTGGCAATACCGGCAATTATAGTAATATTATCAAAGATTATGAGTATGCTCTGGATAAAGGAACCGTTCAAGAAGATTCTCCTGAGTTAGCCAAAATATACCATGATCTGGCACTGGCATATCTGAAAGTTAAAGATTACAACAAAGCTATGGCTACGATTAAAAGAGCCATTGAGGTCATGCCGAAATTTCGTTCGCGATACCTGCGTGATAATGTCGAAATGAACTCAATTGTCAAGGTCGAAGATTATCTGAAAAAGAACCTTACCTTGCTAGAAGAAATTATGTCTAATGACAAATCAGACCCGGATGACAAAGCCTGGGCTTTTGTTACTAAGGCAAATGTTTTATTGCAGAGCGACCGTGAAAAGGATGCTCTTGCGTGGCTTGATAGTATGGAAGATTGGGTAAGGAATTCTTCTTATGGTCCTGAAGCAAGATATCTGCGTGGTAAAGCTTTGCGTAGGGATGGCCAGATAGATAGAGCTGATGTTGAACTTCGCCAATTGCTGGATGAACTAAAAGACCGTGGCGATGTTTATGCTCAGACGGCTCTGGAGCTGGGAAATATTAGTTATGTTCAATATCGGGATTATGAATCGCGTATTTTTTATCGTAAAGTGGTTGATACCCAACTTGGTAAAGACTGGTATGTCGCCGGAAAATTAGGTTTAGCGAAATGTTCAGCATTACAGCAGCGATATGATGAATCAATTGCCAATTATACTGAAGTGATTGAGGAATATTTTAAGAATCCTGATAATATTGCTATGGCAAAACAGGATTTGCAAGATAGTCTAATGATATGGGCAGATCAGCTCAGTACGCAACGTCAATATTCTTTAGCGTTGAAGTTTCTTGATCTTGAGCAACGAATAGTTGATGCCAAAGATCATGATGCCGCTTATCGATATGCTATGGCTCATTCACGATTGGCCAACAAACTTTTAACTGAATTTGAAATCGCCCAAAGTGAAATGTCTCAAAACGAAGATGCTGACCAGAACCAGCAGGAATGGGAAAATCAACAGCGTGAAATTGTTGCTAAACATTTCAGTATAGCGGGCCAGTATTTCTTAAAAGTCGCAGATTTATCTTTAAACAATGACCAGCTGTATAGCGACAGTTTGTGGGATTCAGCCAGCAGTTTTGATAAAGCCGGAGACCCCAAAAAAGCAGTCGAAGTGTGGACTCGCTATGTTCAGAACAATGAAGACAAAGAACGATGGCCTCGAGCAGTTTTTTATCTGGCTCAGGCTTATCAATCTATGACAGATTATGGCTCAGCAATAACACAATATGGGCTTTTGATTGAAAAATATCCGATGTCCCCGGCTGCCTATGATTCAGTTATCCCGATGGCTCAATGTTATCTAAGCAGACCAGAGTCAGATGGTGATGAGGCTCAAAAAAATATTGATGAAGCTCAAAAATTATTGAGTTCAGTATTGAATAATCCAGTATTGACACCCAGGTCGCAGGAATATCAACAAGCGATGTTCGTTTTGGGTGAGCTTTATTATAAAATCGAAGAATATAAGATGGCCATAAATTTTCTGACCGAAGCAATCAGCCGTTATCCCGATAATCCTGATTTAGGCAAGGTGATGTTTCTGGTTGCTGACTCATACCGAAGAAATGGTTTGTCGCTGAATAAGGAGCTGGAAAATATGCCGGCTAATGACCCGGCGGCGGCTTTGACAAGAGATAAAATATTTGCTCAGCGAAGCCAGCAATTATCTCAGGCACTGGAATATTTTAATCAATCAGTGAATTTTTATGCAAAAATACCTGAAAGTAAATATTCTAAACGAGATAGGCTTTATTCAAGATTGAGTTGGCTTCATCGTGCGGATTGTTTGTTTGACCTTGGTAATTATCGTCAGGCGACAGATTCCTACGAAGATGTTATATCGCAATTTGATAAGACCCCGGTGGCTTTGATGGCATTTGTGCAATTAATTAATTGCTACGTCAAACTAGGCCAGCCAGATGAAGCATCTATCGCTCTGAATAAGGCCAGTTGGCAACTTCAGGCAATGACCGATGAAACTATAGCTACCGGGCCTTTTGATATGACACGCCCAGAATGGCAAAAGTGGTTTCAATGGCTTAAAAAATCCAGTTTAGTTAATTAAATGGTTTAATATCCTTAAATTGAAAGGATTGCAGATGGACAAAACCGAACAAACAATTGAGGCAGCAGAAGAAATAATTTTGCTTTTGACCCAACAAGATGATCTGTATCGGCAATTGCATGAACTTGCTTGTCAGCAGACTGTTTTAGTCGATGGCAAGAATCCGGAAATGTTGTTGAAAGTTCTGGCATCCCGACAGCGTTTGATCAATAAATTGACAGCTATTGACCAGAAGCTAAAACCCATTCGGAATAATTGGGATGAATTATTTTTGTCGTTGAATCCGCAGCAGAAACGTCAGGTTCAGCAATTAGTCGATAGTGTCAAGCAGACTTTAGGCGATATCATCCAGCGGGATAAATGTGATACAGAAAAATTACATGCCTGCAAAGATCAGGTTGCCAGTCAGATACGCAATGTCAATACTGGCCGTCAAATGAATAATATTTATGCTCAGGGTTCCACTAATGTTACCCGTAGCAGGTATCTTGATTTGCAATCAGAATAATTTTTTTAAGTTAGAAGATTTAAATGCAGCAGAATAATGCGACAAAACCTAAATTAGCCGACAATGCTGACCAGGCGATGGAACAACTAGCTTCGATTATCGCTTCGTATAGCGAAATTACCGAACGCATGCAAAGTTCGCATCAGAAGTTGCAGGGCGAAGTTAAACTTTTGCGTGAAGAATTGCGCCATAAAAATGAAATGTTGCAGCGTAAAAGCCGGTTAGCGGCACTGGGTGAGATGGCCGCTGGTGTGGCTCATGAAATTCGCAATCCGCTCGGTGGTGTGCAATTATATGCTTCGCTTTTGGAAAAAGAATTAGTTGGCAACGAAGCTTCATTGCAATGGGTTCGAAAAATTATCAAAGGCGTGCGTGGCCTGGATTTAATTGTTAATGATATGCTGACATTTACCCAGGATAGTTTTTGTGATAAAACCGAAGTTAATTTTACTGCTTTGCTGACGGAGGTGCTGGATTATGCCAGACCTCAGATTCGTTCCAAAAATACCAGGATTGATATTACAGATGTTGCCAGTAATCTGGTGGTAAATGTCGATTTGAATATGATGACGCGCATATTATTGAATCTTATATTAAATGCGGTTGACGCTGCTGGTGATAGTGGCAATGTTGTTATCAAAGCTGGTCCTCATAAAGCTAAAGATTATAAGGTTTTTGTCAGCGTAAGTGACGATGGCTGTGGAATTAAGCCTGAGGCACTAAAGAAAATTTTTAATCCGTTTTTTACGACTAAAGACAGCGGTACTGGCCTTGGCCTGGCGATTGTGCATAGATTAATCGAATGTCATAATGGCTTGATTAGTGCTATCAACAATAATTCCGGTGGAGCGACGTTCACCATCTTGCTGCCTTAGAATATTAATAGGAAATAGTTATGGCTAATATATTGATAGTTGATGATAAAGAAATGATGCGGGATTCTCTCCAGGCGATTCTGGTTCATGGCGACCATGAGGTAGTTGCTTGTGAGAGTGCTATTGAAGCCTTGAACCAGGTACGCAAGTTTCCTTTTGACCTGATAATCAGCGATCTTAAAATGCCGCAAATGGATGGCCTGGCTTTTATTGACGAGCTTCGCAATAGCGGTATCGAAATCCCTTTGATTATGATGACCGCCTATGCTGATGTTTCCACTGCTGTTCAGGCGATGCGAAAAGGAGCTTTTGATTACATCCAGAAGCCTTTCGATGCTGACGCAATTTCAGTTCTGGTTGACAAAGCTTTAGAACACAGCCGCATGTTAAATGAAAACGAAGCATTGCGGGTTGATGCCACTGACTGGCAAAGAGGTAAAGAATTTATTGGCCAATCAATGGTTATGCAGCAGGTTATGAATAAAGTGTCGCAGGTTGCCCGCACTAATTGCACTGTTTTGATTCGCGGCGATTCTGGGACAGGTAAGGAAATGATCGCTCGTGCGATTCACAGCCAAAGCCCTCGAACAACAAAGCCTTTGCTATGTGTCAATTGTGCAGCTTTATCGAGTACGTTATTGGAAAGTGAACTTTTTGGCCATGAAAAGGGTGCTTTTACTGGTGCAGACCGGGCTCGCAAAGGCCGTTTTGAATTAGCTGATGGCGGCACTTTGCTTTTAGATGAAATATCCGAGATGGATTTGCAATTGCAGGCCAAGCTCTTAAGAGTCTTGCAGGAACGCGAGTTTGAACGTGTAGGTTCAAGCGTAACCCGTCAGGTTAATGTTCGATTACTGGCAACGACTAATCGTGACCTTGAAAAATGGGTAGCCGAAGGTAAATTTCGCGAAGATTTATTCTATCGCCTTAATGTAGTGCCGATATTGCTGCCTAACCTGGCTCAGAGAGTTAGTGAAGACCTTGAATTATTATGTGATTATTTTCTGGAACGCTTTGCCCAGCGTGAAGGAGCAACTAAACGTCATCTTAGCAATGAAACTTTGGCAATGCTGAAGAAATATCACTGGCCTGGTAATGTTCGTGAGCTTGAAAATCTTATGGAAAGAGTTTCGATTCTATGTACATCAGAGATTATTACCCCTGATTTAATAGAAGGTTGGTTGACTTTTAATGATCAGCCAGCAGCTAATATCGATGCTACTATAATCGACATGTCGGAGCCAAAGCCCCTGGCCCTGGTAGAACGTGAAGTTATAGAATCTACCTTGCGACAATTTGATGGCCATCGCCAAAAAACTGCTGAAGCCTTAGGCATTGGGCTGAGGACTCTGGGAATGAAACTAAAAAAATGGCAACAGGAAAAAGCTGCTGTCTAGCGCATTTATTGCTCAAAGGCGCAAAAAACACCTATAGTAAATGTGTTTCAGATCGAAATGTCAATAAAATGTATTATGCGTAAGTTATTATAAAATAACAAGATAAGGAATGTTTTCCTGTTAGTGTAAACTGATTATTAAGATAGTGCCAATTGGCACAGTTTTTGCTCTTAGTTGTACCAGTGTATTGTATGCACACAATGTGAAATGAATTTTGGAATAGAGAAATGATTTTTGAAAGCTTACTAAATCGCGGTTCGATGCCTGTCTTGCAGCAGGTTATGAGTTTTACCGAAGCTCGTCACGAAGTATTGGCAAACAATGTCAGTAATTTCGATACCGTTGGCTATAAAATGCAGGATTTGGCCAAAGATGAATTTTTTGCTGAGCTGAATCGTGCAATTAAACAGCGTGATGCTGGTGGTGCCGGGGCTCAGCTTGAAATGCGTAATACAAGTAATATAAAATTTAACAATAATTCATTGAGAGCCAGTGTGCTTGAATCTGAAAGTAATAATATTCTTTTCCACGATAAAAACAATCGTTCTGTAGAAAAACAGATGGCAGAGATGGCCAAAAACACTATAATGCATGATGTTGTAGCTGAATTGCTAAGAGGCAAATATAATGGTTTGCAAACAGCGATTCGCGGCACACTCTAATAGAGGGTTAATAAATGTTTTCAGCAATTGACATATCGACTTCAGGACTTGCCGCCCAGCGGGTGCGCATGAATACTGTTGCGATGAATATGGCTAATATCGACAGCGATAATCCTGATGGCACCGGGCCTTACAAAAGAAGAAGTGTGATTTTTGAAGTGGGAATGGGGCCAAATAATCAAAAAGATGGCGTACATGTTTCAAAAATTGAGCAGGAAGATAATTTCCGTATGGAATATGACCCAAACCATCATCGTGCTGATGAAAATGGTTATGTCAAGATGCCTGCCATCGATCAGATGACTGAAATGGTCAATATGATGGAAGCTGAACGTGCTTATCAGGCGAACATGACTGCTATGGAAGTTACCAAAGGTATGATTACAAGTTCATTGAGACTTTTGGCATAGAAAGATACTTAAATGGTAGATAATCTAAATAATAATATAGGTGCACAAAGACTTCAGCAGTTAAATGCCAATTTACAGGCCAAAACTGGTGGCAGTACCGAAACGGCCAAAAGTGCTGATTTTCAATCGATACTCAAAAACAGTATCGATGAAGTAAATCGCTTACAGCAGGACGCTGAAAAGGCTACTACTGAATTGGCTACCGGAAAAACCGATAATGTCGCTGAAGTTTTCTCTGCAATCAAAAAAGCTGACCTGGCTTTTCAGACTTTGATGCAGATGCGGAATGAATTAATGGACGCATACGACGAAATTAAACAGATGCGAGTATAATATACTAGTTATTAACTTTGTTTTTTCAGCGTATACCGATATGGATATTGGTGCTGACAAAACACTAATTTGAAAGGCAAATGGGAATGGAGTTCCTTCGCCGAGTAATATCAAATATAAAAGCGCAACTAGCAGGGCTAAACACATCTCAAAAGATGGTTTTAGCTTTGTTGTCGGTAATTCTGCTTATTTCTTGTTTCTGGATGGCAAATGTCGCCTCGCAGCAGGAAATGGTTTCACTTTATCCTACCCCATTGACTAATGAAAAAGTAACAAATCGTATTATTGGCCAGCTTGATTCTATGAATAAAACCTATGAATTAGATAATGGCAATATCAGAGTGCTCAGAACTGAAAAAGATGAAATTAAAATGAGGCTGGCTTCCGAAGGCAATTCACCAGAGGGTATGGACCTTAGCTATGAAGAAGCCATGGGCTCCAGCAGTTTGCTGGAACCGGCTCATGTTTATATGGATAGAAAATTGAAATATAAACAGGCTGAATTGGCTAAGATGATTAAAAAATACAAGGGAGTAGAAACCGTTGATGTTATTATTAATGAAGGTGGCCAACGCCGTTTGAATAATGTTACACCAGTTGCTACCGCTTCAGTTATGATAACGACTTATGGCAATAAAATCAGTGCTAAAAATCTCGCCGGTACCGTTGCTTCCCAGGTTAGTGGTGCAGTCCCCAGACTCAAACGTCAGGATGTAAAAGTTGTCGTAGATGGCAAGCATATTCCGGTTTTAGCCGAAGATGAACAGTATGCTGATGACAAAATCGAACGAAAAAATAATTGGGAATTTTACTTCCGCAATAAAGTTGTAGAAGGTTTACAAATTGCAAATGCTATTGTCCAGGTCGATATTCAGCCTGACGATACCGAAGTCAGCACAACAACTGTCAAGTATATGGATCCCGATAAAGAAAGTGGATCGGTAATATATACCAGTGAGAAAGTTGGTTCTGAAGATCTTAGCGAAAATATAATTGAAAATAATGAACCTGGTATTATCGCTAATGCCTCTGAACCTTCCGTTGCATCTGGCTCAGGAAATAAAACCGAAAGCTCTGAAAACACCACGAAATCTGTTGGCCATATTGGCAAAGAAGAAAAACAGGAATTCAAAAAGCCCGGAGACATTCCGCAAGAATCTCGTTTTGCTACAGTTACTGTCCCTTGGGATTATTTTAAAATTATTGCCAAAAATGAAAATGGCACAGAAGATCCTAAACCTGATGAATTAAAACTTATCGCTGAACGTGAATTGCCTACACTCAAAAAAAGGGTGATGGCAATGATGGGCGTTCCCGATGCTTATGCTGAAAATATTCAAATTTTCCCCGGTTATTTTGAAGGGACAGTCGGCGCTATTGCTCAGCAGCAGATAGCCACTAATCTTGCCACCCAGAGTTCCGGGTCATTTAATATTCCTGATTTAATGAAGAGTTATGGCAAAGAAATAGCAATTTCTACATTGGCATTGGTTTCATTATTGATGGCTTTGATGATGGTTCGCAAGGCAGCTGGCCCGGTTGAAGTTACCGAAGATGAAGCAGCCGCTTTGATGAGTCAGCGTGAAAGGCCAATGGATGTTATTGGTCTTGAAGAAGGTGGTTTTGTTGATGAAGATGGCTTCAATGGCCTGCTAAGCGGTATGGAACTTGATGAAGATACCGTTAGAAGTCAGCAGATTCTCCAGCAGATCAAGGAAATGATTGAAGAATCTCCAGAATCAGCTGCGATATTGATTGGTAACTGGATTAGCCAGGAATCTTAGAGTTTACGTTTATAACTGGTAAATGAAATTATTTAATTGGAATAGTGAAATGGCAGATATTGCAGAAATGAAAATCCCTGGGCTTAAAAAAGCAGCTATACTCCTGCTTTCAGTTGGTCAGGACAGTGCTTCGGCTATTCTTTCCCGTCTCAAACGTGATCATATAGAAGAAGTGTCGCGGGCACTGGCCGAAATGGAATCTGTCGGCTCAAAAGAACAAAGTTCTGTTTTAGGTGAATTTTATAATTTAGCACTGGCTCGCCTGAATATGGAACACGGCGGATTAGCTTATGCTCAAACATTGTTGGAAAAAAGTCTTTCTTCTGAGGATGCCAGCGATATTATTATGCAGGTAACTCAGACTATTCAGCAGACACCTTTCCAGTTTTTACAGAAAACTGATGCTCAGAATATCCTTACTTTTATTCAGGATGAGCATCCTCAGACTATTGCATTGATTCTGGCTCATTTGCAGCCTCAAAAAGCAGCTGAAATCCTGCAGGGCTTAGCTCAACAAAAACAGGTTGAAGTTATTAAAAGAATATCGAGTATGGATCAAACCAATCCTGAAGTTATTAATGAAGTGGAAAAAGGTCTTGAATCACGGCTTAGCGATATTGTATCCCAGACATTTGACAAAGCTGGTGGCGTAGATAGAGCTGCCGAAGTGCTTAATCTGTCTGATCGTTCCACTGAGAAAGGTATTTTGGAAAATCTTGAAACTGATGATCCGGATCTGGTTGAACAGATTCGCCGTTTGATGTTTGTCTTCGAGGATATTATCCTGGTTAATGACAAAGGTATTCAGTCTGTGCTTAAGGAAGTTGATAATGACGAACTGGCAATGGCATTGAAGACCGCCAGTGAAGAATTGAAAAATAAAGTATTCGGCAATATGTCTGAACGTGCTGCCCAGTTGATTACTGAAGATATGGAATATATGGGGCCGGTAAGGCTAAGCGATGTAGAAAATGCTCAGCAGAAGATCGTAGATGTTGTTCGCCGTTTAGAAGATGCTGGCGAAATTATTATTGCTGGCCGTGGCGGCGATTCAGAATTAGTTGTTTAATTTAAGCGAGTAAAAAAGTGAATGTAGTTAAAGCTTCACAATTTAATACTAATACCAAAGAGGTTTTTAATTTTCGTGATGTGGCCCATGAAGCCTTAAACATTATCGAAACTGCCAAAGCCCAACGTGAAAAAATGCTCAGTGACGCTTCGGCTCATTTAGATTCACAGCGTAATCAAGCCGTTGAGGCTGCCCGCAAAGAAGCTTATGAAAAAGCTTATGAAGAAGGAAAAAAACAAGGACTGGAAGATGGCAAAAAAGAAGGTTATGACAAGGCCTTAGCTGATACTCGTGACGCTTTTGTTAAATGTGGCAGTGAAGTATTAAGTTCATTCAAAAATGCCATGGTTCAATATGACCAGATCAAACAGCAGCTTCTTTGGCAGGCTGAACAATCCGTTGTTGCTCTGGCCATTGGTATAGCTGAAAAAGTGATTGAAACCGCAAATATTGATTCGAATAAGGTAGCAGCTGACAGCGTTAAAAAAGCTATTGCCATGGTTTCACGTACAACCGACCTGATTGTAAAGGTTAATCCCAATGATATTCAACATTTGGAATTGATGCTCGAAAATCAGGAAAATGTTTTAGGGAAATATGAAACAATAAAATTTCAAATGGATGAAACTGTTGCCCCCGGTGGCTGTATCGTTGAAAGTGAGTATGGCCAGGTAGACTCTGGCATTGATACCCAAATGAATCGTATCGCCCAGGAACTGATGATGTAAACTTATGCACATATTACTAACTAAAATTGTTGATAACTGGAAAAATATTAAGTGAAAGAAGTATTTGCACACAATTTTGAACAGCGAATTAAAATGGTTCACTGTTCCATGCCCATGAAGATAAGTGGGACTATCACGTCTTTGACAGGATTGACTGTCGAGGTTCGTGATTTTGCTGCGCCGGTTGGGGCATTGTGTCAAATTACCACTCGCAATGGTGACACGATCAAAGCTGAACTTATTGGATTCCGTGGCGAAATGTCTGTTATGATGACTCTGGAAGAAATGACAGGAATTTCTGTTGGTGATAAAGTTATATGCTTAAAACCCCACACTGAAGTTCCGGTTGGCCCCGAATTGCTCGGCAGGGTTATTGATGGACAGGGGCATCCGATTGATGACAAAGGCCCGCTTATGTGTCAGGTTCGCCGTGCGACCGAAGCTGAAACGTTAAAACCTTTGCAAAGAGGCAGAATCGACACGCCAATTTCAACTGGCGTCCGTGCGGTCGATTCTGTATTAACTTGTGGCTGTGGCCAACGTATGGGTATCTTTGCCGGCCCTGGTGTTGGCAAAAGTGTGTTGCTGGGGATGATCGCTCGATATACTTCCGCTGACGTTAATGTCATAGGTTTAATTGGTGAACGAGGTCGCGAAGTTCGTGAATTTATCGAAAGAGACCTTGGACCAGAAGGTATGGCTAAATCTATTGTTGTCGTCAGCACTTCTGATGAACCTGCTCCGCTAAGAGTAAAAGCAGGATTCGTAGCAACGACAATCGCAGAATACTTCAGGGATCAGGGCAAGGATGTGTTATTGCTTATGGATTCGGCTACGCGTATTGCGATGGCTCAAAGACAAATTGGCCTGGCAATGGGGGAACCGCCAGCTACTAAAGGTTATACGCCAAGTGTTTTTGCGATTTTACCGAAGCTTCTTGAACGCAGTGGTAAATCATTAAAAGGCAGCATAACAGGTTTTTATACGGTTTTAGTTGAAGGTGACGATCTTACCGAACCAATCGCCGATGCAATGCGGTCTATTCTCGATGGACATCTGGCCCTGTCGAGAAAGCTTGCCAATCGTGGTCATTATCCTGCGGTGGATGTTTTGGAAAGCATCAGCCGGGTAATGCCCGAAGTTACCGATGAAAATCAACGTCAAGCCGCCAGGATGGTAACGCGATTGATGGCTATTTATCGCGACATTGAAGATCTGGTCAATATCGGGGCCTATGCCCCTGGCACTAATATTGAATATGACTTAGCTGTCCAGAGCAAAAACCTTATTGATGATTTTCTAAGACAGCAGATTAGCGAAAGTGTTAATTTTAATCAGGCCAAAGAAGCTCTAACCCAGCTAGATGCCGCTATAATGGAATTGTCGCTGACTATTCAAGGTCGTCAGGCGGATACAGCGTCCATGAATCGCCAAAATACTAATGGCCCATCGGCCAGCCCTGTTAATGCTGGAGGGATGCGATGAAAAAATTCCAGTATAGACTAGAACCACTGTTGAAATTACGCAAACAACTGGAAGATCAGAAAAAGCGTGCGGTTGGCGAATTACTTAGCGATATTAATAAACAGCAGCAGCAGGCATTGGATATGGCCGACCAGATTACCCGGCAAAGCTCAACTTTAAGAGATCAATTTGCATCTGGCACAGTTGACGTGCAGTGGATTAGTTATTATCAAGGCTATGTTACCAATGTACGCCGTAGCATAAATACTAAAATTGAAAATGTAAAACATACTCAGCAAAAACTTCATGGTGCCCGAGTAGAATTAGCCGAAGCTGCCAAACAAACTAAAATTCTGGAAAAACTCAAAGAAAATCAGTTGAACACTCATACTGCCGAGCTTAATAAACAGGAGACCGCAGACCTAGATGAAATCGCTACCGGTAAATATTGTCGTAAAATAGAGGGCTGGGAAAATGGGTAAAAAACTATTAATAGCTCTTGGTGTCTTAGTTAGCTTACATGTTGTCGCTTTGGTGGGTTTAGCTATTGTCGGTCTAGTTGGCGGTAAGTTCGATCATGAAAAAATGAAGCAATACATAGCTACCTGGAATGGCGAAATTTTGGTTCCTTATGTAGAAGAAGTCAAAGTTGAAGAAGTCGTAGAATCTCCTCAGGATGCCAAAGCCCGAATTGCCAAAGCCCAATTCGACAATGAAATGATGACCCGTGATCTGGAAAAAAACACTCAGAATCTACAAAATCTCCAGTTTGCCGTAGAACAGGCTCGAATTCAACTGGCAAAAGAACAGGAAAAATTCATAGCCGAACGCGACGCTTTTGAAAATAAAATAGCCGAACATAATGATAAAGTGAAAAGTGAAGGTTTCCAAAAAGCTTTAAAATATTATTCCAACATTAAATCAAAACTGGTCAAAGAAGATTTTATGGTAATGCCCGAAGATGAGGTTGTACGTTACCTTGGCGAAATGAAGGCTGACATCGCCACCGAAATATTAAATAATTTCAAGGCCCCGAACGAACAGGCCAAGCGTGTACTATTACAAAAAATGCTCAATGACTATAAAACTATAGAAGTAGCCAATAATAAAACTGGGGACAACTGATGGCAACTAATGCTGTACAATCAAATAGCATCTTAAATGTGTTTAACAACCCAAACAAGAACAAGACTCATGCCAATGATAGTGCATTTGATCAAGTCCTTGATGCTGCTCGTCAGGAAACATCCACCAAAAAAGAGATCCCGGATTCTACAGTTGATAAGAAATCCAAAGTAGATAATACTGATAATGCTAAAAATCAGCATGCCGAAAACAAAAATAATGAAAAGCCGGTCAATGAATCCGAATCGACCAGCCAAACTGACAACACCGAAGCTCCCGAAAAGCTCGAATCCACCGGGCAAACTAATGAATCGGAAAATGATAAGCAGGATAATACCGACCAACAGCAAACCGAAATTAACGAAGATAATACTTCTGACCAAAAACCAGTTATCAATGAAAATGTTCAATCTGACCAGGCTCAGCAGATGCTGAATATGTTGGCTAACAGTAAACCTGAATCTAATGTTGTTCGTGAAGATGTAGACCGTCAGAATGCCGCTACCCAGCAGAATAATCTGACTGTTATTGATACCCAGGCCAAGCAAACTCAACAGCCAACTGCCCAGCAAAATATTCAGCCTGTCGTAAATACTCAACAAAATGTCCCAGCCACCCAAAATAATACTGCCGAAAACGCTGCCACCGAAAATCCCGCTCAATCCCAGGTCACCGAAGACCAGGTTACTCTCGAAAATCAGCCCAAAGGTTTTACTCAACAGCAATCCGCAGAATCTGAAACCACCGACCAGCAGGTCGCTCAAGATTCTTCTCAGGTAAAAGAATTTACCAATGATGAAAATAAGGAACAGAAAAAGTTAATAGTTCAAAATGCCGAAAAGTCCCAACAGGATATTGCTCCAACTGAGACTCGTGCCCAGAAAAGTAGCCAAAGACTCGCTGATCAGCAGATAAACGCTGATATTAATTACAGTCAAAATACTCAGACCGTAGCTCAGGCTGCCGCATCGGTCACAATTGAATCTCAGGGCCGTTTCCAGTCGCAAAGGTCTTCCGAAACAGTTGATATTACTGAAACAACAGCTACTCCCGGTAAACAGGTGGATATCCAGCAACTTCTGAATATTGATAAAACCGCCAAAGCCCCAGAAGTTAATATGCAGGACAATATCGACCAGATCGTCAAAGCTGTCAATACTACTATCGGCAAGGATACTTCGGTTTTGACTATGCGTATGGACCCGCCTGAACTGGGTAATTTACGTGTTGAAATTAAAATGGTGGGCCAGAATGTCGAGCTTCAGTTGCAGGCTACCAATGAAAAAACGCACCAGCTTTTACAGCAAAGTGCTCCCCAGCTTAAAGCTTCTCTGGAAGCTGCCGGTATGCAGAATCCCCAGATTAATATTCAATTAAGAATGGATTTGCAAAATAGTGATTCCAGCCCCCAGCAGCAATCTCAACAACAAGACCAACAACAAAATCCCGATCAGCAGAGTTTCCAGGAACAGCAACAGCAGCAACAGGAAAACGATGCTAAACAGAACAATGAAAATGAATTCCAGCAGCTGAATTTCAGCGCTTAATTAACCTTTATTGGTTCCCGGTTTTGCCGGGTAGGAGTATAATATGGTAGATGCTATTAGTTCAACAAATGCCAGTACAGCTCAGGTTGTTGCTGACAAATCTTCGATGGCAATGAGTACCGAAGACTTCATGAAGATCATGATTACTGAACTTACCAATCAGGATCCCTTTGAGCCAATGAAAAATCAGGAATTGCTCAACCAGATGGCTACTTTACAACAGATTGAATCTAATGATAAGCTTAATAAAGCTAATTTGACTATGGTTGAATCTTTTCAAACTCTGATGGCTAGTCAACAGACTTTAATGGGTCAGCAGAGCCTCAGTACAGCCACTTCCATGATCGGCCAATTGCTAAGTGGTACCGATACCGATGGCAATAGTGTCGTAGGGCGGGTCACTGCTGTTAGTATGCTCGATGGTAATGTTATGCTCGAAATGGATACGGGCCAACGTATTCCTTATAATCAGATTACCAGGCTCGGTGGCTCCAGCACTCAGGATATTATTGGTGATATTGCTATCGGTGAAAGTATCAATGGAACTGATGTTGTTGGTCGTATCGAATCTGTTGAAATCGATGGCAGTGAGATTAAATTACACCTTAAAGTCGCAGGCCAGGAAGAACTCGCTATGGCTAAACTTTCCAAAGTTAGCATCTTAAATGAAGATACCGCTGATTTGCTTGTTGGAACTAATGCCGAAGCAGGAGTCGTTAAAGGTTTGATTACCTCGATTCGCTGGTCTACTGACGATGTTTTGGTTAATATCCAAACGCCAGACGATGGTATGCAGACGGTACCGATTAGTGAATTAACCAAAATCAGTGCTCCATCAACTGCAACTGTAACTGAATAATAAAATAAAAAATATATAGTTTGTATCCCAGAGGATATTTAACGGAGAATTAAAATGGGTTTGACATCATCATTATTTGCTGGCTTAACTGGAATGAAAACCAATGAGTTTCGTATGGACGTTATTGGTAATAATATTGCCAACGTTAATACCACAGCTTTTAAGTCGTCGCGTGCTACCTTTGCATCACAATTTTATGACACATTAAGTTTTGGCTCTGCCCCCAGTGGCGCTACTGGCGGTTCTAATCCTATGCAGATTGGTACTGGTGTGCAGGTCGGTGCCATCAATGTCGATTTTTCCGAAGGTGCTCCTGAAACCACCGGCATTAAAACTGACATGGCTGTTCAGGGACAGGGCCTTTTCGTCATGGAAAGAGCCGACGGTGCCCAGGTTTATACCCGCGATGGTAATTTTCAGTTTAACTCCGAAAATTATCTTATGTCAGCTTCGGGTAATTTCCTCATGGGCTATGGCATTGATAATGACTTCAATGTTGTCAAAGGTTCTATGTCTCGTCTTAGAATCCCTCTTGGAGAAATCACCACAGCTAAATCAACTACCACAGCTTCCTTTGCTGGCAATCTCAATGCTGGTGGCGATGCAGTGATGGCTGTTGACGCAGGCGTACTGGTTCCGCGAGCAGATGTCAGAAGTGTTCTATCAAGTCAGGAAATTTATGATGGTGCTGCTGCCGCTACTGATGCTTCACTTTTGATTAATATTAATGATGATGCTGGTTCACTTTTTTCCGAAGGTAATCTTATTTCTTTAGATGAAGCTAATAAAGGGAATAAAACGATGGACTCTGTGGAGTTTGAAGTTAGTGCCACTTCTACTCTGGCAGACTTGATGACCTGGCTCGAAGGAGCTCTTGGCATAAGTACTGATTCTTCCTTGCCTGATTACACTGCCGCTGCTAATCCTTCTCCTAATCCCGGTATCTCTATTAGTGATGTTGCTGGCAGCACTTATCTTGAAATCGTTGGCAACATGGGTAATAATAATAAACTCGAGCCCGGCAATAAATATCTCAGTATTACTCAGGGCACCGCAGCCGCTGCTGTTACGCGTTCTGCCCCCATTAATTTAATTACCGATGTCGAGATGGTTAATATTGAATCGGCCCGAACTACTTTCCGTGGTTATGATACTCTTGGTAATCCCATTGACCTTGATGTGACTTTTGTGTTGGAATCACCTAATGAATCTGGTGGGGTTAACTGGAGATTTTTCATTGAATCACCTGATGACTCTGATGACAGCCGTGTCTTAGGAACTGGCACGATAAAATTTGATGGCAAAGGTAATTATCTCGAAGCCAGTGATACCAGTGTGGTTGTTGATCGGGCATTTACTGGTGCTATTACCCCACAGTCAATTGGCTTAGATTTTTCCGGATTGAAAAGTTATGAAATGACTTCCAGTGCTGTCAGCTTATTAAGTCAGGATGGTTTCAAATCTGGTACACTTCAGGATTATTCTATCGGTTCTGATGGAACAATCACCGGTTCATTTACTAATGGCTTAACCAGAAGCTTAGGTCAGGTAATTGTCGCGACTTTTAGAAATTATGAAGGCCTTATCGCCCAAGGTAATAATGTCTGGATGAACGGACCGAATTCAGGCGATCCACTGATTAAACAACCTCAGGAATTAGGCGCTGGCTCGATTTCATCTTCATCGCTGGAATTAAGTAATGTTGATCTTAGTCGTGAATTTATTAATTTAATTGTTTCCAGTACCGGTTTTTCCGCTTCATCCAGAGTTATCCAGACTTCCGATCAGCTTCTCGATGAATTGATCGCTATGACCCGGTAATATAAATAGAAAACCCCGGGCCTCGTAACAGGGGTGTTTATTCTGCTGTTGCGAGGTCCACTTTTGAAATCAATTATGGGCTAAAATAATGATTCCTGTAACCAGGCTCAATGGCAAAAAATTTGTAGTTAACGCTTCTCAGATACGCTTCGTTGAATCTACCCCAGATACAATGATTACCTTAAATAGTGGCGATAAAATTATGGTCGCAGAAACCATGGACCAGATCGTCCATTTGGTTGTTCAGTATGAAAGGCAAATCCGCATCTTTGAACCACCCGCCAAGGCCCGATAACTGGCTATGCCTTTTTATTTATTTATAATTATAATTCAAAATGCTCTCTGTTTATATAGAGCTAACGAATGAAAATTTTATCCCTTAAAACAGGGATTATGGCGAAACATTAAAAATTGTCATTCTCGCCTACGCAGGAATCCATCTTCATGAGCAAAAAATAAGGGATAACTTTCTTGATCCCTATCTGCAAGGAGATGACACAATGATTTCATGGATTATCCCCAAAGCCTTGCAGTGTATAAACTTATAGGAAGACATAATGAATAAATTCGCTTTTCACTATTAGTTTTTAGCTTTCAAACTGATTATCGGTCAGTTCGACTAATATATTATTTCCAAGATTGTTGTCTACACATCGATTCACATCGCTAAAATGCTATTTTTTTCTAAGCTCTTAACTGGATAATTCAGATAATCCACATAATTGATAAAATTCTAATCCAATATTGCCGATAAGTAATCTGTGCGATTATAGGCCCTTTCTGCAGTTTGAAATCAGGGCACCATTTGATTACTTAATTAAACCGCTTTTTTTATAGTGGAAACGAGCATTATATGGATCTGGCAACTATTGTTGGTTTATTGTTAGGCTTTGGTCTGGTAGGCTGGTCTATTTTTGGCAATGTTGAAGGTGAAGTCGCTTTGGTATTTATCAATGTTCCTTCATTTTTGATTGTTATTGGCGGTGCTATCGCTTCGGTTATGATGGCCACACCACTTGCGAGGTTCTTGAAAGCCGGTAAATTCTTTTCTAAAGCGGTTATGCATAAGGATAAATCTGTCCAGAAACTCATCGAAGATCTCGTTGGTTTTGCTGAAGTTGCCCGCCGTGACGGGATTTTATCCCTTGAATCCGCAGCAAAAGATGCTGATGACCCTTTTCTTGTTCAGGGAATTCAGATGGCCGTCGATGGCACCGACCCGGAATTGATTGAATCTATTATGACCAGTGAGCTGGATTCTATTGCCGACAGGCATGAGCAGGGCAAAAGTGTTTTTGACCTGATGGGCAAATACGCCCCGGCTTATGGCATGATTGGTACCCTTGTCGGTCTGGTTATCATGCTTATGAATATGCAGGATCCTGCCGCTATTGGGCCTGCTATGGCGGTGGCTCTTATCACCACACTCTATGGCTCAATGTTTGCTAATATGTTTGCTTTACCTATTGCCGATAAGCTTGCTGTCCGCAGCGAAGAAGAATTGTTAATGAAAAGTATCATAATAAAAGGCATTATGGCTATTCAATCTGGCGATAATCCTCGTATTGTTGAGCGAAAACTTAAAACCTTCCTACCGCCATCTTTGCGGGGAACGCCTGATGATGAAGGTGATGCCTAATGGTTTGTGTTGAATTTATTTCTCGTAAGGGCTTGAAAAATGGCTAAAAAAGAAAAAAAAGCCCCAGAAGGTGCTCCCGACTGGATGGTAACCTATGGCGATATGATGACTTTGCTGTTTTGCTTTTTCGTTATTCTCGTTTCGATGAGCGAAACGAAGCAGGATAAAAAATTTGCCAGGGTTATCGAATCTATTAAAACTGCTTTCGGTTACAAGGGTGGCATAAACTGGATACCCGCTGATATTACTCCTTCAAATTCAAATGTTAAGATGATGCAGGAAATTATTATCAATAAATATAATGATAGCCCCGGTAAAACCAAGTCTCAAGGTACCGATGGTGTCAATGATACTAATGAAAATATCAGACCTGGTGTTATCGTTACTGATGGCTTGGTCTTTTTTGACGAAAAATCCGTCGCCTTACGGGCCGACCAGAAACTTGACCTCAGAGACTTTGCTGTTGAACTGAGAGGCAGGGATAATAAAATTTATCTACGAGGCCATGCGGTCCCCAGCGACAAATCTAAACATTATTCGGACCTTTTTGATCTGACATTTGCTCGGGCGATGGTGGTCAAAAATTATATGGTGAATGAGTGTGGTATTCGCGAAAGTCGGATAACCGTTGAAGCCTGTGGAGCAAATGAGCCACGCCGATCCCAGGCATATCTTGAAAAAATCAAGAAAAAGAACCGTTTAGTTGAAATTATCGAGTCATCAAAGAGTTTTAAGGTCTATGGCGTTGTTGATGCAGAAGATGTTCCAGGTGATTTTGGTAGCGACTAGTGGCAAAAAAAGGCAAAAATCTTATGAACCGACCATGGTTTATTTGGGAAAACGCTTTATTTGAGGCAAAATAATGCCGATTATTAGTCATATCACGGGCAGTAATGGGCTCGAAAAAGCATTTTTTGACACAAAAAAGTATAAAAATGGAGAAAAATATGGCAAAAGAGCCAGTTGAAAAAGCAAAAGTTGATGCAGAAGAATTGCAAAAACCAAAATCCAAACTCAATTTAAAAATGGTTTTAATGGTTGTGATTTTGCTTGCCATTGAAGGTGGGGTATTTTTTGCGGTGGGCATTGGATCTGACCCAGATAAAACCGAAGCCAGCCAGGCAGAAATTGAGGCTACCAAAGATGCTCAAGAACCTACTACGGTAGGCATTTTGATTGCGGATAAAATGTCAATTGATAGTTATACTGGTGGTAGTGCCAAGATGATGATTCGTCTGGATGTCGCAGCATCGGTTGTTAAAGAAAAGCAATTGGAATTTACCGAGAAAGTTGCTGCTCATAGCGCCGAATTAAAAGATACTATTCGTATTGTGATTTCTTCGGCCCAGCCAGACGAATTAAAAGATGCTCAAAAGCAGGTAGTCAAACGTTCGCTTCTGGTAGAGATAGAAAAAATCGTTGGTCCAGACTATATCGAAGCAATTTTGTTTCCTGAATGGAGCTTGATAGAGATGGATTAATATGGGTTAATATAAATAAAAAATATGTTAAAAATGCTGGAAAGTCATGATTGATTTCCGGCTTTTTTTTTGTCTGGCCAATTTTTTGAAAAATAATTAAAAAAAATCGAGAATAATTAAAGTTTTCTGTTTCAAAATTGCAACAAAACGATTATAAATGGAGATCGTGTCAGTACTTAGTCCCTTGGGAAAATTATGCTTGATGCTGTAGAATTTTCTTAAAGTTAATATTTTATACTTTGGTCTTTCTAAATCTATTTATGTTAATGCCGGAATGAGGTTTTAGAGTGGAACAGAACAACGATCCTTCTCAAAGCGATGGAATGGATGATGCTGAGTTAGAGGCGATGGTATCGCAGATCGAAGGTGTTATTGATCGGGGGCCTACTTCTTCGGTTCCTGAGTTGCCAGATTTTTCTGATATGCTTGAGCAGGCAGCTTCCAGCAGCATTGATATGCTTAATGATGTCGAGCTTAATGTGAAAATTGAGTTGGGCCGGGCCGAGATGGCTGTTGATGATATTCTCAAACTTAACAATGGGTCAGTGATAGAACTGGACAAATTAGCTGGTGACCCGGTTGATGTTCTGGTTAACGAGCAGCTAGTCGCCCGTGGTGAAGTATTGGTAATCAATGATAATTTTTGCGTACGTATCAATGAAATCGTATCAGGGGCAAATGGGCCGCAAAATAAAGATGAGCAGGATGAAAATCCTCCTGCGGTATAATCTATACTTGATAGTTTATTGGATTATTAATTTCGCCGAAAAGATTTTTAATCCAGATATTAATATAATCGATCCAGAATAAGCCGCAATGCGGTAAAAGCCAGGCTGAATGACCATATGCTTATTTTTAAGCTGAAATTTTATTCTACAACTATTGCGGCAGTGATGTTGTTGACTGTTTTTGCTATCAATTCTTTGGCGCAAAATGGTTTTTCTGCTAATGGCATTATTTCTGAGAGTGATTCTGAGCCGGTTAAGGCTTTGAAAACTGATGTTTCTGAGGATAATGTAAAAGCGGATTTGTCCATTACTGAAACAAAAAATCCTGTTCCTGCTGAGGCAGATACTGCTGAAAATTTAGAATCGGCCAATGCTGGGCCTAAATCTATTTATGATAATAAAGTTGTTGGTGGTAAAAAGCCTCAAGTATCTCAAGGACAACAGCAGGATAATAATGAAGATACGAAACCTAAGCCATTTTCTACCTGGAAAATGATGGGTTCTTTGATATTAGTTATTATTGTTATTTTTGGTATTGCTTTGGCTGTCAGGCGTTTTATGCCTGGGGGCAAAGTATTGGGCAATATAACAGCGGTAAAGGTATTGTCACGAACGGCGATTGGACCGCGTCAATCATTATGTCTGGTGCGTTTAGGTTCGAGAATATTACTGGTTGGCCTGAGTTCCGGTCATATGACAACTTTACAGAGTATCGATGACCCTGATGAGATAAGCCGTATTATGGGTCTGATTGAAAGTGAATCTAATAGCTCGATAACAAATAGTTTCGGTAGTTTATTTAGTCGTGAATCCAGTCAATATGATGCCGAAGAAGATTATCAATCAGAAACCGAAGTAGATGACAGCCAATTCGGCCAAAGCAATAGTGAGTTGGCTGGCTTATTGAAAAAAGTAAAAGGACTCGCAAAAATGCGTTCCAAACCCTAAAGCCGATGCCAGGATGGCACAGGTTTGATTCGAAAATATTTTTAAGGATTTGTAGTTTGTCACGGAAGACAGAACTAAAATTTATCTCGCTGATTTTGTTAGTGTTGGTGTTGATGTCATGTGATGCATGGGCACAAGCTACTCCAACAGGAACAATTGACCCAGAGGCACCTTTAAATGTCTCTGGCACTTCTTCATTTGATCCGGTAGAAGCAATTGATAATGCTACTAAACCGGAAAAACTGTCTTCCACCCTTGAAATTGTAATTATCATGACCGTTTTGTCGTTAGTCCCGGCAATTCTGGTGATGACAACGTGTTTTACCCGCATTATTGTTGTGCTTGCTTTATTGAGGCAGGCAATAGGCACTCAACAGCTGCCGCCATCTCAGGTTATTACCGGTTTAGCATTGTTTATGACTTTTTGTGTAATGGGTCCAACCTGGAAGCAGATAAATGCTGACGCGATTCAACCTTATGTTGATCCGCCAGCAGGGGTTGCGCAAATCGACCGAACCGAGGCATTCAATCGGGCCAAGCTTCACATGCGGGATTTTATGATTCGCCAAATTGAAAATTGCGGCAATAGTGAAGATGTTTATATGTTTGTTCAGTATGGCGATGTTGATGTGGCTATCGCTGAGAAAATCCGTATGGGTACGCTGAACTGGGAAGATGTTTCCATGACAGCTTTGATACCGGCTTTTATGACCAGCGAACTGAAACAGGCATTTTTGATGGGATTTTATATTTATCTGCCATTTTTAGTGATTGATATGGTTATAGCTTCAATTTTGATGTCAATGGGTATGATGATGCTGCCCCCGGTACTGATTTCTATGCCATTTAAATTATTATTGTTTGTTTTAGTTAATGGTTGGAACCTGGTGGTAGGCACATTGATGGCCAGTTTTGTTAATAATCCGCCTATATAATCAAACTGACCGTTAAAAGAGTAGGTGTTTAAAATATTGTGAATTTCAGGAGATAAAAAATGGATCATGCAACAGCTATGGAGATTGGACGTCAGACTTTGCTGTTAGCGTTTAAATTAGCGCTGCCTTTGTTGTGCGTAGGGCTGGTAATTGGTGTGATGATCTCTATTTTACAGGCAGTAACTCAGGTGCAGGAGATGACTTTGACATTTGTGCCAAAGCTGATCGCGATGGCTGTGGCAGCTTTGATTCTTATGCCCTGGATGTTTCAGCAGATAACAGATTTTGCGGTTGTAATGTTTGGGCCTATGGTAGTGCCTTGATTTTAAGTTAAAAGTTAAAAACTAAAAGTGAAAAGTTTCGGTATTCGCTTTGCTCGTGGCTTTTGTTTGTCGGAGCGGTGCTGGTTTTGGTGAAGTCTAAATTAGGAATGCAAATGGATTTTCTGACAGGTATAGTAAACATTTTTGAACAGGGTCCGGTTTTTGTGCTGGTTTTGTTCCGCATAGGCGGTTTGCTTACCTCTGCGCCAATGTTTAGCTCTGTAAGTATTCCTGTAAATATAAAGATATTTATCGCATTAATATTGGCTATGATAATTTTCCCTGTGGTTCCAACGGTGACCTGGGCACCAGATTCATACCTGGTTTTAGCCATTGCGATAGGCTCGGAGATGCTTATTGGCATTGCGATGGGTTTTGTGATTTCTTTAATAATGTTAGGTGTACAGCTGGGTGCCGAAATCATGAGCCAACAGATGGGGCTTTCAATGTCGCAATTAATTGACCCGTCTTCTAATGCTCAAACTACGGTTATTTCCCAGTTTTTCTTATTGTTGGTTACTGTTATTTTTCTGATATCCAATGGCCATCTGGTTTTGATTCAGGCATTGCGTAATACATTTGATGTGGTGCCTTTGATGGCTGGTTTTCATTCTCAGGCGGTAGTTGATACCATGATTGCTACAATTACAACAGCGTTTCAACTGGGCATTTGCATAGCAGGGCCAGGGCTGGTTGCGATTTTTTTGGCAACTTTGGCATTAGGTTTTATTTCAAGAACTATGCCCCAGCTAAATATTTTAGCGGCGGGCTTTCCTATAAGAATCGGCTTGTCTTTTGTGATTTTGCTGGTGACTTTAACTGCTGTCGTTGGCTTGTTTGATAATTATATGACGCTTGCCTTGCAAAGTATTGGTAATATGTTTTTAACTGATAGAGTATAGAAAGTAGAAATATGCCCGGTCAATCTGGCGAAAAAACTGAAGCCCCAACCCCAAAGCGGATACAGGAAGCGCGTGAAAAAGGTCAGGTCGCAAAAAGTGCTGATCTTTGTGCTGCTGTGGGTTTGATTGCCGGATTGTTGATTCTCAATTTTTATGGCAAGTCTATGATGGTCTCAATGATGGATCTTTTGACCGAATATTTGAGTGTTGATAAGATGCCTGCTACGGGGCAGTTGGTTCTGGATCAGGCCTGGCGTCAGGCGGCTATGCATTTTGCTGCCATCTTGGCTCCGATGTTGTTGATTTTGTTTGTTATAGCGATTGTGGTTAATTTGTTTCAAGTCGGTTTTATGTTTGTAAGTAAGCCTTTGACACCTTCGTTTGAAAAAATTTCACCTTTGGCAGGTTTCAAAAGAATGTTTTCGGCTCGCTCAGCGGTTAAGCTTATGATGAGTTTATTAAAAGTGACTATTATCGCTACGGTAGCTTATTTTACGATTAAGTCTTTGATGCCCGAAATAATGACAATTTCTTCGCTGGGCTTTATGCAGGTTTTAAGCGTAGGCGGGGGCATGGTTTTTATGCTGGGTATGCGATTGGCTTTGGTTTTGCTGGTGCTGGCTATCATTGATTATTCTTATCAGAAATATCAGATGATTCAGGATCTGAAAATGACCAAACAGGAAATCAAAGAAGAAATGAAGCGCATGGAAGGTGATCCGATGATGAAGCAGCGGCGTCGCCAAATCGCTCGTCAACTTGCGATGCAGCGTATGAGCCAGGCGGTTCCGCAGGCCGATGTGATTGTGACGAACCCGACTCATTTTGCTATTGCACTTAAATATGACCCTAATGAAATGGACGCACCAAAAGTTGTTGCCAAAGGGGCGGACTATATGGCTAAGCGTATACGCGAAATCGCGATGGAAAATAATGTACCAATTATGGAACGTAAGCCGCTGGCTCGGGCACTTTATAAATCTTGTGAGGTTGGCGATTCTGTGCCGCCTGAATTATATAAAGCGGTTGCGGAAGTCTTAGCTTATGTATTTGAATTAGCAGGAAAAGGGTTTAAACGCTCAATAGCGTAATAACAGGAAATATCTATGCCACCAACAATGGTCATAACCAGATCAAAACTTATATCAGCGTTTCATAGCGTCAGGGGATTTGCTATCCCTATGGCAGCTATTTCGTTGATTTTTGTTATGCTGGTGCCATTGCCTTCATGGATGCTGGACCTGTTATTGGCGGCTAATCTGGCATTTGCCGCGGTTATTCTGCTGACAACGATTTATGTTAAGTCACCATTGGAGCTTTCGGTATTTCCTTCTTTATTGCTGGCGGCGACACTTTTTAGGTTGGTGCTTAATATTGCTACGACAAGGAAAATCCTTACCGCAGGTGATGGCGGCAGGAGTACCACAGCGGCATTGTCGGCTGCTGGTAATGTTATTAAAGCATTTTCGGAATTTGTTTCCGGTGATTCTCTGGCTGTTGGTTTTATTATATTTTTGATTTTGATTATTATTCAGTTTGTAGTTATTACCAAGGGTGCAACACGTATTTCTGAAGTGGCGGCTCGTTTTACTTTAGATGGTATGCCCGGCAAACAGATGGCTATTGATGCCGACCTGAACGCCGGACTTATTAATGAAACCGAAGCGAGAAATCGTCGGGCCTCTATTTCCCAGGAAGCCGACTTTTATGGAGCTATGGATGGTGCCAGTAAATTTGTTCGTGGTGATGCTATCGCTGGTATCATTATTACTATTGTAAATATTTTAGGTGGGCTGATTGTTGGTTATACTTCTTTTGACTGGTCGATTGGTCAAAGTATGGAAGTTTTTACCAAACTTACTATTGGTGATGGCCTGGTAAGTCAGATCCCAGCTTTTATCATATCAATTTCGGCTGGTTTTATCGTAACCCGTTCTACAGCTAAGAGCGATTTGGGGCAGGAAGTTATTTCTCAGCTTACCTCGAGCCCTAAAGCATTGGTGATGGCTGGTATATTTTTGGGTATGCTGACGCTGACAGAAATGCCCAAGCTGCCTTTGTTTGTTTTGGCTGCTTGTTGTATTGGTATTGCTTATACAATTGAATCAAGCAATAGAAAAACGGTTACAGCTACGGCCCAGGCCCAAAAGCAGGCCACTGCCGCTAAGCCGACATCCGAACGTATCGAAGATTTATTGCCCGTGGACCGGATGGAAATGGAAATCGGTTATGGGCTGATACGTCTGGTCGATACCAAGCAGGGCGGCGACCTGCTCAATCGAATCAGTATGATACGCCGTCAAATTGCGTTGGAGCTTGGTATTATTGTACCTAGTATTCGTATTCGTGATAATGTGCGGCTGGGGCCAAATGATTATAGTTTAAAAATCAAAGGGGTTCAGGTAGCTTCTGGCAATGCTTATCCGGATCAGTTATTAGCGATGGATTCTGGAGCTACTACTGGAAAAATAAATGGTATTGATACTACCGAACCGGCTTTTGGTTTGCCTGCGGTCTGGATAGCTACGGCTCGTAAAGATCAGGCTGAAATGATGAACTATACGGTTGTGGATTGTTCAAGCGTTTTGGCAACCCATATAACTGAAGTGATTAAAACCCATGCATCCGAACTGCTTACCCGGCAGGATCTTGATGTACTGCTGGATTCTGTTAAAGAACGCAGTTCGGCGATTGTGGAAGAAGTGCTCGATGGTCCACTGAAAGCCGTTGGTATACATAAAATTTTGCAGGCTTTACTGGAAGAACGTGTCGCTATTCGCGATATGGAAACTATTCTTGAAACCTTAAGTGAATGGGGATCTAGGACTACTGATGCTGAAGTTCTTACCGAATATGTACGCAATGCACTGGCAAGAAATATATGTTTCCAGTATCGAGAACATGATGGTACATTGCGTTGCGTTACGCTTGACCCGACGCTTGAAGATTTGATTAATCGACATATTGAGCGTACTGATCGTGGTAGCTTTTTGACTTTGCCGCCAGCTACAGCTAATCAAATAGCTCAGGCCGCAGTTAAGCAGCTGGAAAGACTTATTATGACCGGGGCTGCTCCGGTTATGCTGACTTCGCCGCAAATAAGATCGGCATTAAGGAAATTGATGGCTGCGCATCTGCCAAATATAGCAGTGCTGGCTTATAATGAAATCGTTAAAGGTATAAATATTGAATCTGTTGGTATGGTAGTAATTGAATGATGAAAATAAAAACTTATAAAGCTGGTTCTATGCCTTTGGCATTGGCTCAGGTGAAAAAAGACCTGGGCTCTGATGCTGTTATTGTACACACTCGAACGGTAAAGAAGGGCGGGGTCTTTGGACTTGGTTCCAAAAGTGTCGTTGAGATTACCGCCCGCAAAGCCGGGAATAATCCTCCTGCGCGCAAAAGGCCGGCGAATCGGTTGGCGGACCTTTATGCCGGGAAAGTTAATACTGATACTTTTCCTAAGGTCAATATCCGGGCTAATCCTTCCGTTCAGAACAATTCAAGGCTTAGTATCCCAATTCCTTCAGTAGAGCGGCCAGTTGATGATGGAGTGAAAAAAGAAATTTCGCAATTAAGGGAAATTGTCGAAAGTCTTGTGCGTGAACAGCGACAACTTCATGCTCCACAAATGCCCGAACAATTATTTGATATGTATCTTGATCTGGTTCAGCGTGAAGTTGCTGACGAAATTGCCCGTGAACTTATCGACCATGTCCAGCGTGATATGACCGGCGATCAAATCCAATCGGTTGATTTGGTGCGTAATAAACTGGTTAATATCATGGACAATATGATAAGCACCGCCGGGCCGGTCTGTCCTAACTTAAATGGCAATGCCCGGGTTGTAGTGCTTATTGGGCCAACCGGAGTTGGTAAGACCACTTCGATTGCTAAAATAGCCGCTAACTTAAAGCTTAGGCAAAATAAAAAAGTCGGTTTGATTACCATTGATACCTATCGTATTGGTGCGGTAGACCAGCTTCGGATGTATTCCCAGATTATAGATGTTCCTTTGAAAGTGGTTTTGACTCCCGGTGAGCTGCGCGGCGCGATTGATTCGATGAATGATTATGATTTTGTTCTGGTTGATACCGCAGGGAGAAGCCAAAAAGATGACCTTAAACTGCAAGAATTAAAGACTTTTATTGATGCTGCTAAAGCTGACGAAGTTCATCTGGTTCTGTCAAGTACCGCCAATCAATCTCATATGCTCAGTGCCGCCGAACGTTTCAAAAGTATTGGCGTTGACCGGATAATTTTGACCAAGCTGGATGAGGCTATTAGTTTTGGTGTTATTCTTTCGGTTATGAAGAAAGTTGATGCTTCAATTTCTTATGTCACAACTGGGCAGGCCGTCCCTGATGATATTGAAGTCGCCGGAGGTCAGAAACTGGCTCGGATGATGCTGGGCCTCAATGATAATGTTCCAAAGAAATCTTCTGGTTATGTTGGCTAGAATTTTTTGGATCAAACAATTTATTTAATATTTTTGCTGTTACCAAAATATTGCAGGAGGGACGACAGCAGTGGATAAGACAATAGTAGATCAGGCCGAAAAACTCAGACTTATGGTCAGAGACCGGAAAAAGACCGCCCAGATTTTGGCTGTCACTTCTGGCAAAGGCGGTGTTGGTAAAACTTCAGTGGCGGCTAATCTGGCGATATGCCTGCGGGCTGCTGGTAAAAGGGTTGTTCTGGTTGATGCTGATCTGGGTCTTGCCAATCTTGATGTGCTTTTTAATATAAAATCACGTTATAACCTGGCTCATGTGATTTCAGGTCGTCGCCATATTGATGAGATTATCCAGAAAGCTCCCGGTGGAGTAAAACTGGTTTGTGGTGCTTCAGGGTTAGCAGAGATGGCCGAATTAACCAGTTTTCAACGCCAAAGGATTATTCAGGAGTTGTCAACGTTGGAGTCCCAGGCCGATATTATAATTGTAGATACTGGTGCGGGTATTTCGCCTAATGTTTTAGCATTTTGTGAAAGTGCTGATCATACATTATTGGTAGCAACACCTGAGCCTACCAGTGTTACCGATGCCTATGCCATGATTAAGAGGTTGTCTCAGTCCGGTACTGGTGTCAAGGTTTCATTACTGGTGAATATGGCTCAATCACGCTTACAGGCGAAAAATGTTTATCAGCGGCTTTCAATGACTGCCAGAAAGTTTTTGGACATACCAATTTCTGACGCAGGTTTCATATTGAAAGATGAGCGAGTACCTGAATCGGTTTGTAATTGTGAACCCGTGGTGCTGGCATATCCACGTTGTCAGGCCAGTTATTGCTTTTTGGCGTTGGCTTCAAAGATAAATAGGGGCTCGGATCGCTCGGCTTTAAATGATGGTTTCTTTAAAAAAGTTGTAAATTGGTTTTTTTAATTAATTTTTACTAAACAAAAACAGGTAAAGTGTCGATATATGAGATTGTCGTATAATATTTTTTACGAAAAGAGGGTGATTGCATGACTACTCATGTCTTTGCTGCGGGCTTTGGCTTTCTGGCCTTTGCTGTCAGCCTTCTTATTGGAATGATTGTAAATAATACTTATCAGACCGTTGTTTGGCGGTCTTTAAAAGTAATGGTGCTATTTTATATTCTAGGCTGCATTGTCTCAGCTATTGGTTTCAAGGTTATTCAGGAAAACTTTGAAGCTGAGATTGAAGGTACTCAGGCGGAGTCTGAGTCGCAGACCGAAGAAACGCGGAGCGCAGGTGATCAGGAAGAGGAACTGGTAGAAATTTCCGGTCCCGAATGATCTTATAGTTAATTGGTAATAATAACCTGCATATGCAATGCGAAATCCAGATTTGAGGTATTTATGGAGAATGTCAAGGAGAAGACTCAAAAACTTACAACTAGAGAAGAAAAAGCTCTTCGTGAACAAGAAATGCTGTTAATTTGGCAAGAGTTCAAAGAAACTTCTGACCCTTTGCTACGCAATCAGCTGATGGAAGAATATCTACCACTGGTTAAGTATAATGCAGAGAGAATCTATTCGAAACTTCCCGATGAAGTTGAACTGGATGATCTTGTCAGCGCTGGTCTTTTTGGACTTATTGATGCTATTAAGAGTTATGACCTGTCTCGTGGTGTTAAATTCTCAACTTATTGTGCTCCACGTATTCGTGGTGCTATCTTAGATGAGTTGCGCAGCATGGACTGGGTTCCGCGACTGGTGAGGTCTCGTGCCCACAAGATGGATCAGGCCATGAAGTCCCTGGAAGCTGAAAAAGGCCGAACTGCTTCCGATGAAGAAGTAGCTAACCGCATGGGAGTATCTCAGGGTGAATTTGTCAAGCTCAAGCGTGACGCTACAGCTGTATCTCTGGTTTCTCTTAGTCGAAAATGGTATGAAACTGACAGCCAAAAAGATGTTTGTGAAATTGATGTCCTCGAAGATAAACGTGGACTGAACCCATTGCATGAAATCCAAAAACGCGATCTAAAAGATGTGCTTACCCGTGGGCTTACCCGTGCAGAAAAGCTCATTTTAATCCTTTATTATTATGAAGAAATGACCATGAAAGAAATCGGAGCTACTCTTGACCTTTCCGAGTCACGCGTCTCTCAGATGCATTCTTCAATTTTAGCCAGGCTTAAAGCCCAGGTTGGCCATAAAAAACAGGAAATTCAGGCTGAATACTAACGGTAATTATTTAATATTTATATCCAGGCTGTTTATACAGCTTTGCCAGGGGGGCAAAATTGAAAGCAGCTGACTATTCGGTCAGCTAAACGATATATCTGGATTTCGTTATACCAATTAACGAATTTGGGGCAGGAATCAAACACCTGCCTCTTTTTTTATGCGCCAAAACAAGATGCTTAAGTTGTTTTTTTATAGATACTTATGTGTTTCTTTTGTTGATTTTGTCTCTAGTATTTTGTTAGTCAGGATCAATTTATATTAAAAATCAGCATTTTATGTGATATTTTGGGATGGCTGTGCGTCTGGTTATATATACTCATATTAATATCTGTAGTTACTTTGATGCTTGACAGCAAATATCTATTGGTTAATATAAGTGTTAGACTAGGGGGGGGGGTGTGTAAAAAAACAGTTGTATGCAGCGGTAAATCTTGCTGAAAGGGATATAATGCGTAAGTTTTTTAAGACCACAATTTTTTTGGTGATAATTTTGACAATAATTGCCGTAGGTGCGGTTCAGTCAATGCTTGGCAAGAAGATTTCCTCAATTGATAAGCCTACTTCTGTGCGTTTAGAAACCGTTAGATTCGGCGATCTTGTTGAAATTGTTACCGCTCCTGGCCAGATAGAACCGCGAAGCAAAGTAGATATTTCGGCAAAAGTCGCAGCTCGGATAGTTGAACTTCCTTTTGAAGAAGGCCAACATGTCAAAAAGGGGGATTTGCTAATCAAGCTTGATTCTAATGACCTGGAAAGCCGTCTGCGATCTGCTCAGGCAAGCTATCAGGGCCAGGAAGCTCAAATTCAGGTAGATAAAGCTAATATCGAACGTCAAAAAGCCAGTCTAAAAGCTACCGAAGCAACCTTGAATCAGGCTGAGAAGAATTTTCAGCGGCAAAAACAGCTTTTGGAGTCAAAAGATGTTAGTCAGGCAACCTATGATGAAATTGCGTGTCGGCTGGAAGAACAAAAAAACCAGTATGAAGCCGCCCAGCAGGGCTTAAAAGCCTCAGAATTAGGCCTTATTGTAGCTGAATACAATCTTCAAACTTCACTGGAAAGAATTGAACAGGCCAAAGATGAGCTTAGTTATGCCACTATCACCTCGCCGATGGATGGTATTGTCACGCGTATTAATGCCGAAGTTGGTGAAATGGTAATGACTGGTACAATGAACAATGCTGGCACAATAATTATGCAGGTTGCGGATTTATCGCAAATGCTTTTGGTTGCCCAGGTCGATGAAGCTGATATTGGCAAGTTAAAGGTTGGACAAAAGACCAGGATCAGGGTTCAGGCTTTTTGGGGCCATGAATTTCAGGGTGCCGTTGATACTATCGCTCTTACCCATGACCGTTCGACTTCACAAACCAAATATTACAAAACTGAGATTATTGTTGAAGCTGACTCTGAGCATCAATTATTTTCAGGCTTGACTGCTGATGTTGACATTGAAACTTTAAAGCATGAAAATATCATTAAAATTCCCACCCAAGCCGTTGTCTCTCGAAAAGTTGACGATTTACCCCTTGAGATTCGTCAGGACAATCCCAATGTCGATATGGCTAAAACGGAAGCTCTAATTGTATATCGCATGGTTGATGGCAAGGCTGTCGCTACTCCGGTTGAAATTGGTTCCAGCGACATATCTCATATCATCATTAAATCAGGAATAAATGAAAATGATATTGTTGTCATCGGTCCATATAAAGTTCTGGGTACTCTTAAACATGGTCAAAAATTGATCGATGAAAAAGAAGCTGATAAAGATAAAGTAATCCCGGTTTTGCCAGAGACTAAACCTTAATTTTTTACAGGATTTTATGTGAGCAATAATACTTTAATTAAGCTTGAAGACATAATGCGAATATACAAAGTTGGCTCCGAAAGCATTCATGCCCTTGATGGTGTTTCTGCTGAGATTGGCCAGAATGAATATGTCGCGGTTATGGGCCAGTCTGGATCGGGTAAATCTACGCTTATGAATCTGCTGGGTTGTCTGGATCGGGCGACTTCCGGCTCATATTTTCTGGATGGCAAAGATACTACCAAAATGAGTAATTCCGCTTTGGCTCATGCCCGCAATGAAAAAATTGGTTTTGTTTTCCAGTCCTTTGAATTATTGCCGCGTTTCAGTGCCATCAAAAATGTCGAATTGCCATTGATTTACGCTCGTAATGGATCATTCTTGCGTCGCAAAAAAGCTAAACGTGTTCTCCAGCGGGTGGGCCTGGCTGATCGCATGGATCATCGGCCCAATCAGCTTTCCGGTGGTGAAAAGCAGCGCGTCGCGATTGCCCGGGCCTTAATTAATGACCCGAGCATTTTGCTCGCCGATGAGCCTACCGGTAATCTTGATTCCCGGACTTCCCGTGAAATCCTGGCTTTATTTGATGAGCTATACCAGGATGGCCAGACAATCATCATGGTTACCCATGAATCCGATGTTGCCTGTCATGCCAAGCGAATTATCAGAATGCTTGATGGACGTATCGTTAGCGATTTGCCTGTCGAGCAGGATAAAGCTTATAAATATCGTGATGGAGGGCAAAGGCTATGAAATATCTATTCACTTTCCCGATAAGATTTTTAAGGCTTATCATTCAGTCTGTGCAATTGGCCATGAGCCAGATCTGGTCAAATAAAATCCGTTCAGTTCTGACAACTCTCGGTATTATTATTGGCATTGCCTCAGTTACCGCTGTAATAGCAGCTCTTACTGGTCTTGAAACCAAGGTAATGTCTGAGCTGGAAACCTTTGGCATGAAGAATATCCATATTTGGCCGGAATGGCCGGATTCCGGACCGATGAAGCACGCTTCGTGGGCTCTTATTCGTTTTAAGCCCGATCAATTTGATGGGTTGCTGGATCATTGTCCTTCGGTTGAATGTTTTACCAGGATGTCTGCTTTTAATGATACGGTTCAGCATGGTGATCGTTCGATTGAGAGTGCCAGTATTAATTGCGTTGATGCGGCCTGGATTAAAATGGAATCCCGTGAACTGCTTTTTGGCCGACCGTTTTCAACTTTGGAAGAAATTCAGGGGCGGCAGGTCTGTTTAATTGACCCCAGGCTCAGGGATAAGCTTCATCTCGATAAAGATTGTATTGGCGACCTGATAACCATTGGCAATCTCAATTATCGAGTCATTGGTATTATTAAGGAAAAGCCGAAAAATTCTTTTGAAGGTATGGGTGGCCGCGGTGAAAACTTTGAAGTTTATATTCCGTTCATTCTTCATTATCAAATGCAGAAGCCATGGTTCAGGGTGATGGCTTCCAGTAAATCGCCGGAACTTTCTGAAGATGCCAAAGAGGAAATTACATTCTTCCTGCGGAAAACCCGCAGATTAAAACCGGGTTATCCCAATACTTTCAATGTTCAGACCGTTGAAAGCGGGGTTCAGACCTTCAAAAAAATCATGGGTTCCATTACCGCTGTCGCTGCCGGTATTGTTGGCATATCCCTTATTGTTGGTGGCATTGGCATTATGAATATTATGCTGGTTTCAGTTTCTGAGCGGACCCGCGAAATAGGTCTGCGAAAAGCCGTAGGAGCTAAAAGTTCCGCTATTTTAACTCAGTTTCTTATTGAAGCTGTCGTTTTGTGTTGCGTAGGTGGAGTTTTTGGCGTGGGCCTGGGCCATCTTATCACTCAAGCGGTCAAACAAATACCCAACGCCAATCTTGACCAGGCTTATATCCCCCCATGGGCGATTATGATGGCTTTTGCTTTCTCTGCTGGGGTGGGCATTTTCTTTGGCATGTTCCCGGCGGTTAAAGCTTCTAAACTTGACCCTATCGAGGCATTAAGACATGAATAAACATTTTATTAAATTATTGATACTTGTATTTATATTTGTTTTCGGTGGCTGTTTGAAGGTCATGGAATCCGACAAATTCCGCACTCTGGAAATCCCCGAAAGAAAATTGAAACAGATAGAAACACTTGATCTGGAATCGATGAAAGCCGATGATCAGGAAGGTTCCGCTGCAACAATTCAGCCGCCAGCTGAACTTATGCTAACCCTCGAAGAAGTCCGCTTAATTACTCTGGAAAATAATCTGGGATTAAATGCAGAGTTGATCTCTCCAACTATAGCAGCTGAAAATGTCAGAGCTGTGGAAGCTGCCAAATATGCGATTGTTTTTAATGCTGGAATCACCCATGCCAAAAATGATTCTCCAAATATTAATAAAGAAATCGTTGGTGCTCTCGGTAATACCAAGGTTGTTACTAGTATCAATGGTGTTAAAAGCGATCAAACCAATCTTAATATGGGGGTTTCAATTCCTTTGCAGACCGGTGGATCTATCAATTTCGACTTGAATGACAATCTTGGAAAGTATTATGGTGATGACCAGGTTGTAAATGGATTAATAATAGAAGGTGACACTGATCGATATAGTACACCTTTGAGTTTTTCGGTCAGCCAACCATTGCTTAAAGGTGCCGGAAAGCGTGAATTTATGCACGGAATTCGGCTGGCAAAATATAATCAAAGCAGTGTCTCTGCGGCAACTAAATTAGCGATAATCAATGTTCTCACCGCCGCTGATAGTGCTTACTGGGATCTTTATAAAAAAAGAAAGGTTTTAGAGGTTCGACAAAAGCAATACAGTCTTGCTCAGGTACAACTTGAAAAGGCTAAGAGGATGGTTGATGCTGGCCAAAGCCCTCAGGTAGAGGTTTTGCGAGCTGAGGCCGGGTTAGCTAGTCAATTATCTACAATTATCGCCGCTGAAAATGATTTACGAAAAAGCCAGCGTAATCTGAAGTTCATCATGAATAAACCTGAGTTATCTGTCGATGGCCCCACAGTTCTTTTGCCCCATACAGATGCAGATCCCTTTTATTCAGCTTTCGATAGTGATAAGCTTGTAAGCTATGCCATCGATAATCGTATGGAACTGTTGCAGCTGGAAATAGATATTGCCAAAAATTTAAGTGAAATTGCGAGCTTGCGTAATGCCGGCCTGCCCGAACTTAATTTTCAATATCGTTATCAGGTAAATGGTTTGGGCACCAGTAGAAGCGATGCTTATGAACTGCTGACCGACAAAGATTATGAAAACCACATGCTTGGTTTGAATTTACGTTATCCATTCGGGAATAAAGCCGCTAAAAGTAATTTGCTTGCATCACTTTATCAGCGTAGACAGAAATTAGCTTCAATCCAGGACAAAGAAGCTAATATCCAGCAGGAAGTGCTCAATGCTCTTGACTCTCTGGAAACTACCTGGCAGCAGATTCTGGCTAATCGCCAAAGTTCCATTCTTCAGGGTCGCCTTTATCAGGCGGAGCTGAAACAATTTGAAGTTGGTACCCGGACATCAACTGAGGTTCTGGAAGCTCAGGCAAGTTTTGCTGATTCCCAAAGTGCTGAGTATACCGCTTTGGCTAACTATCAAATCGCATTGATTGATCTGGCCAAAGCCACTGGCACGCTATTGGGTGCCGCTAAAGTCCAGTGGGCTCCGGAAGTCCCTGATGTTGGTGTGAAATGAAGATAAAATCATATCCTTCGGGTATGTCACTGTCGTTGACGGGCCAGTTGCCCACAGGCCGCGGCTATGCTATTGCCTTTGCTGAAGCGAATCGTATTGGTAACCCCGGCATTATCCAAAGCGGCGTGGAATTTCATTAATTGATCGCGGCTGGCAGGGCGATGGCTGCACTTTTCATGGGCATTAAACTGCATCAGGTTTATCTGGGCATCCAGACTTTTGGCCAACTCAATTAATTTCCCCAGATCACTATCGCTGTCATTGATATTGGCGATAAGGCAATAGCTCAGGATAATCTTGCGGCCCACTTTATCACGATAATATTCCAGAGCATCACCCAATTGCTCGATACTGCAGCGATGGCCTGGGCCCATAATGGCTTTGCGGCCAATATCACTGGCACTATGCAGCGAAACGGTCAGATTTGCCGGCAGATTATCATCGGAAAACTTCCTTATCATGTCAGCTAAACCTACAGTGGAGATGCTGATATGCCTTTGGCCGATATTGTATTGCTTATGATCGTTAAGAGCCAGGACCGCGGCCTTGACATTAGCATAATTGTCCAGCGGCTCGCCCATCCCCATGAAAACAATATTGTTTAGCGTCCCTTTTTCCCCTGTGATAATATCCAGCTGGGCCAGGATTTCTTCGCTGGTTAAATTACGCACGAAAGGGATGGTCGCCGTCGCACAAAAACTGCATTTGATCCGGCAGCCTACCTGACTGGAAACGCATAATGTCTGACGACTCTTATTAGGAATCAGCACCGATTCGATAATATGGCCATCGCCAGTTTCAAAGGCATACTTACATATCCCATCATCGCTTTTTTGCTTATAAATTATTTGCAATATCTTCTTCATTCATTATCCATGCAATATTTAACTATCTGGTCGATAGTGCTGTTGCTGGCTGAAGGGCTGTTAGTCAGAATAGAAAAGGCCATCCAGCGTCCCTGTTTGTCCTGGCAATAGCCGCTGAGGGAATTGACCCCGCTGATCGAGCCGGTCTTGGCATAGATGCGGTTATCATATTCACTAAAGCGGCTGCGTTTGGCTAAGGTACCAGTTTCAGGGGTGGCAAAGGATTCCAGATAGACCGATGAGTTCTTATGTTTGTACATATAAGTTAATATGGTGGTCATTGCCTCGGCACTGATTTTATTATTATGGCTCAGACCGCTGCCATCATCTATTTTAAACTGGTCGACGGGGATATTAAGCCTTTGCAGGAAAGCTTCAATGTTTTTCCTGCCGCTTTCCCAGCTGCCCTGATTAACTATCTTATCGCTGTCGGGCCCGGGTGACCGGGTGCCGATGGTTTTGAATAAGGCTTCGGCGGCCAAGTTCAAACTGCGCTGATTGCACTGGTCCAAGACGGTGCTAAGCTGGGTCTGATGAATCAATAAGGTTTTAAAACCCTCTGGTGGGTTGTTCTGCTTATCGGTGATCTTCTTGATGATGAGCTTGCCCTGTATTTTGATGCCATGCTTACTTAGTAGTCTCTCGGCCAGCACAAAGCCATGCAAGGCGCTGGGCTGATGGATGGCCAAATATATCGGTACGGTTCGTTTCGATTGGCATTGGCCGATTAAGGTGACATTATTGCTATTGATCGCGCGCAAGGCCCCGACTTTAGTTGAACCTTTGGCGATAGTCTTGCATTTATTAGTGATATCTATAAATTTGGTATCGGGCATAAGGCTGTACCTGGCCATCTGGCCGATCGCGGCGGGCTCAAAGAGGATATCGATGCAATTATCATTGAAACTCAGCCCGGCAACCTCGGCGGCATACCAGCGATTGGCCTGATCGGGGTCCCAGCTCTTATGAAAGTATTTATTATCAAAGATACTGTCATCGATGATAAGGTTACCTTTGATGAAATCGATATTATTTTCCTTGAGCTTGGCCGCTAAGACATCGAAAACCTGAAAGATGTCCTGCCCGCGCTGCTCGGCTAAGACCGGATCGCCGATCAGTGGGTCGCCCGAAGCTATAACTGCCAGGTCATCGCCGGCTATGCCATAAAGGGTGTCATATTGGAAATCCGGGCCCAAAGTGTCCAGTGCCACCGCGGTAGTAATAATCTTCATATTGCTGGCGGGCTTCTGGGGCCGGTCGGCATTGAACTTATAAATCGTCTGGTCGCTGGCGATATCGCGAAAATGGATTGTATAAAGCGTGCGGCTGCGGTTCTTGGTACTGATGAGACCATCGATTTTGTCAGCGAGGCTGTCAGCTGTAGCTATTAGCGGGCTAAAGGCAATTAATGCCACGATTAATCTAATTGTAAATCTCTTGTTTTGCATAATAATTCAGATTATAACCAATCTCCCAAAAAAAATCAACCACCCAGCTTGAAGCTGGGAGGGTTTTTGGCTTGCTATTTTGGGGTCAATTGGGTTTAATATCGGGTTATGGAAAAGTTAAAAGCAGGTATAATAGGATTAAAAGGTGATGGCGACGGGTTTTTGACCGCTTTGGCGGGCAATGACAGGTTTTCGGTGGTCGCTGTTTATGATGCTGACAAGAATCTGGCCGCTGAGAAAGCCGCTGATTTTGATTGTCAGGGCTATGATGATCGTCGCCAGCTGATAATCGCAGAGGATCTGGATGTCTTATTACTGATACTACCGGACTATTTATGCGGCGAATGCCTTGGCGAGGCCGCAAAGAAGAAGATTCATGTCTTAAAGGCCGCCCCGGCGGGCCGGGAGCTGACCGAATGTTATCAGTCAATCAAAATGATGGCCGGGCAGGGGGCCCAGTATCATATATGCACCTTTAAGAGATTCGCCCCGGGCTATCGTTTTGCCAATCAGCTGTTGACTGGTAAGGCTATTGGCCGAATTTATCTGGCGCGGGCCCAGAAGTTCTATAATTTCCCCGATTCTCTGGATTTTCGGGGCGACCTGAAACTTTCCGGCGGCGGGGTGCTGCTCAATGATGGCATGGAGATGCTGGATCTGATTACCTGGAATATGGGCGAGCCATCTCAGGTTTATTGTCAGCACAGTAACTTTTGTGCCAAGCGGTCGCTACCGCCTTATCTGACCGAAGATACTGCCGCGGTGCTGCTGGATTTTCCCGATGGTGCTACTGCCAGTTTACAGTGCAGCTGGATGACCGGAGTTCAAAGCGAAAATATCCTGTTTCACGGCAGTGAAGGGTCGATTCAGGCCGGTGAGAATTATGTTAAATGCTATGATGTCAATGGTGACCTGACCGAAGAAGAAAACTTCGATATTGACAGGCAGCAGCTGATTCAAAGGCAGCTGGAGCATTTTGCCGATGGTATTATAGACCCGGAACTGCCGGCTCTGAGCAAAGCTGAAGCCCAGCTGCTCAATCTGGCGATAGTTCAGTCAGCGTATCTGTCGGCTAAGACCCGGATGCCGGAGTCTCTGAAGCGTTACGATGCCCTGATGTGATAATAAACAGTTAAAAACTTAATAGATAATATGAAATGATAATATGGAAAATATACTCGGTTACAATAAAGATGAATTAAAGAGCTGGCTAAAGGCTAGTGGATTAAAGCCTTTTCGCGCTGATCAGATACTACAATGGATTTTCGACCATGGCGCTACGGGTTTTGACCAGATGACCAATCTATCGAAGCTGGATCGGGATGTGTTAAGCGAATCTCTGGAGATATATTCCAGTGAAGTCGCCGAAGTGCTTAAATGCCACGATGGCACCGTTAAGCTTTTGCTTAAATGGCCAGATGGAGCCTTGACCGAGACGGTACTGATGTTCCATGGCGATGGCCGCCGGACAGTTTGTATTTCATCTCAGGTTGGCTGCCCGGTGGGATGCAGCTTTTGTGCTTCGGGACTGGATGGTTTGCAGCGGTCATTAACTGCCGCGGAGATGATAGAGCAGGTCATGTGGGCCCGACAGCAGCTCGATGATGAGGAACGGATCAGCAATGTCGTGCTAATGGGAATGGGTGAGCCCTTCGCCAATTATCAAAACGTTATTGATGCTATTGGAGTGATTAACAGTGCCGATGGAATCAATATCGGGGCCCGGCATATCACTGTCAGTACTGTTGGCGTCCCGCACAATATTCGCAATCTGGCCGCCCAGCCTTTGCAGATCACTTTGGCCATCAGCTTACATGCCGCCAGCGATGAGCTACGTCAACAGCTGATACCCTGGGCCAAAACTTATAAACTGCTGGAGGTTTTCGGGGCCGTCGATGACTATTATAATGAAACTCATCGGGAAGTGACCCTGGAGTATGTAATGCTGGAAGGAGTGAACTGCCGGGAAGCCGACAGTCGCAAGCTGGCTCGCTGGGCCATCGATTATCGTTGCAATGTGAACCTGATTAATTATAATCCGGTTAAAGGTGTTGACTTCCAGCCGGCATCAAAGGCTACCGTCGACAAATTCATGAACAGCTTAACCCGCCAGGGCGTAAATGTTCATCTGCGTAAGAGCAAAGGCGGCAAGATAGCCGCCGCCTGTGGCCAGCTGAGGAAAAGGCATTTGTAGAATCATTCCAAATGGGTATTAGCTTTGCTGGTGCGGGGTAGATTTTCCCTCTTGTCAAAGCATTTGATGGTGCTATAATGCCCTGAATAATTGAATTCACTATTATGAAAGGCAAGAATATGGATTATTTAGCACCGCGCAGCGGCATTATGGATGCTTCGGGTATTCGCAAAATCTGGCAGTTGGCAGCGAAAATGAAAGACCCGGTGGATTTCAGTATTGGCCAGCCGGATTTCGATGCTCCGGCAGAATTGAAAGCTGCTGCCATCGATGCGATCAATCAAGGTAATAATGGCTATTCCCTTACCACCGGTTATGAACCTCTGCGGCAGCGTATCGCAGCGGATATTAGCGATAATATCGGGTGGGATAAGCCTGAAGTAATGGTTACCTGCGGAACTTCTGGGGCTTTGAATCTTATTTTTTGGGCTACCGTTGCTCAAGATGATGAAGTGCTGATCCCTGACCCATATTTTGTGATGTATAAGCATCTGGTGAACTTCAATGGTGGTAAATGTGTTTATGTTGATACTTATCCATCATTCCAGCTAAAGCCAGAACAGCTGGAAACCCTAATTACACCCAGAACCAAGATTCTTATTGTCAATAGTCCGACAAATCCATCTGGTGCGGTCTATAATGAAGATGATCTCAGGAAAATCGCAGAGATCGCCCGCAAACATCAGCTTCTCATTATTTCAGATGAAATCTATAGCAGGTTTAGCTATGACAATGAAGCGGTTTCGATTGCTAAATATTATGAAAATACGATTATCGTTTCTGGTATGAGCAAAAGCTATGGCATTACCGGTTGGCGAATTGGCTATATCGCGGTGCCTTCACATCTGAAAGAAATGTTTGAGCGGATGGCCGCCATGCAGCAGTTTACTTTTGTCTGTGCGCCGACGCCTTTGCAGATGGCTACTCTGAAAGGTTATGATTGTGATATCACTCCATTGATTGATCAATACCGCAATAAAAGAGATATGGTCTATAATGGGCTTAAAGATGATTTTGGGCTGGTTAAACCCGGCGGAGCGTTTTATGCTTTTGTTCCGGCACCCGGTGGCAATGCAACAGAATTTGTCAAAAAAGCAATCGCTAATGATGTTCTGGTGATTCCCGGCTCAGTTTTCAGTGCCAGAGATACTCATTTTAGATTAAGCTTTGCGACCTCCGATGAGAAGATCCAGAAAGGTCTGGAACGGTTGAGGAAGATTGCAAAATAGAAATGATTTTAATTGGGGGCGAGACCTGTTGCTAACGCTTGGGTTCTGATAAATAAAAAAGGGCCTCGGAGATAATATTCTGAGGCCCTTTAGATTTTATTAGTATTTATGTTTATGCGGCGTCTTTATTTTCTTCTTTTTTGGCAGCAGGCATAACCATGGCTTCGTATTTGGTTCTGAATGTAACTGTTACCCAGCCAAATGCCAGACCAGTAACACAAGCGATCATTTCGGGAGCAGCGATTTCCATGTAGCCCATTGAACCTTCAGCGATATATCCGGTCTTGAATGAGAAGAATACTGCAGAACCCATGAACCACGCAGGGATAAAGTCGAGAATTTTAATTTTTTCGACACACATAACTGGGATCACAACGACAAATACCGCGGCAGGTAGTCCAAATGTGCCAAGTCCACTGAATACTCCAGCCATCTCTATAATTGCGATGGAAGCACAAATACCACCAATATAGCCAATGATGGTCTTGCCAGCCATCTTAACCGAACAGCCACCCAGAAAATACATTGCCCATGATTGGAATGCAATCCAAACTACAAATCCCTTGCCTAGAACATCAGAACCAGACCAGATCATTGGGGCAAAGAACATCATAGCGGCAGCTTGAAGTGCAACGAAGATCGGAAATACAATAAACTTTGAGAATGGCATTGGTTACTCCTTGGAAAACTAAATTGTAATATAGAAAAAATATAAAAGAAACTTTGAGCCTGTTGCACAATGTTTTCAAACCCAACCGTTTTGGGTCCGATGGCTGTTTGAGTGAGACGGCTCATTTTT